>CAYOPG010000019.1:0-33217 GCA_964405775.1 uncultured Lentisphaerales bacterium
GACTGTTTTAGCCTCTGAGCCTGAGGTGAACGACAATTTAAGCGGGCGCTTCCCTCTAATAGTCCATGCGGGATACACCAAGCGCGCACCATCTGGATCCTTGAACCGCAGGCAGTATGCGCTGCGAGAGCCAGTATCGACGGTGCCGTCGTATTCCGCCAAGTCGAGCACCAGCGACATGGTGGCATAAGCCGCAGCGGCCGGCTTTGGATTGTATTCGGGCGCACGCCCGATCAAACCCACGCACCCGTAGTGCTGGCTGCCCCACTGGCCGGAGCAATCGTGCAGCGACCAAGTGTCGACGAAATCAGTTGAGCCCCAAGACATACCAAGCGCAGCCGTGCGCACGATGCTGTCGGCCTGCCTGCGGTGCCCAAGCGCCAGCGGATGACTTGACGGGAAATACGACTCGAGGTGGACTAGTTTTTTGTCGCCCATTCCACGGTCTTTCATCTCCTTGTGGAGAAAGTACAAGCTGCTCGGTTCTGTGGCGCGAGGTGGCCTCTCCGGCATGCGCTCGAATTGCGGCTGGTCCAGGCCGACGCCGTCAAACCAGTCATTGTTCCATCCGGGTTCGCGGAAGAACGCCAGGAAGAAGCTTGGCGAGCAGTGGCCGAATATGAATTCGGCGTCAGGCGCCCCTTTACGCGTGCCCTCCGCGACAGCCTGAGCCGTGTTGAAGTAGCCGGTAACGCGTTCACGCTCCCGCTCGTCGTATGTAAACCAAGGCTGACCGAAAACATATGGCGGCAGGCCGTGAGTCATCCTTAGAGAGATAGAATCCTCCGCGAATGCGTTTAAGTACTTGGTGTCGGGGTGCTCTTTCATCAGAGCGGCCGCATTGGCCGCGGTGTTTGTCACAACCGTGTTGCGGCCTTCCTTCTCTGGCGGATTAGTCTTGGCCCAAGGCTGGTAGCCGCGACCGTAAATGCGGTGGTGGCCCGGTGCGATGCCCCACTTGACGCGGTTTGTGGCAGAGTGCGGCGCTCCGACGAAGCAGCCAAGCAGACGCATCTGACGCAGGTAAACTTCCGGATCGGACTCCGTGCCATGAGCCCCGCCCCAGTTATATATACCGAAGCGCGAAGTTTTGCTCGTGGCCTTGCGTTCTTTGTCGGATGGCAGCATAAGGAATGTGCCATCGCGCTTTTGCTTCCATCCTCTTGAGGAGACTTCTGTTTTGACTTTGTACAGACCGTACTCCTTAGTCTCCGGTGCAAATTCAACCCGCTTGTCCTCACCAGGCTTGACCGTAACTTCCTGTTGTTTTTCGAAAACAGTTCCGAGCGGTCCTTCGCTACGCACTTTGACGCTGATTTTTTCCTCCTTGGCACTCTGGCTTTTCACCTCGACAAACCACTTTGCCTTCTCCGGAAACGGATAAAGGTTACCGCGTTGTTCGCCAGTGCCGTAGGCTGAGACAGGAGCCTTTTCGAAAGTCACGCCATACACGCGTGCTGAGCTCGGCAAACCTCCCTGAAAACTGCCATAACTGCATGGATCAGGGTATGCCACGAAATCATAAGTTTGCTTGGTGAGTTCTACAGCCATCAAGAGGCCTTGATCACGGTAGTCGCCAGCAAGCGCCCCGGAATCAATGTCTATAGGAATCGCCCATAGGAACCCCGGCTTGCCGTCCTTCATGACAACATCTACACGTCTTGCATAAGAAGGAGCGTTCGTGGCCGCCCACTCGGGTACAGCCCGCGCTGAATCCACTTCCCACCCAATGCCCGGCTTGAAAAAGCGGACGGTCAGAATTGGAGTGCTGTCTGGTTCGCCATCGGCTGCGGCCAGAATCCACACGCGGCTGTATGAAGCATGCAGCACATAGAATTTAAGCTCCGAGGGATCGTACGCCTGCGGTCCGATATACGTTGTAGTGGGCTTAGACGCCGGGTCGTACCCCCATTGCCTATTGTAACGGTACAGGCTAACACCAACATCGACGTGGTCGCGCCCTGCCTCAACGGAGGGAAGAAGGAACGGAACCCCTCCCACATTGACGAAGCCTGCCTTGTCCGACTTCAAAGAATCACGGTCAACGAACGAGCTTGCGTTAACAAGACCATCAAGAGGCGCGGTTGTAAACTGCTGCGCCAGAGCAGGCAATGGTTTTATCTCGAAGCTGTCCACGGAAACCGTGCCGTTCATTGTAATGCGAACAGCGCCCTTCCCTTCTAACTTGTTTGGGCCGCTGCCCTGCAGCAAGCCGTCAACATACAGAGTTACGGTTTCGGGGCGAACTTCGGCGCGCACGCGGTGCCATGTACCCGCGATCCCGACTTCCGGCATTTCCGCGAAATCGTTTTCGAGGCGAATACGCTGATCTTCGTCCAGCACTGGCGAAATATTGTCAGCTGTGAACCTAGGAGCAGGCATGGTGCAAGGCCATTCACCTTCCGCAGGCTTTCCTCCGAATTGGACGGACCTAGACATCTGTCTGCCGTTCCGGGCTGGAAACAAGTTAATGCGGTAGAACGCGTTTGTGCCAGAGACGCCGAAATCAATGGAGAGGCTACCCGGCGGAATACGCACAAAAGCCTCGATGGAGTACGAGGCGTGAGAAATTTCACCAGAAGTCAGAGAGACCGGCACTACCCCGCGTCCCAGCGGAATCGGAAACGGATAGCGAACGTAACGGTTTAGCGCCGTGTCGTTCGTCCACACTAGAGCTCCATCCACTTGCCATGTTGCACCCCACAGCTCCATGGTGGTGGCGGGCGGCATAACCGGGGCGGCAAACGAGTTGTCCCGCATAGTAGAAAAAGCTACAAGTACCACAATGAACATTGAGCCGCAGTTTGTTGTTGTTTTAATTCTCATTTGCTTTATAACTCCGCGTTGTCGAACTGTTTTACCAAGTTACTTGAAATCCACACGCAAATACTGATCGGCCATGACACCGGCAAGCGTTTTCGTCTCATCGTCCCAGCGCACCACGACATCCACGACTGCGTTGGTGCCTAGCCCGAGATGAGCCAACGCCTCTTCACCGCTCGAGTAGCCGTTGGAAACAACTATGTCGGAACGCTGCAGCAGCGCATCGGGCTCTCCAGCGCGCCCCGCTTCGTACACCCTGACCGTCGCCCCCACTCCCATTGTGTTACGCCTGCCGCTACCGGCCACCCGGACTATCAGCCAATGGCCGCCCTCGGTGACGTTGCGGAAAAGGATCGAGGGTGTCTCGTCCCAGTCAAACCAGGCGCCTAGGAAAAAGTCAACGCGACCGTCGCGGTCGAAATCCACAATTGGTGAGCTGGCGTAGTAGCCGACAGCCCGTTCCAGCGGAGGCTTGCTGAAGCGCGGCAGTCCGTCGGAACCGTTGCCAAGGTTGCGGAATGACATCGGTTGCAGCGCACCCTCTTCATCGCGCCAAATAACGCTCACGAGCAAATCGTTTTTGCTGTCGTTGTCGAGATCTATGATAGCGATGTTCCCGATTTTCACGGCAAGATCGGTAAGTCCCTTCGGAGGGAGTGCGCCCATAAGTCCGGTCTCTTTCGTAACATCGCGGAACGATGGCACACCGTCTTTAATGCCTTCGTTTATATAAAGGCGCAGTTGCGCGTCTTTGCCATGCTCGCCCGTGAGCAGGTCAAGAAGCCCGTCTCCATTGGCATCACCGAACACCGCGCCGCAGGTTCTGCTCGTTTTATCCTTCGTCTGAGGCTTGATAAACGTCCCGCGCTGGATTTCCTTGTATTTCCCATCGGGCCCGCTCACAAACATGCGGTTACTGTCAGCCACGAAGAAGTCGAGCTGTCCATCGTCGTTCACGTCGCCTACTGCCAATCCAAAGCCGGTAGTGCCGTCCTCAGGGAGGCCGTAGGCTTCTCGGCCGTCTTCGAAGACCATATTGCCCTTGTTGATGAGCACCATAAGGGAGCCCTTGCCAGTGTTCCAGTTGCTGTAATTGTTGTCGTAGGCCGCCAGGTCAAGAAGCCCGTCGCCGTTCAGATCAACCGGCGCGATGTTTCGCCACCCCATCGGATTTGGCCAGTATCCTTCGGAAGGCGTTGCATCCATGAACGAACCTTCGCCGTCGTTCTTCCAGATTTTGGTCATAACCTCGTTAGTCTTCGTTGTATGACACGCCACGATTATTTCCAGATCATTGTCCTGATCAAGATCAACCATGAGGACATGCGACGGTCTGGCATATAACTCTTCGTACTGCAGATGCTTTTGATCATCGAGTTCGAATTTGCGCCCCTTGTCGCTAACAAACAGCATGTTGGGCAGAGGTCCGTCATACCAGCGAGGGCGGTTGGCAAACGCTCCGATGTAGAGCTCTGGCCATCCATCGCCGTTGAGATCGCCCCAACTTGCCGCATGGGAAAGCCTCCACGTTTTTAGGTGTTCTTCAAGACCTGTTTCGGACGTGACGTCCTTGAACCGGATTTCGCCTGCGAATCCGATTGTTTGAAGCCCTGCTACCAGCACCGCCCCAAATAATACAGCCGATGCATGTTTGATTCCCGACTTGACACATTTGATCATTGATAGATTCCTGTATTCCATGGTCATCCAGTTATTCCGTATTCGGATTGTGATTGGCGCGCGGAAGAAAAAAACCGTCGTCAATTACTGCACCCGAACATTTTACCATTTCGCTGAACAAAGAAACTTCCTGCTTTGCGGTTAAATCTATCCCGTTTCTTAAGATTCAGGTACATCGCACTTACATCTGAGTGCCGAAAAGCCTTATCAGTTATTGAAAAACGAACCTGAAAGAAGCGATTGACTCGGCGGCTATTTTAAGCGCATTGCCGTCACCACCGGGAGTAGATTTCACCGTCGGCCCTTTTTCGGGGCGTTCGAGCAGGTCGACCGGCTCGACCGATGCGAGTTTTCCGAACAGCGGGTTGAAAACGACAACGCAGGAGGCATCTTCGTTTTTGGTATTGTGCAGCCTCACTATGAAGCCATTGCCATCCTCTGCACGCTTGAAGCAATCAAAAACAACGCCATCGCCCTCGCATTTTACAAATGCGTTTTCACCAGACCATTTGCCCTCGTGGAGATCTGTTCCAACCACAAATGGTTGATGGTTGAAAGCTTGCCCGATCGCTGTTGCCGATGCGCGGTCGAACCCGCGCGGCACAGTGGCAATCAAAAGAGATGCTT
This sequence comes from uncultured Lentisphaerales bacterium, assembly GCA_964405775.1. GTDB lineage: Bacteria > Verrucomicrobiota > Kiritimatiellia > RFP12 > UBA3636 > JAAZFF01. Next base: position 5,131 of record CAYOPG010000019.1, read on the forward strand.
CGTGTTGACCTAATTCTGGGAACGGATCTGGAGAATATGCGGAACGTATAAGATTCACACGCAAGATCCCGCCATCTGCAGCATGTCCGTATTTACAGTCGTTGCAAACGAGAAGTGAGGACGGTTCCTTAGTCGCCTCCAACATGACCCACCGCAAAGCCGGCTCCTCACGGTCGTCTTTTCTGGTGCGTTGCAACGCACCGAAGGGTATTTCATAGACTGGCGTTGAGTCCCCAAGAACTGTGCCTGCAACAAACCGAAGATTAGGAATGCCGTTTTCCGGAGACCCGCTCTCAAGCCAGTCTGCGGTAAAATCAACGCGTAAAGACGCCTCGCCGGCATTTAGACTATAGACGAGTTTGATAAGCGACCGTTCAATCTTATACTCGACTTCGACAGTAGACACAAGCGGGCCGTTCATAACACCGTTGATAGACTGAACGTTTGGAACAATGATCTTTCGCGCAGGGAATATGATCCAAGAGCTGCTTGCACCAGACTGTTCGACGGCATACTCCAACCCGATGCCGATTTCGGGATTAATCATTTCAAACTTGGAAACTTTGTCGTATAGCGACACGATGCGCCCGGACACACTGTCGAACCGTACAGAAACTTTGTCGTTTTCCAGCCCCGTAATAACACGCTCGTTCGACATGTAACCGCAGTGGCCGGGCTGTGTTGCCAGCCTTGAAACGGGGGCTTCGCCGGATTTGTTTGCTTCAAGCGGGGAATCTTCTATGGTTTCACGGAAGATGACAGTAGTGTAACCCATGGGCGGCATTGTGACACGCGCATTGTAGCACTGGTACAGATGCCCCCATTCATGGCCGCTTGTTATGAACTGAGTAGGAACATGTTTCCCGCTGTGATCCACGGCGTGGTAACGGGTCTGACGGAACGTCTCCGCCGTTTCACGGAAATTCCGATCCCACAACATAAATTTTAACGTCTCAGTTCGTTCAGAGGCGGTGGGATTGAAGACGACAAACGGCCGGCTATTTGAAAGACCGTGCCAATGAGCGTAACTGAGCGCTCCGTCTCTGGCGCCGATTCCGGAACCGCCACCGAACCCATCGACGGAAAACAGCGCCTCTTCATGTGGCAGTGTGGAGACATTGCCACATGCTTCAGCGGTTGCCACGTTTGAGGCCAGCGCCCTAAGAGTCTGCTGGGTGGCGGTTGATGTGAACGCCATCGTTTCCTGAAATTGTCCGTGGCAATACATGCGCGTGTCACGCACACATGAACCTGGAAGGATGTCATGGAAATGGGAGAAAAGCACACGCTGCCAGTTTTCGTTTAAGAGTTGCCAATAGTCAGCAGACTGCTGAAGCTCTACTCCAGCTGCGGCAGCCCATGCTGTTACCGTCTCGACATCGAGCATACGGTTTTCACCAATCCTGTTGTCTCGTTTGATAAGCGCCTGCGTTGTATAGCAACCTGTCATTTCTGTGTTGAGTTCGCCTTTGATAACTGGCAGACCGGAGGCCAGTTGCTCGAACTCGTCGAAGAAAGCGCGAGACGTAGAAAACTCAAGTGTTGGGAAGACAGGCCAGGAGTTCATTTCCTCAAGCATGAGCAGATCGCGGCGTGTTGGCCCCCCGCCATGGTCTCCGACCCCATAGACAACTTGGCTTATCTTTATGCCATGGTCTTCCTCCATCATGCGCACGGAATCGAACATTGTATTGGGCTCTATCACGCAATTGTATGCGCGGCGCTGGTCGTTTTTTACGATGACCCGCGAGCCGTCAGTTCCAATCCACCAAAAAGCCTCCGGAACGGGTTGTCTTTCATAGCCTGGACGGTGCAGATACACCCTGCGTATGCCCCCGCGCGCCAGATAGTTGGGTTGAGTCGCGGCATGCCCGAACGAGTCTGGCACCCAACATATGTTGGCGTCTTCGGGCGAGAGTCCAAAATGCTCTTTCGTGTAAGCGCGTGCTTGAAGCAGGTGGCGTACAAGCGCCTCGCCGGAAACGAGATTCATGTCGTTCTCCACCCAATGCGTGGCTGTCACCTCCCACTGGCCTGCTTTTACTCGCCCGCAGATTCGCTTAAACAATTCTGGATCGAATTTACGCGTTATTTCGTACACTTATCTGGGACTGCGAAAACCTGAACGACGGGAATTCCTCCATTAGAGCCAAGACGGTGCGGAATGAATCCAGCGTTGACACAACCGTCTCTGGCCACCCCCACATCCAGTTCATGTCTATGTGCGCGTGCCCAACACAATGCACTTTGAATTTTTTTGCAGCGTTTGAAAACGGCTTAAGGATTGCCTCAACGCGTTCCACCAAAGAGGCGGCTGTAGTTGTTATATCAGTACCAGTAATAGTGCTTTGTGCGTCAGCAAACGCATTTGCCCAGACGGCGTTGCCGGGGTCGCGCCCCGCCATCCATTTCGCCATTTTGATCTCAGATCTGAGCCTAACCCAAGCCGCTTCGTCGTGTCGGGCATTATTTAAGCGCCATTTCTCAATCAAATCCATTGCACCCACCTGATTATAAGTTACTATCCTGAAGTTTTATTAAATCTTTCATGTTTGAAGCGATGTCAGGATCGCATCCGGGGTCGCTCCACAGGCTATCCAATTCGGTTTTATGATCTTTGCCCTCCTCTTCAGCGAGGATGCGGATAGCCGCGGCAGCACCGCGTGCATACCTCCATGGGGTTATCCCCTGCGCTATGCACAACCGCATTGTTCCGGCGATTCTGTCGTTCCACCCGAGCTTGCGGCGCATGTCGCGCGTGACACGATCAACGCTGTCGCGCAGGTTTGGATTCACCATGCGGGACAGAAGATCATGCACGTACGCGCTAAAACCATCCGCCGTAAAAAGCGGGTCGATGCCGGCGTACTTGTGGCAGAGTGCCACTCCCGACTCATGAAGAAAGGCGTCGCGCGCCAATTCCATTATGTCCGGGCGACATGTCGCTTCCGAGATGAACTTTGCATTATTTATCTTCAGCATTGAACCCAACAAAGCATGCGCCGCGTTGTGTCCGTATAGTTTCGCCTCTTCGAATGGGAGCAGGTCGTCCTTCTCTTCGAACACTTCTATTCCACGGCTGAACCCTGGCAGATTGATCCTTGATATCTGTATCCGATTGAATTTCTCCACAAGATACGCCTTCTGGAGTCCAGGCGAGACTTCCTTCAGCGCCTGCTCTCTGATCTGGTTAGCATCTGTGACGATCCCGCTCATCTTCCCTATAACAGTGTTCAGGATCTGAACCCGCGCGGTCTGCAGCTTTATGCCTAAGCGCGCTTCAAGAGCCGCAGACAAGATTTCAGCCGCGTGATTGTTCTTCTCCCCAGTATATACAACAGCGGCCGGCAGCGAAGGGTCTTCAGTTTTGAGGATGATGCCAGCGGCGAGGATTTCAAGCACGTTCCCAGAACCCGGCCTGTCGTAGAAATCAACACTTGGAAGAGCTGTCGCAATTTCGCTGGACTCTGCCACGGCTCTCACCAGCTTGGCGTTGTCGGCTATCTCCATCGGGTTGTATATTTCAATAGGGCCAACAGAATAAGAATCTATTCCGTCGAGACCAGCCACGTTCAATCCGTATAACCCGCCATTTTCGCGAACGGTTTCGACTGACGACGCAACTACTTCCGAGACGACAAAGCGCGAGAATTTGCCGCGTTTATTTCTGAGCGTTTCATTTGTGTCCCTCCTGTAGTGCGCTTTTCCTTTTGTGGTTAATTGTGTCTACAATTCAGATTCCACAATCCGATTTGACATCGTCCGCAACCGCTGGATGCGGATAGATTCCGCTGAAACATTTTTGAGACCTAGAGAAAACTCAACCTATGACGGCTTGCTGAATTGTCCATTGCTTTAGATCGTCCAACCGGACGCCTCGTCAAATGAAATATCGCGCAGCGCCGGTGATACATCGACCGCGCGTTTACCAATCAAGGCAAGAGGATTGTAAAACCCGATTTTAACGAGCTCGTCCAGAGTGAACACACCCAAAGAGTATAGCACATTCATACACTCCAGGAGCGTCGCCGAGGATCCTACAAGACACTGCTTGTCCGGGTTGTGCAGAAGTCCGTTTGGCTCCAGCACGACGCGGTTTCCTAGCACCTCATACACTCCGGGAGGCAACCCTGCAGCGGGTGAAGCGTCTGAGGTCGCCACCAGCCTGCCAGCCCCCGCCGCGCGCGCGAACACTCTGAGAACATGACTAGGCAAATGATGCCCGTCGGGTATGAACATTATCTTTAGACGCTCCTCAGCAAGCCCGGCCAACAGCGGGTTGTCGTGTCGATGCACCATGTTGGGCATGCCGTTGCCCAGATGGGTCAACGATGTGGCACCCGCTTCGGCCATATTGGACAAGTCCGCAGGTCGCGCGAGCTCATGTCCGCACGACACCGCCACGCCCCTCGACACCGCGTGCCGCACCAAATCCGCCATACCCTCCACTTCGGCGGCGACAGTCATAAGCCTGATTCTGCCCTTCGATGAATCATACAGTTCGTCAAAGAACTTTATATCCGGCGCGCTCACCGACTCTGGCGGATGCGCCCCTACCGCGCCGGGCTCAGAAGATATGAACGGACCTTCAAGATGAAATCCCAGCACGCGCCCGGCGAATTCCTCGTTCTTTTCAACTGCCGCGTTTATTATCGCGATGTTGCGCATAAGCTGCTCGCGCGGGCATGTGATTATGGTAGGCAGGAAAGCCGCTGTTCAGCGTCTTAAAAGCGACGATGCCGCACGCGTGAACGATTCCTCTGTCAGTTCACTGCCACTGAAATCCACTCCCTCGAAGCCGTTAACCTGCAAATCCACAAATCCGGGTATCTTTAATTCTGTCACTATAACTCCTTTTTGCGTTTATCTCTGAAAAACCCCTGCAACTGCTCAAGGCACTCGGTGCGCATAACCCCCTGCATAACTTCAGGATGATGGTTCACGCCCGGGTTTTCAAAAATTCCGAATACCGTATGTGCGCCTCGTTTGGCGTCCTCCACGGCCCAAACTATGAAAGGGATGCGCGAGAGCACTATCGCCCCGCCGCACATTGGGCATGGCTCTTTAGTCACATAAAGCACAGAATCTGCGATCCTCCAATCACCTACAGCGGAGGCCGCCTGTGTTATCGCAAGGATCTCGGCGTGAGCCGTGGGGTCTTTCAGCGCTTCCGTCATGTTGTGCGCTTTGCCAAGAATAGCGCCACGTCGTTCGCCTTCAGACATAGACACGATAACGCACCCAGCAGGAACCTCTCCCTCCTCTGCAGCCTTCTCCGCTTCCGCGTAAGCCATCTTCATGTAACTGGTGTGCACGCTCGGGTCGAGGCCAATGAAATCTTCACTTGTCATAAATCGCCCTTGACTCAAATAGCGGAAAATGATACTTTTCAATCCGTTTTGCCAACATAGCTCAGCTGGTAGAGCAGCGCATTCGTAATGCGCAGGTCGTGGGTTCGATCCCCTCTGTTGGCTCCACTCTTGCCCCCGTCGGAGAAATCCAGCGGGGGTTTCGTTTTTCTGAATGGAGACGACCTGGTGTAGAACACATCCGACATTGGGATCACCTATTATGGACGGCCGTCGGGCGGCGAGACTTATCGCGCCTTATGAAATCAGGATGCACTTTGTACCCGCTTTGCGGCATCACGATGTCATCTTCTGTGTCAAACGTTCTGTCTGGCCCCGCGCTGATTAAGCGAGGAATCCCGTTTGTTGTATCGTAGGAAAAAGGACGTTTCCAACCGTCTTTTTTTAAAATGGTATTTACGTACGGACCATACCAATGGAAAATTCCGGGATTAACTATGAGCGCCTGCAGGCCGCCCTCCCCATAGTATTCCGGATAATGCCCCGTATCCTCGTAAAAATGGCGCAATCCCATAGCAAGTACGGCCATGCTGTTCGTGGTGTCTGCATACGGTTCAAGCTTGGGTTTAGAGGCAGTTCCAGAACGTTCCGGGTTCCCGGAGGACATGGATAGTGCGATACCCAGTACAGACATCACCAGCAACGCAGCAACCAGAATGGCTGGATTCACCTTCGGCTTAGTTTTGAATTTCAAGCCCAGCTCCCTTTTCCTTTTTTCTCCCTCTTCCTGAATTTTCTTTATTTTCTTCGCGCTTTCCGCTCTGTCAGACGTTGAATATCCGTATGGAGGCCGCACCGTCATTTTGCACTTCGGGCACTTCAGTTTTTTCGGAGGCCAATCAAACGCCTCCTGACAGTATGGACACCGGACACGCACGCCGGGCTTCTCCGGGAAAAAGCTTCGTTTCTTCCCTGAAGAGCTGCTTTCGCCAACAGATGTTTCTCTAGGGGTCGACATTTTTCAGAGCGCCTGTGTCGAAGTCAATCTTCCTGTAGAAACAGTTTCTGGGCTCTCCATTCGAATTGCCTGTGTGGCAAATTCCCGGCGCCGCGCTGCCCTCCGATGGAAGCACTCGGTAAAGCAGCGAATTCTGCTCGCAGTTGACGTAAGCCTCAATCAGATCGAAACGGCAACCAGAGGTGGCGCCTTTCACCCAGAGCGCGTTGCGTGAGGTACTCCACAGCACAAGGCTGCGGGTACGGAAGGACTCACGCATCGCCTCTTCATTTGTGTACGCAATCAGCAACAACTCTCCCGTAGCGGCGTGTTGAATCGCCACAGGAACGCACCCGGACACCGAATCCAGTTTCCCGAAATCCAGTTTCAGTGCCGAACCTTCCTCGATTTCGTTCTGGTGCTTCATCGCGAAGCCCTTTATTAAGCCTCTACGAAATCGCTCTTAGGAACGCCGCAGACAGGGCAGGTCCAATCATCAGGAATGTCGTTGAAGTCGGTTCCGGGCGCAATGCCGTTGTCTGGATCGCCCGCGGCGGGGTCGTAAATGTAGCCGCATGTTTGGCAAACGTATTTTTTCATATTTTTTACTCCTTATATTTTTAGGCGTTGTTTGACACTTAGTGTTAGTGGTGTCATTTTATCATCATCATTCGTCAGAGGTCAACAATATTGACTTTTTTTGTCTGATATGCGAACATCACACACGTTCGGATTGCAGGGCGGAAGTCTGGCAATAAGCGGATCAAGCGTCCCTGCCGAACACAACGCTTTTTTGAACTCCAATTAATAACCATACCCAATGAAACTCCCAGTAAGCTGGCTCGCCGAATACATCGACATCTCAGATCTATCCATGCAGGAATTGGCGGATCGAATCACGTTCGCAGGCATTGAAATCGAAGGTATTGAGGAAGAGGGCTCTTCGTTTGACAACGTCGTCGTGTGCGAAGTGCGCAGCTCTGAGGCTCATCCCAACTCCGACCACCTGCACATCGCCAAGGTGTTCGATGGCGAATCAGAACTCCAGGTCGTCTGCGGCGCCCCCAACTGCCGAGCCGGCATTTTTGTCCCTCTCGCCAAAATCGGCGCTGTCCTACCCGGTGACGTCAAAATCAAAAAAAGCAAGATGCGCGGAGTTGAATCTTTCGGAATGCTTTGCTCCGCCAAAGAGTTGGGAATCTCAGGAGACTCCTCCGGCATAATGGAGTTGGATCCCTCCTTGAAGCCTGGCACACCGCTCTCTAATGTCTACGGTTCGTCGGAGACGGTCTTCGAAGTTGAAATCACATGGAACAGGCCGGACTGCCTGAGCATCATAGGAATTGCGCGCGAATTCTCCGCCATCCTTGGCAGACCGCTAAAAATGCCGTCGGTTGATTTCCCCGTCACGGACGAAAAGGCGAAAAACCTATGCTCAGTATTGGTTGAGAACGGCGATGCCTGCAAACACTATTCAGCGCGTGTCCTGCCACATGTAGAACGACTGCCCAGCCCTGATTGGATGCAGAAGCGTCTCGAACTATGCGGCGTGCGCTCTATCGATATCGTAGTCGATGTTTCAAACTATGTTATGCTCGAATGCGGGCAGCCTCTTCACACGTTCGACTACGAATGCGTGCGCGATCACGCCATTGTCGTGCGCAACGCGCATGAAGGCGAAACGATCAAGACGCTTGATGACGTCGAACGCAAGCTCACCCCCTCAATGCTGCTAATCACCGACCCATCCGCCCCGCTCGCGATTGCCGGCGTGATGGGCGGAGAAGGAAGCGAGATCCGCAACGAGACATCTTCAGTCCTGCTTGAAAGTGCCAGCTTCTCTGCCCCGTCAGTGAAAAACACCGCGACCGCTCTTGGGATGCGCACGGAATCTTCACACCGCTACGAACGCGGAGTCGATCCCTTACTGACCGACTGGGCAAGCCGCCGCGCATGTTCTCTGCTTGTCAAGTATGCTAACGCAACCGTCGCGGACGGCGTTGTTGAAGCCGACTTCCGCGATAAAACACCAATCCGCGTCACACTCCGGTTCCAGCGGGCCAGAGAAGTGATCGGGCTAGACATACCGGCAGACAAACAGATCGCGATTCTTTCCTCGCTTGGCTTCAAAGAAGTGAGCAAGGACGCGGACACCGCCACATTCGACGTGCCATCGTACCGAATCGACGTTGATTGCGAGGCCGACCTGATAGAGGAGGTCGCTCGCATGAGCGGCCTAGAGGCATTGCCAGACGTGATTCCTTCGAGCACGATCGCCCCCGGCGCGACAGACATCCCCTTCCGTTCGCTCACGTCCTGCAGCCATGCGCTTATAGGTCTCGGGTTCACGGAAATCATGAACTACAGCTTCACCGCTTCAAATGTGCTTGATCCTTTCACGCAGCCCGGCGCCGCAGATTTGCGAGTAGTCCTGCCAAACCCCGTCAGCGCGGACAACAGCGTGATGCGCGATTCGCTCATTCCGCAGATGTTCGAAACGATGTCGTACAACAATTCACACGGCACCAACTCCGCAAAGCTTTTTGAAATGGGTCGCGTTTTTTTCATCAACGCAAAAGGACAACTTGACGAAGAAGACCGTGTATGTCTGGGCATGATGGGATTCGCGGGGCGCGCGGCAACGGACAGCACCCGCGCCGTAGAGACGTCCGAGGCCCTACTCTGGATGAAGGGCGCGATTGAATCACTACTTGCCACACTCAACGCACCGCCGATGCGACTCCAGCCGGCGGAATTTGCGGGCTTCCAGTCCGGCCTCGCAGCCACGATAATTATCGCAGGGCGCGAAGCCGGCATAATCGGTGTGGCAGAGTCCTCACTCCGCCACAAACGCCGCATAGCCTCGCCGCTCGTCATAGCCGAGATACGCAGAGACGCCATTCTAGGCAACGTGTTCAAGACCGTAACAGCCAAAGACGTTCCCGCCTACCCCGCCACCTCGCGCGACATAGCGCTCATCGCAGGCGAAGGCGTCACACACGAGCAGATACTCAAAGTCATCAAAAAGGCGGCGCCCCGGGAACTCGAAGACGTACGGCTCTTCGACATCTTCTCCGGGAAGTCTCTCGGAGCCGGCAAGACCAGCCTCGCCTACACTCTGCAATACCGATCGCCAGAGCGCACTCTTAAAGATGAAGAGGCCAACGCCTTCCACGACAAAATAAAGGCCGCCCTCAAATCTTCGCTCGCAGTCGAAATACGAGAAGGCTAAACGCGCATAAGGCTGCGCCCGCAAAACCGGGCGTTGGACGTTTTCAATTACTCTGGAAACCTGTTTCTGGTGCAGTTGGCAACCCTGACGAGCAGCAGCATCGTCGGGACTTCCACCAGCACGCCGACTGTCGTTGCAAGAACAACCGGGGAATCGGTTCCGAAAACGGCAATCGCAACTGCCACAGCAAGTTCGAAAAAGTTCGACGCCCCGATCATGCCGGCAGGAGCCGCAATGTCATGGGTTAGGCTCAGCTTCTTGCATGCTCCGTATGCTATGAAAAATATAAGAAAAGTCTGTATGGTCAGCGGCACCGCGATGAGCAGGATATGAAGAGGGTTGTTTATTATAGTCTCGCCCTGAAAGGCAAACAGTATTACGAGTGTCAGTAGCAACCCTATCGTCGTGGTATTGTTGAATTTAGGCAGAAACCTGTTTTGATAATAGTCAAATCCATTTTTTTTGATTGCAGCCATGCGCGTTAGAACTCCACCCGTCAGAGGAATGACGACAAACAGTAGAACAGACAGAAACAAGGTGCTCCAGGGCACGGAAATATCGCTTATTCCCAACAAGAACTTTACTATCGGCACAAAGGCTACAAGTATTATCAAGTCGTTTGTCGCAACCTGCACAACGGTGTAAGCGGGGTTCCCTTTCGTCAGATAGCTCCACACAAACACCATCGCGGTGCAAGGCGCAGCACCAAGCAGGACAGCCCCCGCCAGATAGTCGCGAGCCAACTCCACCGGTATCCAGAGCCTGAAAACAACGAATAAAAAGAGCCAGGCAATAGCATACATGGTGAATGGCTTGATAAGCCAGTTCGAGATCCAGGTAACGTACAAACCTCTGGGGTTTTTGCCGACGTCCTTGATGCTTTGAAAATCCACCTTCATCATCATCGGGTATATCATCAACCAGATGAGAATAGCGACAGGGATCGAGATATTGTAGTATTCGAACTTGGCAAGAAACGCAGGAATCCCAGGCAGGTATTTACCAATCAGCACACCGGCGGCCATGCATAGCAGAACCCATACGCTCAGATATTTTTCAAAAAAACTGATGCCAGATGTAGACTTTTCATTCATATTGGAACAATGTAATTATTGATTAGTGGATTAAATCTCTATACTTTCTTAAGTTTAAAATCCGGGATTAACGCTTCAACGACTCAGGCAGAGTCTGAACAAAAGCCTTGATTTCATCGCGCACGCAACGGTACACGTCAAGCTGTTCCTCCGAGTCAGCGCCTATGGCGGCTAGTTCCCGTGCAAGCGCGGGCGGGTCTTGAAACCCTTTGTGAACAACGGTAGTCTTGCCCAGAAAAAGAGGACAACTCTCGCGGGCATTGTCGCAAACAGTAATGACGTAGTCGAAATCCACGCCTTTCAATTCATCCACTAGCTTCGAGTGATGTTTTGATATATCCACACCAGCTTCACCCATGACTTTAACTGCGTTTGGGTTAAGTCCGTGCGTCTCGACTCCAGCTGAAAAAGCTTCTAGCACGTCACCCTTAAGAGCACGTGCCCACCCTTCCGCCATCTGGCTTCGGCAACTGTTGCCTGTGCATAAAAATAGAATTTTTGTCTTCATCATATTTCCTAGCATTATTTCTTTCGTTTTGTGGACACTTTTGCGTTGTCGGCTATTTTCGTCTGCCGTTTCGCTTCAGAGCGAATCACCCCCATTGTGCATTCGAACATATTTAACACGCACGGAGTCAAAAGCCTCAGGTAGATCCTCACTCCTTCACGTCGTTCTCCAACTATACCCACTTTTTTCAGCTCGCCGATATGCCGCGAAAGCGTGGATTTGTCTTGCGGAAAAAGCGGCAGCAGCTCGCACAGGCAACGCTCTCCCCGGCTCAACTCATCGACAATTTTTAGACGCACCGGACTTGCCAGTGCTTTAATAACGCGCGCCAGCGCTTTTAGTTCTTCTGTGTTCATAGCCCGGCATCATATTGCATTGTTGCACAACTATGCAATATAAAAAGGAGTATTAAGGGGAAATACTGGAAAGAACGTGTTTGCCCAAACCGCACCCCCAACAACTGAAGCGTGCGGCAAACTCAGAAAGCCACAATGTGGCAGAGTCCCTACCCTGCCACGTTTGAACTGCAATCGGGGGAAGTTACGCGCTTACGCTTTCAAGCTCTCTCTGAAGTTCTGGAGTTTCGACTGCTTCATACTCTTGGTTCTCAAGGGTGTATGCAGATTCCGCTTCGGACTTCTTGTTATCCGTCTTTTCAGTGATTTCTTCGACAAGGGCTTTCCATGAATGACGGCCAGCGAATTTTTTCTTGATGCTGTCGCGCCATAAGCGGTAGCTCGCCGGTTTTGACATGCGGAGCTCAACAATTTTGCGACATGTAGCAACCCACTTGCCGGCGTCGTTTGCGTCTATTGAGTATCCCGTTTCACCTTCGATTATAATCTCTTGAGGGCCGCCGCTTTTTGTAACAAGCGCGGGAAGTCCGAGGGTCTGAGCCTCAAGCACCGTCATGCCGAACGTATCTGTGGTGCTGGGGAATACGAGAAGATCTGAGAGCAAGTACACGCATTTTAGCGAGTGGCGGTCCATTCGGCCGGTGAAAATGACGCTATCCTTGAATTTCGACAGTTTCTTTTCAAGCTCTTTCCGTTCCGGTCCATCGCCCGCAAGAACTAACCGCACTGGTAAACCTTTGGAACGCAATGCACTGAACAGATCTGCAAGAAGCTCAAGGTTCTTTTCCTTCCCGATCCGTCCCGCGTAACACAAGGTGAAAGCGTCTTCACGGAACCAGCATTTGCGTGTTGTAGCCAACGCAAGCTCGTCGATCTGCGCGAACGAGGAGTCAAGCCCCCGCCGGAAAAGCTTCATCTTGGAAATGTCCAATCCTGAATCTGCGAGCTGCATCATGTAGTGGCGGCTTGGCACAAGAATTTTGTCTACTCGCTGGTAGAACCAGTTGATGTATCGCGACACAATATCGACTACTTGGGCGTCGCCGGTGACCTCCTTGGCCTGCATGGCAAAATCGGTGTGGTAGACGGCTTCACAAGGGATGCCAAGCAGACGCGCCGCAGCCAGGCCTACGAGCCCCACAGGACCGGGCGTCGAAATAACGATTTTATCTGGGCGGGCCTTGGCGATCATGTCTATTGATTTCAAGATAGCCGGAAGTCTGGCGGTGTAGGCATTGTAGAATTCAGGGGTGAACTCGTATACGCAAGGGAGACGCAATATATGCCTAGTGATCGCTAAATCTTTTTCGGCGTTCGTCGGACAGCCGACGATCAAAAGAGGTAGCCCCTCAGCTCGGGCTGTATTTGAAATCTCCTGCATTGTTACAGCCACCCCGTTTAGATCTGCGAAGGTGTCGGTAATCCAAAGCGTTCGCCTTGCGGCCGGTTTTTCCAGGTGGAATTCTTCTGACAGCTGGTTGTGAAGGTCTCTGCTTTGGTTGAGCACCCTCAGCGTGCTGACAAATGGCGCCGAGAACACAATGGCCGGGAGCAAGGAGCTGATGTACTTCATTATACCCTGACTGGTTTTGCCGTTTATGCCGTCTTCAACGCTTTGCGCTATTGTGCCGGTGAAGTCGTCGACAAGCGCCCCTAGCGCCTCGTATGCCGCTTCGATCTGCCAGTTTGCTCCGTGCTGTTGCTTATCCTGCGATATCTGGTATAGGTTGTTTATGAAACGCGAAAGAATCTTGTCGCGCTTTGAATGGCGTAGGCCAAGCTTGCGCATAATCAGCTTTTCCTTGAAGCTTGGGCCAGCCGGATCGAACAGAATAGAGGAAAGCATGCTGACCATACCTGTGGTCTGGGGGCGGTTCTCATGCATGTACTCGCTTGCGATTTTGTATATGCCGTATGCCAGCGCTTTGTAGTCCCCGTAGCGGCCACCCGCTGTAGTCTGGCGATTTCGCAATGCATTAATGAATTCTTCTTTGGAGCCCGCCTCTGCGCACGTCCAGGTGTGTCCTACGAACAGACCCGCATGGTCGTCCGAGCCTCCCGTCACGCCCTTGTGCCAGCTGGTCGCCCCCCACGGGTCTATTCCGTGCTTTTCCGACAAGCGCTTTATATCCTCAGGAGTGATGTTCTGAAGAACTTCCTGAAACAAGTCGTTGCCTTCATGCCCGCGTGTGCCGTTGATGCCTTCGAAGACGTCAAACAGCACCAGCAGCTTCTCGACGTGATCGAGAGTGAGGCGCTTGTTGACGCTGTAAGTGGCGTGGGCTACCGAGCATGGGATGTTCTGCCCGCGCAGATAGTCGCGCAAGTTATATATGTTCTCTCTGGCACGCTGTATAGCCGCAAACTGTTCAGGGGTTATGTCATAGCACAGCACGTGTATCTTGCACCCGTCCTCAGGAAAGTATGCGGTGGCTTCCACGCTTACAAAGCAATCCTCGGGATGCATACGGCAGAGTTCTAGAGCGCCGTCGATCGTGTTGTGGTCTGTAATCGTGACATAGGTGTTCCCTTGCGCTTTAGCCATCTTGTAGATGGTTTCAACCGGCGTGTAGGATTCGCTTGCCCCTAGGCGCTGTAGTATCCATTCCCCGGGATGACGTGAATGGAGCGAGTGGACGTGCATGTCTACGTGTATCATTTTTCCCTTTTTGGCTAGTGGTTGTTTCACGCTCCTATATTAGAAACTAACACTGTGCGGAAAATATTAACTGCATGTTAGATTATGATGAAAAGTCCAAAATCATTAACCTTGTGAAAAAAGCCCGTTTATCATACAATTAATAGGCGATTAACCTACGTCATGAGAATAAGAAAAGCATTAGAAGCAACAGAAAACCGGTTACTGCCGATCATCCAGTATGCCGGTGACGACGAGGGGCATGAGTGGCCCGTACGTTTGCTGCTTTGGGTTCTCAAACGACTTTCAAATATCTACCGTTTCATAGTGCAATCGCGGCTTTACCTTTACGAAAAAGGAGTGATAAGAAGGTTCCAGCTCGGATGTCAGGTTATCAGCATCGGCAACGTTACTGTAGGTGGTACCGGCAAAACCCCGATGGTCGAAAAACTAGCGCGAGAGTTGAGCGCGGAAGGCCGCAAGGTGGCGATACTAAGCCGAGGATACCGCAAAAAGGAAAAGAATTTTTTGAAGCGGATGGTTGCAGGATTCACCGGCGCCGACTCCCGGACGCCGCCACGCATCGTCTCCGATGGGGAGAACCTGCTTTTGGACAGCGAGATGAGCGGCGACGAACCCTATATGCTTGCGACAAACCTGCCGAACGTCGTCATACTAGTCGACAAGAACAGGGTCAAAAGCGGTCGCTATGCAGTGAAACACTTCGGCTGCGACACGTTGCTTCTGGATGACGGTCTCCAGTATCAGAAACTTGGACACAGGCTCGATCTAGTGCTTGTGGATCGCACCAATCCGTTCGGCAACGGTTACGTGCTGCCACGCGGGCTGCTACGTGAACCTGCGTCGAACATAGCCAGAGCGAAATTCATCTGCATAACCAAGGTGCATGGCGGCGACACCACCGAACTGCGCCGCAAAATACAAACTTATAACCCCACTGCGGGCATAATGGAATGTAATCATGTTCCGGTTTCGCTGATGGGAGCGTTTTCCCGTGAGCCGCATCCGCTTTCAAAACTGCAGGGTTTGAAAATCGTCGCTCTATCGGGCATCGCGTCGCCATTGAGCTTCGAATCCTCGCTCGAAAAGCTAGGAGCCACCATCGTAGAACGTATGCGCTATGCGGACCACCACCGTTTTTCGCAACAAGAAATCATCGACATTGCGAACCACTCCAAAAGTCTTGGAGTAGACGCCATAATCACGACAGAGAAAGACGCCGTGCGCATGACACGAATAGACCGCCGCGCCGTTCCGATATATTTTCTTAGAATTGAAGTCGAATTCGTTAAAGGCAGCGAGGAATTCGAGCGGTGCATCAGCCAGATCACATTTTCAGACGTTCCAAAACCGATGCGGCGTGATGCAACAGTATCTGAGGCCAGCTTCTCCGCAGTCAATTGACCCCTTTCCACGGCAACAACCAATGACACAGCCAATCGCAGAAACATTCAACCAACGCAACGCATCGCTTGACAACAAGCTGCGCCCCTCGTCGTTCCGTGACTTCATAGGCCAGGAGAAGGTTCGCGAAAGGTTGTTGCTTTGCGTGGAGGCAGCTTGCCAGCGCAATGAACCCCTTGACCATGTGATAATGTCCGGCCCCCCCGGACTTGGCAAAACCACGCTATGCTACATCCTTGGCGAAGCCATGGGCGTGCAGGTGAAGGCCACATCCGGGCCGGTAATAGAAAAACCCGCGGATCTGGCAGGTCTTCTCACATCGCTCAACCGCGGCGACATCCTTTTCATAGACGAGATACACCGCATGCAACGCACTGTGGAGGAATATCTTTACTCAGCCATGGAGGATTTCGTGATAGACATCATGATAGATCAGGGTGCCAACGCCCGTTCGATCCGCCTTGAACTGCCGCGATTTACACTTGTTGGCGCCACCACCCGTTCAGGCTTGATTTCCGCTCCTCTGCGTTCACGCTTCGGGATCACGTCGCGTCTTGACTACTATGACGCTGAAGAACTGCGCCAGATCGTGACTCGCTCGGCAGGGCTGCTTGAGGTCAGCATAGACGAAGGCGGCGCCGCTGAGATCGCCAAGCGTTCGCGAGGAACGCCGCGAATCGCAAACAACCTGCTCCGTCGCGTGCGCGACTATGCTCAGGTGCGCGCAGGCAACCACATTTCGAACGATATCGCAGACAAGGCTTTAACGATGCTCGACATCGACGCGAGCGGACTTGACGAGATGGACAAGCGCATAATAAACACAATCGTCTGCAAATTCAACGGGGGGCCGGTCGGACTTGGCTCAATAGCGGTGTCTGTAGGCGAGGAACCAGACACAATCGAAGAGGTATACGAACCATACTTGATTCAGGAAGGCTACATTAAACGCACGCAGAAAGGACGCGTGGCCACTCCCATAGCATGGAAGCTGGCAGGCCTTGAATTCCCGGAAACAGCACTCCAACCGGAACTCGGATTTTAATAATGCTCCAAATAAAAACTTACCGACTCCACCTTGCAGCCTTGTTTGCCGGCATGACCGCGCTGTTGCTGCTCTCAGGCTGCGCCAGCAGCAAGGCGACTCTTGAAACCGGCGAACCGGAACAGACCAACGTTGTCTCAACTGTATCCGCCACAACTGCCACAAACGCGGTGCCTTACTTTCTCGATGGTCCAGTTTTGGCAAACGGACAGGAACTGCCACACGGGCCTATCTCGCGTCAACGGGTTGCAATCCCGGAGCGTGTCCGTGAGGAGACGATTAAACCCAAGGTGCCAGCCGGTAAGAGCGCGGATGCCGTGCCACAAGTCGCTCCTCCGGACTCGTCACCCTCAGCAAAGGCCTGGGAAATCAAACTGAAAATGGGGAGTGAACTTGCCGTCATAGACGGAGTATTGGTTTACCTGTCGGAACCGGCAATCGCCCTGGATGCCAAAGGGAAAAAACTTGCAGTCCAGCCAGTGGATCAGAAGAGTATAATAGCGCCGCTTAAAACAGCGCACACAAACCCCATCTCCCAAAGCCGGCCGTTGCGCGTTTTCATCGATCCTGGTCATGGAGGCGGGGATCCCGGCGCTCGCTCCAAAAACCTTAAACTATCCGAATGCGATCTTGTGCTTGATATCTCCAAAAGACTTGCGGAGCTTCTGCGCAACGCCGGGTTCGACGTGAGATTATCGCGCAACGGGCCGTCGATTTCCCAGACGCTTGAAGGCCGCGCAGAAAACGCCTTTCGCTGGAAGGCTGACGTGTTCCTGAGCATCCACATAAACGCCAGCACGAGTTCAAGCCCGAATGGATTTGAAACATATATTCTGCCCGCGCTCGGCATGAAGAACAGTAACGGGCGTCTGCCCGGCAACGCGCACGATGTACGCAACATGCAGCTCGGATACGCCATACAGCGAAGGGCGATTAAGACCTCCGGTTATGTAGACCGCGGCCTCCGCCGCGCTCGGTTCACTGTGCTGCGCGAAGCAAAAATGCCAGCAGCGCTAATAGAATGCGGTTTCATCTCCTCAGGGAAAGATATCAAGTTGCTGGAGACCTCAAGCGGTCGAGAACGCATCGCACTTGGAATATACCAAGGCCTCTGCGACTATGCGTACGGCACAATGTCGCCAGGTCTGGCAGCCCATCCCGTAGTAGATCCCAACACAATCAAACCAGGTTCGCTTGCTAAAACTTCGATCGACATCGCCCCAAGAGAGATCGTAAAGATGGACGATATAGAAGCCTGGAAGCCACCAGAGTACAAGCCAAATCCAAACGAAGACCCGGTTGTGGCCGAAACTCGGCGCCGAGTAGAAAAAGCCGCCGGGCTGTAGCTCAATAGTGGTCGACGGTGATCGAGCCGACGTTGATGTTCATGTCTTCCGCGTCCTCGACCTTGTCCACTCGCCCGCCCTTTATCCAAACTATGCGGTCGGATGCCTTGAGCATCTTGTAGTCATGTGTCGCGGTTATCACCGTGACACCCTGGTTGTGGCAGAGTTCGGAGAGGAGTTCTATGATTTCCTCTCCTGTCTTCTGGTCCAGATTCGCAGTAGGCTCGTCGGCGAGGATAATAGCGGGGTCATTTGCCAGCGCGCGCGCAATCGCAACGCGCTGCTGCTGGCCGCCCGACATTTCGCCCGGGGTATGTTCGAGGCGGTGGCCAAGACCGACAATTTTCATTACTTCAGTGGCGCGCTTCTTTGCTTCAGAGTCGCTGGCACCAAGGAATGTAAGCGGCAGCATAACGTTTCCGAGTCCTGTTAGCCACGGGATGAGGTTATAAGTCTGAAACACGTACCCTATGTGTTTGCAGCGGAAATACGACAACTCGCGTGAACGGAGTTTTGGCAGAGAAACACCTCCGACCGAAACTTCACCGGCGGAGGGTTTGTCCAGAGCCCCTATCATGTTGAACAATGTCGATTTTCCAGACCCTGACGGCCCCATTATAGAGAGATACTCCTCTCGGTATACGTCGAGGTTGATGCCGCTGAGTGCGTAGACCTTCTCGTCGCCCTTCGCGAACACCTTGTCCACGCCGCGCACCGACACGAGGACTTTCTTGCCCGCAGGGGGCGGAGGAGGCATGTAGCCCGCCACCTGTGTGTCTTGTTTTTCTACTGCCATAATAAAACTCCTCCTGCTAATAAACCATTGTGCTGACGGATTTGACAAGGAACACCAGTCCCACCGCGAGCATCGAGACGAGTCCTGTGCCTACAAAGAATCCGGATGAGACCACCGGGATCATCCGGCGCCACTCGGCTCCGTATTTCTTTTCAAAATAATATTTTCCCACGAGCGCGCCGATGAAGTTGGGAATTACGCTGTGCGGAGCCGTCTGGCCAAGACCCCTGACACAACCGAAAAACAGCATTGTAGGGGCGCCGAACCATCCGAGCACACTCATCAGAACGGCGGCAGAGCCGAAGCCGGCAATGAACCGCCCGAAGCCCAGTGCCTCCGAGAACTGGGAGTACTCCCCAAGCGTAGCGGAATAGAGAAGGCATGCGTTTTTGGCGTTCAGGTCCCATATCTCCATCGTGAACGGATATACGACGGACGGGATTTCAGCGAGTCCCCAGATGAAGCTTGAGAAAAACAGCGTGGAGAGTATTACGACGGGGAACAGGAACAGCTGCGCCTTCCAGATCGAAGTGAATTTGCAACCAAGGAGTTCCGCCTGTTTGTAGTTAATAACTTCTATTCCGTAGTTGGATTTCGGGATAGGCAGGAACCATATCTTAACGCCTTTATAGCCGGAGAGAATAAATGCGAGCTCTGTAATGAAGGGTATCTCGATAACCTGCCCGGCCAGTCCCTCAAGGCGTGCGGTCACATACGATATTAGGGGCGTGTAAAGGAAGCCGAAGAAGAAAAGTACAAGCATTACTCCGGGGTGCCAATCAATCAGGTAGCCGGATAAAAGTATATACCCAGTGCATGATATCGCGTAGGTCACGAAAAACAGCCACGAAGGCATGTGGCCGCGTTTTTTCGAAAGCTCGTCGATTCTTTGCTTGTGATCTTTCGCTTTACCAGCTTTGCGGCTCCTTCTAACAGTAACGATGGCAACGCCGATACCGTAAAATGCGATCGCGAGCGAGATGCCTATCTGGAAGCTGAAGTAGAAGTCGATGTTGTTTGCGAACAGCGTGAGCACCGTAGTGTCGCCAGGTTCCCACGTCTGCATCATGCCCGCCCTGTACAGAATAGGATTCAGTATGAACGTGAAGAGCAGACCAAAGAAAGAGCCAACCATCGAGAAGAACGGCAGCGTCATGCCGAGAATAAAGTTGCCCATATCGAACGACAACCCGGTGGCAGTTGCAGGCAGTAATTCCCTGGTGTACGGCGTGAAATCGGCGAAGGGTATCTTGAAGATCATGAGCGTTTCATTAAAGAATGCACCGCTCAAGGTTGGCACCGCCATATATATCAGACCGAATATCATTCCGATGCCGGAACCAACGCAGAACATGCGCCAACGGACGCTGGATCCGGCTGTTTTGGCGGAACCGTCAACTTGCTCTGAAATAGCGAGAATGCCCTGAGCGCCGACAGGTGCCATGGGGAACGGCAAACGCTCAATATCCGATGTGAGCCTGAAAAGGCCGTATCCTAGCACTGTGCTGCTGAATCTCCCCATGATCTGCTGGAAAAGAAGCAGTCCGACCGCCGGCAACCATGCTTTGCTCAAGAAAGAACGCGGCGCCTCGTCGAGGTTTGGCGGGGCGACCCAGTTCGGAATCATATCGGCGATGCCCGTGGAGACAGCAGCGTCGGACCGCACCCAGAATTGCGTCCACAGCAAAGGTCCGCCACCCATTATCATGCCCGACATGTAGAACAGTATGAAAAGCTGCGCGCGTGACATTTTGACGTTGGCGCGCTTGGCAACTTCAACGAAAAGCAGCACCGTGACCCACTGCGCGGCTCCGCCTATGCCAACTCCAGCAACAAGCCCCATGTACAGGGCACCAGGCACCATAACGAGCGCCACGAAAAGCGTGCCTATAAGAGAGGTAAGGTTAAAGCCGTCTTCGAAAGTATCAGGAACCTCAAGGAGCTGCCGGAATTCCTCCAGCTCCCTATCCGGACCCTTCACGCGGCGTCTAAACAATTTATTCAAATTAATCATGGATTTCAATCTCCCGGCACCGGCTCCTTAAATCTCCCCGCTTCCACGCTCGGCTTGACCGGTGCCGAGCTTCATGCGCGTTTCATTTCTGTAATGTTCTATGGTCGCTATCGGCAGCGAGCGCCACAGCAGAAACTGCTGGCGCAATTCCGCTGCGAAGTTGCGGTTGCTTCTGATCCAGGATGCCGGCGTACCGCCGACTCTCTGCAGCTCCACGACCACTTCATTGATTCCCGCGATTTCGAACTCCGAGGAGTACATCTTGAACTTCTGGAAAATGCCAAGGTCAAACGGCGCGAGAGAAATATCGGCTTCTATGCCTATCGAATCCTTTCCGCTCTGGGTGTCCGGTTCTTTGAAGAGGTTTACGTTCTTGGCGGCAAACTCTCCGAGCGTGGCGTCGGAGTGGTTGGCGAAATGTTCTCCGATGAACGAGAGAATTCCAGCGAAGTCCACCTCTGAAACAGTGAACGGGAATACGAACTTCAGGTTATCTCCCTCTGGGCTGGGCATCTTCCATTTGCGCGAGACGCCGGGGTTGGCTGATCGGCTGGCGCGTAGCGCCGGGAAAATGGTTGAGAGCATAACCACAGCCATGACAATCAGGATTGTCGACACCGAAGCCAGCGAGGAAAAGTTCATCTCGGGAGGCGTAATGACGCCCATTCTGCCGAGTGCGCTGAACACTTTCGCAACTAGCTGGGATATAAGATACCCTCCCATGCCTCCTATGACGGAATAAACCGCGGACTCAGCAAAGAAGAGCGCACCCACGTTCGGAGGCGAAAGCCCCAAGGCAGAATAGGTGAATATCTCACGTTCACGGTCGACGATCGACCCCATGAGTGAACTGAAGATTATCAAACCGCCAAGCAGCAGCGGAACGATGACGTCAGCGAATCCAGACCCCTCGATTGCCTTCGTGAAGAACATTCTGCGGGTGCCTTCTGGGGTTTTCACCAGCACAGCCCCTCGGAAAACCTGCGACAGAGAGCGGGCTGCCACATTTATGTCGACGTTGTCATTTTTGGGATACATTGTGACGAAATTCACAATGTTCACTTTCGGGAACAATTCGTCGAGATCAGACAAGCGAGCCAATGCAATGACATCTGGCGACAACCACTCGAAGCTTCCGCCTGACATATCCTCGAACATAGAGGCAGAGGCGGCTGCCTGCGGTGAAGCGCCACGGCGACTCATTGTGGACTGGAAGTCCGGAGGAAGAACGCGCAGACCGTCGAGCGTGTTAAGGCTTTGCAGGGCGTTTCCATCAAAAGTTCCGGCGAACGTGAGACTGTGTCCGTTCAGGAGCAACTCTTCACCAACCTCGGCTTCAAGCACGTCTGCTATGAGCGAAGGCAGGTATATAGGAGGGTGGCGGAACTCGCCGCGTCCGAATTCCGGCACGACGCGTTTCAGCCCCTCAGACCGGTCGAACTCGCCTTCATCCAGACCCATCACGGCTCTTAGCAACGCCGTCTTTTGAGTACGTGGAGAGTATATGACGCGGTCGGGCGAGGTCGGCGTGTTTCCAGTGTCAGCTGGACGCGTCGGCAGCTTAAAGACACCTCCGCGCCGGAAGGTTTCAAAATCATCCTCGTAAATAGCGCCGACAGCGCGTTCCATCATGCGGTCGACCTCAAGGAATGAGAAACGATGCAGTTCTATGCGGTTCTCACCAGCTCCTCGCCCGAGGTATGACTCAACCACGCCCTCTTTCGGGGTGAAGGAAGCGAATACCAGAATAGTGAACGTCAGCAGCACAACGGTAAGGCTGGTTAGGAAAGTTTTGAGAGGGCGGTTTCGCATTCCCGATATGCCGATGAGGATCGCGGACATCATCGTAGAACTGTCGCTTTCGATCCCATGCACGGTCGAGGCCAAACCCTGCATTGCGCGTATTTCCTGCTTGATTTTACCCATCATAAGCGAAATGGTTATGACAGACAGCAGTATTATTACAAATGCAAGAAAAATCACGACTGGCGCCGAAGCGAGGGAGAAGGCCGGGTGCGTAAAGTATAGTACGAGGAAGGTGCCGATAAAGAAGGCGCAGAATCCCAATATCTGCTTGTAGATGCTTGTAAAGCCGCAGAGCAGACGCTCCATCGCGAATGCGAACGGGATATTGAGCAGGAGCAGCACAACGACAGCCTGCACCAGATCCTCCGTCACTCCTCTAAGCGGGGCGTACACGCGGTTTTCAATGCATGTGGCGAATATCTGATGAGCTCGGGCGAGCGACCACTTGTTCTCCGACTCCATCTGCTTTGCCTCATCCATGTGGTCTTTAGCATCGGCATGAAGCTGCTCGAGGTCATCGCGCACAATGTTACGGTTGCGAAGAATTCGCAGCCGAACTTCGTTCAGCACGTATACATCGTTGGCGCCCTGAGCTATGCCGTCAAAATTCAGCATAGTGTCTGCCTCTAGCGGCACGCCATATCCCATTGCGGCCTCAACAGTATTTTCATTCACCTCGCCCGACTCGGGGGAGAGCGACCCCAGAATCATCTCGCCGCTGCCCCCAATGCGCTTGATGTTGTCTGGCCTGTCGGCAAAAAACTCATACGGGTTGCCGGAAATGGAAATGTTTGCGGCTGTTTTGTGCACAGAATCCTTGGATGCGAGCATAACCCGCGGTTTGTACATCGGGTTGCCGGATGGATCTGCGGCATAGCCGTTGTTGAAGCTGACCCCGCCGTAAACGAAGAAAAGGTGGTTCGGTGTAGGCTTAATGCCGCCGGAGCCGCCGGAATCAGTATCTGAGGAGATCCTCTCAAAACGCCCATCGGCGTCGTAGCCAATGCCGTAGTGGCGCGCGCTCCAACTGGTTGCTACCTCTCGCGAAACGCCTGGCATATAAACATATCCGTTGGCCAAGATGCGCGCCCGCGGTGAATGGCTGAGACCTAAGACGGGGCTTTCCAAGGGGAAGCCTGTGAAGAGCATCATGGAATTCTTTGGCACGCCCGCGTTCTCGCTGGATCCCTTCGCGTAATTCAGGAAATTGATGCCCCTGAGTCCGGAACTATCCTCCGTGTATGTCAGCAGCGTCTCCAGGCGTTCCCTACTGTAAACAGGATTCTGCGACATGCTGTTAGAGTTGCCCAGTTCGCGGCAAAGTTCGAACATCTGGCCGCGCAGACCGGACAAGTCGTAATCTTCGGCAAATGGCATGGCGTCGTGGGCGAGCATATCGCCAACAGTGATCATTTGAAATCCAGCGTACCCCATGCCGGCACCTACTGTAGTCGGAACCGCGCGCTGTCCCGGATAGCTCAGTGAATAGGGCTTGTATGTCGGGGAAAGGGTCTCTTTAAAAAGCAGGGCACCCCAGCCCTTACCCTCGGATATACCCTTGATGCCTTCTCCTGCTGAGCCGTAGTAAATCTTCGAAACGCCGTTAAGATGCGAGAGATATTGCCCTGCGTCAAGCGCGGCAGCTCTGTAGAGTCCATAGGCGTTGATCATGGAAAGGGTCCACGGAGACGAATCGTCCGCGAAATCGAAATCAAAATGGCAGACTAGAGCGCGGTTCTTGAACACCTCGCAAAGTTCCATCCACGTCTCGTTGTCAGACATCATCTGGACCAATTCGCCACGGCGCAACTCGAGATCCTGTATAACAGTGCGCATGGTCTCATTGTACACGGCAACGTTCGCAGGATCGTCCGTTGCGAACTTACCCTTCGTCAGCTGCGACCTCAGGCCATTCCACAAAGCCCGTTCTGCATCGCCAGCCTCAACCAGCGCCTCAAGCTTTGCTATCCGCGCCTCGGCTTCTGTGCGTTCGGATTGCGGAATCGTTTCTTTGTCCAATCCGTCCTTTATGGCCGCGATTTCCGTTCGGTATTCGCCCATTACCTCACGCTGAGCGCCAACAAGGCCGATGAGCTCCTTTTTAAGACGTTGCTGGAGATCGCGTCCGACATCTGTCGAAAGTCCAATCACGTTCTCGCTATGCGCGACTTCCAAAACCGCTTCAATTCTGGTCAACTCCATCTTGTACCGAGCAGCACGATCTGAGAGATCAACCGGATTCGCTGTCTTGTCGGACATATCAACAGCATGGTACAAGTAACGAGCTCCTTCTTGAGCCGCGTAGTGGGATCCGAAGAACACAACCACTACATGCCGGTTTAGCGGGCCGTCTTTTGCAAGTTCAACAGCAACATCAGCCAACAGCGCCGCATTAGCCGCGTAACGCATGTCCGGCGAGTAGTCGGGGGTAAAGCCATACGTGTCTGCCCGGGCGGATAATATCAGCACCTCCTCCCGGCCTAGATTCTCTTTCCATCCGCCGACTGCCGGTAGCTCAACCCAGAGGTTGCACGCGTTGCGGTCTACGAGAACCGAACGTGCGTCTATGGTGCCGGATGCGCTTCCGTCCGCCGTCAGGAGGCCATTCGCCTCCGCCGTGTCGCGCGACATGTAGAGGCGCGGAACGAGCGAAACGGTCGAATAATTAAGCTGCGACATCCGCCATTGGTCGACCGTGTCATCACCCACAATAACAACGGCCTTTGCTCCGCGGATGAAGATGTCTGAAACACTTGCCCCAGGCAATGCGGCATCGACGACTGCGATAGCGCCCATGACGTCTTTGCCGTCGAGAGCCTTTAGGGAGCCGTTTCCGGCGAAAACCACTGGTCCCTGAAGAGGTTCGTCGAGCACGAAAGAGGCTGGACCGTTGTCTACCATATAGACGCCTTCGACAGGTTTGCCGCCATAGGTGAAGCTGCAATGTTCCGTGTCCTGCACGATTGTCATGAACTCCTGACGGTGCGTAGCCACTCCAACCGCCTCGAACTCGCGCTCAATGGCCTTAAAGCAGTTCTCGAGGTTTTCGCTCCCGGCCATACGGTGCGGGTACTTTGAGAACTCCGAATAAACGCGGCTGTAGACGGTGGAGGTGCCGTTAGTGGCGTCGGCAACGGCGCCAGCTTGAGCCTGCACATACAGAGCGGAGGTGGCTGTTAGAACGGCGCAGGCAACAAGGCGAGCGTTGCGGCAAGCGAAACCAGACAGTGTTGAAATCATAAAGTTTTTAATCGTCATCGTGGGCTCCCAGGCTAGCCTTCTCGATCTTAACGTCCTCTCGCGCAGCAATGCGTTCGATCTGCCCATCGGAAATCCACACCATGCGATCTGATACAGACAGCATGTTGTGGTCGTGGGTAGCGCAAATTATCGTTACGCCGTCTTTTTTATTCAAATCATGCAGCAGCCAGTGTATCTCCTTGCCTGTCTTCAAGTCGAGGTTTCCGGTAGGCTCGTCGCAAAGCAAAATAGAAGGATTGTTCGCGAGCGAGCGCGCGATCGCCACGCGCTGCATCTGCCCTCCGGACATCTCCTTCGGCGTGTGGCTCCAGCGATCCTCGAGGCCAACTTTACCTAAAAGCGCCATTCCGCGGGCACGCGCGTCGTCCGAGGAAACCCCTGCAAAAACCATCGGCAGAGTTACGTTCTCCAGTGCCGTCATAACCGTGTTAAGGTTGAACTGTTGGAACACATAGCCGATCTTGCGGCAGCGCAGGAATGCCAGCTCTTCCGCATTTAGCTGCGCCATATCGACGCCCTCTATGAAAACACGTCCGCTAGTGGGGGAATCGAGGCCGCCGACCATATTGAAGAAAGTTGTCTTGCCAGAACCCGATGGCCCCATTACGCATATGTACTCGCCACGGTATATCTCAAGGTTGATCCCGTTGAGCGCATGCACCTCCTCCTCGCCACGCATGAAAATGCGCCGGATGTTGTGCACCGAAACGAGAGTTTCCCTGCCTTCGGCGTATTTTTCGAAATCAAAATCCATTACTCTACCCTCATTGCGTCCATTGGCGCCATGCGTGATGCTATCCATGAAGGCACGGTTGAAGCCATCATGGCCAGCAGCACTCCAGCCAGTAGTGAAACCAAGGCGGAAATCGCAATATCCCCGCCCGGCCAGTATTCAAAAAGATAATTCCCGAAGCTTGCCCACGAGCGAAGTGCCGCAATGACGAAACCTATCACAACGCCAAAAAGCCCCCCCACAAAGCCTTGCATCGCCGCCTCCATCATGAACTGCACCAGAATGTACGTATCCGTCGCGCCGAGGCACTTCATAGTGGCTATTTCACGGAATCGCTCGGTTATTGACATCAGCATAGCATTTGTGATGCCGACCATGCACACTAGAAACGAAATCGCTAGAAGGAAGAACTGACGCGGACTAAGACCGAGAACAGCCTCGTCTCCAGTGAGCGAAGGAGCTAGCTTGCGTTCCAGGCCAGACAATATCGTGTCGTACTCCGTTTTCTCCGCGACTCGTTTAAGCATCGCGAGATCGAAATGTGAGGTCAGAATCTTCTGCGCTCGTTTGTCGTCAAGTCGCATAGCCTTCTGCTCTGCCGTAGAAGGCGTGGATTCACGGAATTCACGCGCCCAAGCCTCGCGCACTTCCTTCGTATTCAGAACCGCGAATACGGCGTCCGACTCCTCAACCGCCGTGAACTGTTCCTGCATAAGGGTCAAATCGTCCTTACTGAACGAAAAACCAAGCGTCTCTAGTTGCAGACGCCAGCCCTCAAGGTCTTCGGGGGCGGCTCCCACAATCCACTTCGACTCAGAAATGGATTCATCCCCTTTGGCATTGCGCAATATATCATTGGCTTGAGCCACCTTCTCGTTCCACTTATCCGTGAGAGTGGCAACTCGTTGCGTGTAATCGGGGAAAACACCCAAAAATTCCAGGAAAAGGTCTAAACCGCCTGGAGCTCGGATATCAAGCATAGGCTCGATCCTGGTCTTGAAAGCATCAATATCGCTCAAAATATAATCGAATGCTGCTCGTCCGGACGCCTTGTGTATGAGCACCGTGCGGTTGCCGGTCGGTATATCTGCCAGCCACTCGATGTAAAGCCGTTCCTTTTCGGCGAGTGATGCAAGCTGGGCGAGTTCGTCTTCTGAAGTTCCGGTCAGTCGAGAAAACTCGGTGAAAGCCTTCTTGTCGCCTTCTTCCCGGGCATCTGCAAGACGTTTGACCATCGCCATGTCGGTGGCTGGCGAGAACATCTGGTTCATGAGCTGCTGTGAGACCCGCTGGTGTTCGCTCTCCGCGACCACTCCAAGGCCAGCCGAGCGGATGAACATGCTCTCTGCCAGCAGAAACATGAAAAAAGCCACTGCCAACACCACGACAGCGAGGGTCAGAAGCGACCTGAGCAACCTGTGGCGAACCCCTTTTAAGCACAGCTCGAAGGTCTCTCGAAAAGACATGCTATGCTGTTTTTTTACGTCTATTTCCCGGTATTCTCTTGCGATGCCGCTCATATTACAA
>CAYOPG010000020.1:0-31434 GCA_964405775.1 uncultured Lentisphaerales bacterium
GGGGAAAGGGGGCGGCTTGCCCGTTTCCTGACCACTATGGGATGCTAGTGATTTTCACAAACGTCCACAGAAGACCAGTTTCAGTCAAAGAGCCAGGTCGAGAGGTAGCGCTCGCCGCAATCTGGCAA
Source organism: uncultured Lentisphaerales bacterium (assembly GCA_964405775.1). Taxonomy (GTDB): domain Bacteria; phylum Verrucomicrobiota; class Kiritimatiellia; order RFP12; family UBA3636; genus JAAZFF01. Next base: position 129 of record CAYOPG010000020.1, read on the forward strand.
CACGGCCAGGATCCGCTTTCCTGCATACTCCGGCTGAAGGCTCAGCTTCAGCGCTACATGTAACGCCGCGCCGGAGGAGATTCCGATTAGCAATCCCTCCTGTTTGGCGGCAGCGCGCGCAGTGGCACCAGCGTCTTCCGCCGAGACGATCATAACTTCGTCCACTACTTTCGGGTTGTAGATTGCAGGGACAAAGTTCGCACCGATCCCCTGGATTTTATGAGGGCCCGCCTGACCGCCGGACAGCAGAGGCGAAGAGTCAGGTTCGAGAGCGATAATCTTGACCCCCGGGATCTTGGCCTTCAGCACCTCGCCCACGCCGGAAACGGTACCTCCGGTGCCGACACCCGAGATAAGAACATCGAGTTTGCCGTCGGTATCGCGAAGGATTTCCTCTGCCGTTGCCTTTTTGTGTACCTCTGTGTTTGCGGGGTTGTCAAACTGGCTTGGCATGAATGCCCCGGGGTTTGCGTTCCGAACTTCCTCCGCTTTGGTCACCGCGCCTTTCATACCCTCTGCCCCAGGTGTCAGAATCAGCTCGGCACCGTAGGCTGCAAGAAGTTTTCGGCGCTCTATGCTCATCGTATCCGGCATAGTTAGAACGAGGCGGTAGCCTTTCACTGCCGCAACAAGCGCGAGGCCTATGCCCGTGTTGCCACTTGTGGCTTCTATTATCAGCGCACCTGGTTTGATTTTCCCTTCGCGTTCCGCCGCCTCGATCATGGCTAACGCGATACGATCCTTGACGCTGGAGGCGGGATTGAACGATTCGAGCTTTACGAGCACTTCCGCACTGCCCTTGTTTAGCTTGTTAATGCGGACAAGCGGCGTGTTGCCAATCAGCTCGTTTATGTTGTTTTTTATTTTAGACATATCTGCCTCCTTATTGTTGCAAACCCCAGATCTTTCTAAAACCTACCCAGTAGTCGATGCAGTCGAATATATCCCAGAATGTCGACACATGTCAATATAGAAAACCATAAGAGCTGTTCATTCAGGAGCCTTGCGGCCCCCTTGCTATCATGGACGCTTACCCCGGTCACAACGATCGACAACGGGACACCATGGGGCGTCTACGAGCGCGTGGAAAACACACGCGCGTTGCGCTGGCTACTGGCTGGCGGGTTTTCATTTTTCGTTATTCCTTCCTTACAACATGACTCCGAACAAGTCTGTTTTTTAACTCGTCTCGATGTTTTATTAGAAGTCTTAGCGATTTAGACTGGGTCTATTCACCACACGTGTCGACAATGTTAACTTATTTGAAGCAGTATAAACCTCCCAGCAGAGGCGACACTAGACTACAGGCTTTCTCTGGCACTGTCAATAAAAGCCCCTCCAAACGGCTCGGAAATTGGATCCAAACTGTCTATATCGCTACACGTCCAAAAGGGGGAATGGCCATGTAGGGACGCAGATGCGAGCAGTGCCGAATAGCCCGCAGCAGGACAAAGCCTCTTCCGCATATCGTGTGGCTATTTGAGGTGTATTGCACTCGTCGCTTATGTGTGCGAGAAAAACGGTGCGCAGATCGGTGTCTGCGATATTTCTCAGAAGTTCGTAGGCCTGTTCGTTCGACAGATGCCCCTTGTTGCCGGCGATGCGTGTTTTTGTAGACCACGGTCGGGTGGAGTTTTCCAATAGAGTCTTGTCGTGGTTGAACTCGAGTATCAAGGTGTTGCATCCGCGAAGATGACGGACAACCATGTCCGGAGTGACACCCATATCCGTGGCAATCCCAATGCGGCTTGTACCGTCGCTAATAACATACCCAACCGGATCGCTCGCGTCGTGGGACACCGAAAACGTCTCAAAGTTAAGCGAACCGATTTCGAACGACATGCCTGGCTCGAAGATATTCCACCCAAAGCTCTTCTTCACATTTTCCTCAACAGCAACACTCGTCCCTCCAGTAGCAAACAACGGGGTGTTGTGTTTGGAATATATAACCGGAAGGCCGGCGGTATGGTCAGAATGTTCGTGGGTGAGGCACAGGGCGTTAATTGTGCAAATATCCACGCCGATCTGCGCGAGCATCTCCTTTGTCCTTTTGTGCGACAGCCCAGCATCAATTAAAACGCGCGTATCTTCCGATTCAATGTATATGCAGTTTCCACTGCTATTGCTACCTAAAACGCTGAACTTCACTACTCTGCCGCCCCTTTACCTTCGACGCCAGTGGGCATCATTATGCGCCAAGGCACATTACGCCTGTCTTCAGTAACCACGGAAATGGCGGCTGGCTTATACCCCGCAGGGACTCCCATTTCACGCGAGGGGTTCACGCTTATCCGGCGTACGCCTGCCTCGGAAGGATCAGCCTCCGGCTCAACTGTGTTATTAGCCGCCTCTTCCTGCTTTTGTGGTTCCGCAGCGACAATTTCGGCAGTGTTCTCAATCGGCTCATCCGGCTCCACCGCTTCAGCATTAGCCTTCCCGTTCTTTGGCCCCACGGCAACTGTTTCTGCTACATTGCCTGTCTGTGGGGGTTCTTCTTTAGATACTACATTTTCTGATTGAGACTCTGGCTGGGGTTTAGTTTCCACAGGCGTATCAGTACGCCATTTGAGCGGAGTATAGATCCCCTTTTGCCGGAGCAACTCTTCCTCAGTTGGCTGGCGCATTTCAGCGACCTGGGCTTCAGCCGGGGGGTCTGCGGCTCTTGCCGTCTCGGCAGCAGCGGCCACTTCCTTGCGCAACGATTCAACAGCGTCTATGAGCTCCAGAAGCGTCGCGTCGGCGTCAGCTTGTTCAGACTTCACGGCAGGTGGCTGCGAATTCTGTACTCTGGACACTTCCATGGTATCGGCAGTCTGTCTCTGCTGCGCCAGCAACTCGACCAGCTTCCCCTGATGCTGATTGCTCTGCTTCAATAAAGTATTGAAGACGATCGCGCCAACTACGCAAAAAACGAGGACGAGCACCACAATCGCGCCCATAAACATGAGTGTCAGTGCCAGTTGCTTTCTGCGAGCACGCTCCCTCTCAGCCTCGAGAAATTCCTGAAAGGCTCTAAGCACCGGGAACGACTCTTCACCATTCTTCTGATATGACAGCGCGAACATGCTGTCCAAACCGTCGCTTGTATCCGGTTTCTTCTGTTTAAAATCGTAATCCTCTTTGCGTTCGCTCATTTATCTGCCCCTATTTCCTGCATTGTTATTTCATCAGCCGTATATGCGGCCCCCCCTTGAACGAAGCTTTAGGCTCCACCGATTTCATAGGCTTAGCCTCGGGATCCTCCCCTGCCGTTTCAGTTCCATCCGACGCGAACAAAAGCCCGGATCCCTTTTCTAATTCATCTATTCTATGCATAAGCGAAGATTCGATAATCTGCCACTGCTGGCGCGCCTCCTCGAATTCCTTCTCCGCAGCGAGTAGCGCGCTCTCTTTTCGGCGCAACTGGTTGGTCTGCGAATCGTAGTCCGCCGCTCGCTGCTCCAAACGCGACAGTTTCTCACGAAGTAACGCCTCCTTCTGCGCCAGTGCCTTGCAGCGCCCTTCTAGCGCTTTCTCGTTCGCGTCCGCGCGTGCCATGTCAGCCTGATGGTGGCGCCGCACCGATTCGAGCTCCTGCTGCAGTTTGGCGGTCTGCCTCTCCGAACGCATCGCGGCCTGTTCCGTGCGGGAAATCTCGCCCGGGTCGCGCATCATAATGCGCTCTAGCCTCGCGATTTCGCCGTGCAACGCATTCTGCATGTCGGCACTCGCTGCGCGCGCCGCGGTGTTGCGCTCTTTTTCTTCCTCGAGCGTCTTACGCAGCAGATCCAAAGCGCCATTCGCGAAAAGCTTTATCGTTGCAAAGTCTCCCTCTGACGGGCGTCCTGCCGCCGTCGCCCTAGCGTTCGCATCCGCTAACGCGGAGCGGAGTTCCTCGCATTCTCTGGTAGCCTCCCCGAGACGCGACTTCAGATTGTTCATGACGCGCTGTGAACCGAGCAGGCCGTCCCCAGCCATCGTGTCGTCAACATCCACGACAACATCAGCAGACGCGTCTCGGGCTTCAAGACGATCCGTCAAATCCCTTATTTTGTCTTTGGCTTCAGCATCGCGTTCGTTAGAAAACGCCAGTAGCTCGTTGAACTCGCCCTGCAACTCATCCATCTGTGACTGGACTTCATCGAGTTTGTTTTTGAGTGATGCATTCTCTGAGACAAGCCCAACGAATTCATTCTCATCGATACTGGACTTCGAAAGAGCGTCGAATGCAATCTCCAACTCCTCCAGATCGTGCCTGAGCCGCAAATTTTCTTCCGAAATCTCATTCGCTTTTTCAAGCCCAGCCCGGGACTTTTCGAGCTCTCCACTTATAGCATCAAATTCGCCCTGTTTCTTGTTAAGTTCTACAGCCGTTTCATCCAATTCGCGAATTGTCTTTTCAAGCTTGTCTCTTGCCTCTTCCAATTCACGCTTCGTATTGTTGAGTTCTACACCAAAATCGTCCGAAGCGCCACGGGCTTTCAATAGTTCAGCACGAGCTTCTTCTAATTCGGCTTGCGCCCTCTTAAGCTCGGCACGAGCGGCATCCAATTCGCTCTGGACTTTCTCCGGATCACCCCGCGCATCTTCAAGCTCAGCCTGAATCTTGCCCAACTCGACTCTTGTATCTCCAAGTTCCGCCTGCGTCTTTCTCAACTCGGCTTGCGATTTCTTCAGATCGTTCTTGGACTTCTCGAACTCCGCCTGAAGGTTTTCCTGTGCACGCTCGTATTCGGCGATCACGTCGTCAGACTGTCGTTTAAGATCCGCAATCCGCTCTTCGAATTCCCCACGGATCTTTTCCGCCGCCATTGCTTCAACACCTCCAGTTCCGCCAGGAGGAGGAGCGGCTTCTCCCTCATCGGCTTCATCGGCGAAAAGAGTAGCCTGCCTGACCGCGATACGCTCCTCCAATTCATCCGCATGAAACCGCTTCGCCTTGGGTGGAATTTTCCCCTCTTTCACGAGCGGTTCTATGGCATTGGCGTTGTAGGGCCCTATGAACGTGCCGTCTGGAAGCTCTATCATCGTATCAATTTCGAGTTCAGGTAATTCACGAGCGGGGCGCCATGCGACCCTGTCTGTGGAAATCTCGTCGTCCGGCATTATGCGGCCATCACGCGCCCAATGAAGAAGCCCCTTCGTGTTGATGGGACCGAACACAGCGCCGTTGCTCATTCTAACGAACCAGTCGGCATCAGACGGCACGGAAGCGCCTCTTGCTTTTGTTTCCTGTTTGTCAGACATCAATAATCACGCACGCGTGCCTACTTTTTCCTTTTGAAAACACCTCCGAGCAACCCTTCGCGCCCCATCTGGTTTTTCGGCGAATTCGGGACTGCGGCCGCACTCTGCGCCTTTGCCGCGCCCAGATTGGAAAGTTCGCGCTTCAACTGGTTCTCGATTGCCGAAATCTTCTCGACGCCGCGTCCTGGAGCGGCATTGCCCGCATTCATACGCCGTCCAGCTACGTCAGACGCCCCCGCTTTTTTTACCGGCATAACTTCCGGTTCAACCACTTCGGCGACGTATTCCTCCGTTTCGACATAATCCGCCACAGGATGCAACTCCGGGACGTAAAACTTCTCTGCCACTTCACCTGCCAAGTCCGACAGTTTCGTGCGTAGCCACGACGCCGATTCATTCAATTCGCGAATGTTCTCATTCGCGTTCTTTGAAATTCTCGAGAGTTTTTCGATCTGGTTTTCACGCTCTCGGAGCTTCCCTTCGAGCTCTTGTGCTTGAGATTTCGCGGCGGCAAGGCTGCCCTCCAATTCCACGCAACGCCCCTCGCGCTCGATCAGGCGCGCGCCGGTGTCCGCCAGCTTCTTCTCTAGTTCAACAACCCTTGAAACTCCCTCTTGTTGCTTTGAGCTCAGCGTTTCTAATTCAGCCTTGATCGTTTCCAGCCTGGCCCGCGCCTCATTCAGCTCTGTCGTTTTCGCGGCCAAATCCGCTGCGGTTTTTTCCGCCGCCTCCCGCGCAGAACTCGCCATGATCTCGGCGTCCATCAATTTCGCCTCAAGATCAAGTCTGCCGCTCTTTTCTTCTTTGTCGGCCTCGAGGTCTGAACGCAGATCGTTTATCTCTGCCTTAAGTTTGAGCTCTGCGGCCTTGAGACCCGAAACAACCCCGTTCAAGTTCTGGCGCTCCGCATCAAACTCAAGGTCTTTGGCAGCCAGCGAAGTCTCTGCGGCACGGCGCGCTTTTTCACTTTCGCGCAGTTGCCTCTCCGCCGCCATTACACGTTCCGCCATGGCGGCGCCGGTTTTGCCAGAAGCCGAGAATGCTCCGTGGGTGCATTCGCCAACGACGCCTTCGCGCACGAATACGATCCCATCCCGGGGCATTGATGACGCAACGTCCTTGCGCCCCATCGATTCATTCGCAAACGGGCCGAGCACGTTGAGATCTTCGCCCGCTTCCAGCACGAGGCAGTCGAAGCCTAGTTCTTGATGCGATACGGCTAGAGTCCATGATTTACCATCTCTCGAAACCTGCGTCTGCGCGTCAATTTCGCCAGAAACGACCTTCTTGCGCATTAGTTCTACGTCAACTGGCCCCTCCTTGGCTCCTGAGGGTTTTTTCCAGAACCAGTTTTTTGCGTTTTCGTTCGAATTTTTACCGGACATTCACTGCCTCCCTTGATCTCAACTGTTCATTACAATACCATGACAAACGTGATTCCTCAAAAATAAATCAGCCAAACCTACGCCTCGCCTCGTCTAGAACGTCTTTGGTTCGAGAACACCCCACGCGCGTAGCACCAGCTTCGCGTGCCTCTATAAGCTGGTCGAGCGTGCGAATACCGCCTGCCGCCTTGATCTGCACATGGGGACCGATGTTCGCCTTCATCAGCAGTAAATCCTCGACCGTCGAGCCGCTGGTTCCGAATCCAGTGGAGGTTTTGACCCAGTCGCAGTTCAATTCGGTGCAGATTTTGCAGAGCTCGATCTTCTCCTCCGTTTCGAGGAAGCAGTTTTCGAAAATGACCTTTATTTTATTGCCGACGGCATGTACGACTTTCGTGACGGCCCAGATGTCCTCTTGCACGTAATCCCAATCATGGTCTTTGACTTTGGCTATATTGACCACCATGTCTATCTCCACAGCGCCGGACTCCATAGCAATAAGCGACTCGGCGACCTTCGAGGCAGTTGAGGTCGTCCCGTGCGGAAATCCAATAACAGTACATGTCTTGACCCCGCTGCCGTTGAGGCGCTGTGCACACTCTCCCACAAAGAAAGGGCAAACGCAGACACTGGCGCATCTATTCTTAACCGCGTAACGGCAGGCCGCGACAAACACTTCCCGTTTGCTGTACGGTGCCAACACTGTATGGTCTATCATTCCGGCTATTGCTTCGACAGACAGCTCTTTGCCCATAGCTTTCCTCCTTTGTTTAATCGAGTGTATGAACCAGCAGCCCGCTCCGCAGTTTCGGCTCGAACCAGGTGCTCTTCGGAGGCATGGTCTGCCCCGCATCTGCTATCTCCATCATCTGCTCTATAGTTGTCGGGTACATTGCGAACGCGACCGCCGCCATCCCTTTATCGACGTTGCGGACCAGTTCCTCGTCGCCCCTTATACCTCCGACAAAGAATATGCGCTCGTCTGTGCGAGGATCTCCGATTCCAATTATCGGCGCAAGCAGATCCTCCTGAAGGCGGCTCACATCAAGCTTGGAAACAGGATCCGCCTCATTGCCGGACAACTTCCATTTAAGGCCGTGCCAACGCCCGCCCAGATACATAGCGCACGAACAAGGCGCGGTAAGCTCCGGCTTGCCATCCGACACTTCGAATCTCTCTGCGACCTTGGCAAGGAACTCCTTCTCCGAAAGACCGTTCAAATCCTTCACGCAACGGTTGTAGGGTAGAATACGCAACTGGGACGCAGGAAAAAGACACGCCATGAAACGGTTGTACTCAGCGCTCGCATCGGCAGCAGCACCGGCTGCCTTGCGACGCTCCATACCGGCGCGGTAGGACGCCGCGGACCGGTGGTGACCGTCCGCAATGTATGCCTTTGGCACCATTTCGAACATATGCGAGAGCGCCTCCGTCCTTCTCGCGCGCCATACAACGTGCCGGACTCCGTCCTCGGCGGTGAAGTCGTAGAGAGGCTCCTCCTCGCACTCGAACTTTACAATCCAGTCGATCGCCGCCACATCAAGGTAAGTCAGGAAGACCTGTCCAGTGTTTGCGTTTGTAGTGAGGATGTGCTTGGTCCTGTCGTCCTCTTTGTCCTTACGCGTTTTCTCATGACGCAGGATAACGCCGTTGGCGTAGTCATCTATTTCGCAGCAACCGACCACCGCGGTCTGCTCATGTGCGCCCATGATCTGGCGGTATATGTAAATCGACGGCGAGTCCTCGCGCACTAGCTTGTCCTCCGCACGGAGTTTTTCAAGCGCCTTGCGGGCTTGCCTGTATACCTCGTCGCAATGTGGATCCGAACCTTCGGGGAGATCTATTTCAGACCGCACTACGTGCAGGAAGTTATCAGGTTTACCAGTAGCCATAGCGACGGCCTCGGTGTAGTCCATTACGTCGTATGGCAGCGACGCGATGCATGCGGCCTTGTCTTTGCTGGGTCTCAAAGCCCTGAATGGTGATACTTTCATTTTTTCTTTCCAGATATTGCCGGTGAATCAAACTTTATGTCTTCCGGTTCGAAGGGCTTGGCAAACGCGTCGGTAAAATCATACACGTCTTTGAAGTGTTCCTTCTGGTCCGTCTCCGTCTTGCCAAAGACGCCTTCATTTATAAGCTTGTAAACGATTTCTCCAAAGTCGGATGTCTCGTAGAGGCCCCACTCGTTGAGTACAAGCAGTGAAAGCGGGCCGAATTCCTGAAGCGCGTATTCGCGCGCCATCTCGGACAGCTCCGCACCTGTTACGTGGCGGCTTGTGCTCTCCGCGCGCAACTTGCTAGAGGCGTAGTCGAGCGCATCCCGCACGAAGTAGTAGGCTTCCATGTCGTAGGCATAATCAAATTCGCAGAGTCGAGCGACTGTTTCCTCGAATGACTGGTCGTTCATATCACTATCTGCTCCTCTGCGATGATGACCTTAACGGCTTCGGAGATTCTCTTCGCGAATATGTCGCGCTCTTCGTCTTCGGAATATTTGCCCGCGCCAGACCGCCAGACAGGCTGGACTGGCTCTTTGCCGTAACGGGGGATGACGTGAAAATGGAGATGCGGCACAGTCTGGCCAGCGCAACCGCCGTTGGCCTGAAGGATGTTGACGCCATCGGCGAACGACGAGTTGACGGCCTTTGCCACTACGCGCATTATGTACATTAGTTCCTCCGCGCAACGAATATCGCTACTATTCGAGACCGGTACGTCCGCTATAGTCGGCCAATGGCGCTTAGGCACCACAAGCACATGGCCTTTCTCTACCGGATTGACGTCTAGAAACGCTAGCACGTTGTCCGATTCGTAGACTTTGGTGGAGGGCAATGCTCCGTCGATGATTTTACAGAAAATGCAGTTTGCGTCTTTCATCTTGTCAATCCTCTTGATCTTCGGCCACTCGGAGAACCTCTTCTATTGTGGAGAAACCGTCGAACACCTTTCTCCAACCATCCTCGCGGAGTGTTGCCATACCCTCCTCGATCGCCTTATCGCGTATTTCAAGGGAAGGTCGGTGGTCTGTTACCATTGTGCGGATGGCGTCCGTGACGGGCAGTATCTCGAAAATTCCGCCACGCCCCTTGTAGCCGGTCTGGCCACAGTTCTGGCAGCCACGCGAATTGAACACCTTGCGGCCACGGAATATCTCGGGGTTTATCTCCATGCGCTCCAAAAGCGCGGGATCTGCCACGCCTTCGAGCTTGCAAACGGGGCACAGACGGCGCAGCAGGCGCTGGGCAAGCACGACGATGACAGAAGAAGCTACAAGGAACGGCTCCACTCCCATGTCAATCAGGCGCGCAAATGCGCCAGCCGCGTCGTTGGTGTGCAGTGTGGAAAAGACCAAGTGTCCGGTCAGTGAAGCGTTGATGGCTATCTCCGCGGTCTCGATATCGCGGATTTCGCCAACCATAAGAACATCTGGATCCTGACGGAGGAAGGAACGGAGAACACGCGCAAATGTCAAACCAATCTCGGGGCGCACAAGCACCTGATTGATTCCCGGCATTTCGTATTCGACAGGTTCCTCCGCGGTCAATATGCGTTTGTCAACCGTGTTTATTTCGTGCAGGAAAGCGTAAAGCGAAGTAGACTTGCCAGAGCCGGTCGGACCAGTCACGAGTACGATGCCGTTAGGACGGTGTATTGTCTTGTGCATGAGCTTCTCGTTCTTAGGGCTCATACCAAGCTGGGCAAGACGCACAAGGCCGCCACCCTTCTGAAGCAGACGAAGGCTTACGCTCTCGCCGTAAACCGTCGGGCAAGTGGAAACACGGATGTCTATCTCCTTGCCGTTTACGCGGATGCCGATACGCCCGTCCATTGGCATGCGTTTCTCGGCTATATCGAGATTGGCCATGACCTTTAGGCGCGAAATGACGGCGGCTTGCACACGGTGAAGCTGCGCCGGCACGTCCACCTTGTGCAACAGGCCATCGATGCGGTATCGGATGCGAAGCTCGTGCTCCATCGGCTCTACGTGGATGTCCGTGGCCCCCTGCTTATCTGCCTCAGCCACGATTTGGTTTACAAAGCGCACAATAGACGCCTCTTGCCCCACTTCGGAGAGGTCGTACTTCATGTCATCCTGCGACTCTACCTCGTAGCGGCCGCCCGACATCATCTTCTCGAAAGTGTCGCCGCCTACGCCGTATAACTTACGCGCCTGTTTGCCTATTTTCTCCGTTGTGCTGACTACCGGCCGGATCTGGTACCCGGAGGCTATGCGAAGGCCGTCTATGAGTGTGAGGTTGAAAGGGTCGCTCGTGGCGATAGTTAGCGTGTCGCTGTCAAATGAAACAGGAATTACGCTGTACTGGTACACGGAACGCGCCGGGAGCTTTTCGATAACATCCGGAGAGGGGGCTATATCGGAAACATCTACATAATCAAGCCCGATAACTTTCGCTGCAGCCTCGAGGAAGTCCTCCTCCGATGCCATGCCAAGACGGACGATCGACTCAGTAATTGAAGCGTCGCCACTTCTGTCGTCAAGTGCCAGCTGATCAAGCTGAACGTCGTTGAACAGCTTAGTCTGCCTGAGCAATTCGAATAGAAGATCGTCCTGTTTTGCCGCCATATTCTGGTTCTAAACCCGTCGTGTGAATTAAAACCCTCATTGTACTGCAATACACTCAATTCCGCAAGATAGCATTATTTTGCGAGCCACCCAATTTTTCAGGTGGCTTGCAAATCTTGTACTATGCTATAATTGTTGATTCAATTTTTCTTCGAACGGAGGGCTTCAGCATGAATATCAACAACTTTTTAATCGCGGCAACCATTTTCACACTGCTGCAATGCGGGTCGACAGTCACAGCGGCGCAGGATGCGGCAACCGCTCCTTCAGCAAATGTGCCGAAAGTTTCGAGGGAGTTCATAGCACCTTCCCTGACGACTAAACTCGAGCAAAACTTCCCGGCAGACTCCAAACCGCGCAACATAATACTTATTATAGGCGACGGCATGGGGCAAGGCTCTCTCGACCTCGCATCGCTTGAAGCGCACAGCGACACGCGCAGACTTGTGATGCAGCAGCTTCCGGTGGCCGGTCTAAGCACTACCCATTCGCGTAGCTCCTCGGTCACAGACTCTGCTGCAGCCGCCACCGCCATCGCGAGCGGCATAAAGGTTGACAACGGCAACATCGGAGTGTCCCATGAAGGTGCGGTACTAAAATCATTTGCGGAACGAGCCCGCGACGCCGGCAAGTCCGTAGGCATCATAACGACCGATTCCCTTGCGGGCGGCACCCCCGCCCCGTTTTTTGCGCACCAAATAAACCGCAAGATGACACCTGAAATCATTGCAGACTCAGCCACAAGCAAGTTTGACATTTTGGTCGGGAACTCGGATACGCGCTCACTCTTCACAAGCAACAATGTGAAAGACAATGTGCGCAACATACAAATGGAGATGGAAAATTCCGGCTATACATTCGTGAGTTCACCCGAGGAATTCCTCGCCGTCCCAGCAGGTGGTAAAGTCGTCGCCCAAATAAACCCCGACACGTTGTCTGGCGAGGAAACCATGCTATCTAAAATCACCGTGTCTGGGATCGATAAACTTGCATCAAATGAAGACGGCTTCCTCCTTGTCATTGAATCGTGGCTACCCGACAAACATGGACATGGCAACAATGCGGAAGGGACAATTTTAGGAGTCCTGCAAACAGATTGGGTCGCTAAAGTAGCGGCTGAGTACGCAGCCTCAAAAGGCGATACACTCGTCATCTGCACAGCAGACCACGAAACCGGCGCCGTCTCCGCTGTGATGAGTGTGGCGGAGGGCTCGATACCCGTTGTTCACTACGCCAGCCTCGCACACACCGGCGCGCCCGTGCCAATTTACTCCTACGGCCCCGGTGCTGAGAAACTCTCCGGCGTGATTGACAACACGGATATCGCCAACACTATAAATTCCCTTTGGGGCTTGGCAGACTAATAAAACGCCTGCAGTAGTCACCATTCTGAGGCGCACTATTGAGGCGCACTATTGACACTTAATGTCTATTTTTGATACAAATATGGACATAAATGTGTTGTATTGTCATTTATAGCACGACAGTTCTTGAACATGAAACACACGCAAGGAGCGGAAGACATGAAAAAAACTAAATTCTCACGCATTCTGTTGGGCATCTTGGCGGTTTGTTCTGGAGTTCTGGTTTACGGCGAGACGCCGGCGGAGCGGCAAACCATCCTGAATCCACAAGAACGAAGGGGTGGGCATGGCAGATGCCGCCAGAGAAGATAACCCCGGTTTCGGGCAGGCGCAACCATATATTCTTTGTAGGGGATCCGGTTCGGTTTGAACTTGAAGGTTCTGGAAAACCCGCAACATACGAAGTTCTCGACTATTATGGAACGATGGTGGACTCGGGTCCAGCCAGTGAGAAGATGACGTTGCAAGTCAAAAATCCCGGCTGGTACAAGCTATATATATACGGTACGGAGACTCGACCGGAGTGGGGAGACATTCTGGGGACGACAACTTTCGTCATATTCCGCAAAAACAACAATTTCCCCGATCCCGAGGCGAAGGTCGATGGCAATCCGAATTACTACCCATCCATGGACCAGGTGAGCCGCGCCGTGACCGGGATGGGGCCGCAACGCCACCACGTTGCGGACGCATCTAAAGCTGAAGAGGAGATCAAACGGCTGGAGGAGTCGATCGCGTATGATGTCAAGGAGTATGTGTCGCGAGATCCGCTCCGCAGACGCGAACTCATGATAGCCTTTCCGAACGGCACCAAGGACACCAACGGCGTCCGCAAAATAGTCGCGCATTTCAAAGACTCGGTCTAATACTGGGAACCGCGCAACGAGCCAAACTTCGGAGCCTCCGCATCTGATTTTGTCGAGAAGGAATTGAAACCTTTCTACGAAACGGTCAAGTCCGTCGACCCCTCGCTCAAGGTCATGGGTCCCGGCACGGTAAGTATCGGACCGCAACTTATCGGCTAGGTGTGGGACTTCTTCCAGGCTGGAGGTGGCAAGTACATCGATGTATTCAGCTTCCATGTATATAACGGCATCAACGGCGATATCGTTCTCGGGCGCAAGACAATGAACCAACTGAGCTCGATGCTAGAGAAAGCCGACTACGGCGACATTGAAAAATGGCAAACGGAGCAAGGGTATTTCGCATGTGTTTACGGTTCATACCAGCCGCGCCTCCAAGGGCGCTGGACGATGCTTGAGATGATGATTTTCGAACAGTACGGCATCCCGAAGGAAAACAACCACCTGTGGTACGACAAAAGCCACGGATTCTGGGACTTCCCGACATGGTGGGTGAACGAAGACGGCGGATACAACCCTGCCGCGGCACTCATGCGCGTCATGTCTGAGGAATTGTACGGAACAAAATTCTCCGATGTATTGGACTTTGGCTCCGAAGGTAACAACATGTTCATCGGCAGCCTTTTCAAGGGGCAGGACCTCGACGTAGTGGCAATAATGAACACAGGATGCGGCACAATGCAGATACCCTTCAAGGTGAATTCGGGGACATCCGTAAGGGCGGTATCACCGTTCGGGCTTGAAATAAACATCCCGCTGCGCAACGGCATGGGCGTCCTTGAAGTAGGCGAATTGCCGGTATATGTCCGCCTTGTGAAGGGGCAGAAATTCGAACCAGGAAAAATCAACCTGGGGATCAACCTCGGCGATTGCCGGAAGTGAAGGTAACTGCGTCAGGAACAGGGAAACATCCCGCAGATGCAAACATCCCGAACGACATCTCAAAGCTGACTAACGGGGAATATGAAAACTGGTACTGGAAGCAAACCCCTGATGCGCAACCATGGATGGACGACACGCCGGAATTCCCCGCATGGGTTCAGTTTGAGTTCCCCGTTCCCACCAACATCTCTAGTGTAGTGGTGTATGCATGCCCGCCTTGGCAGTGGCAGGGTACGTTGGTCGACCACGAGGTGCAGGCGGAAGATGAAGGCAAATGGGTGACAATCGGGCGTATAACCGAGCCGATCCGCACGTTCGCCGTATACTCCCCGCCAACCCGTACATCCGTTGACAGCTTCTTCTCCGATCGCTGGATTTTCTGGCACAGTTTCAAGCAGCCGGTCACGACGTCGAAACTGCGCATTCTGGTGCACGATACAACTTACGGCGGAGGCGCCACAAAACAAGTGGTGGAGGCGGGCGGTCAGACCGCCCCCCACCAAATGATGCTTCGCGAAATAGAAATATACTGATTACGCGATCTTAAAAGTGAATTCTCCGTCGGCGGCATCGACGTGAACAGTGGCGTCCACTCCGAAGTCGCCGCCGATTATCTCGCGCGCGACAGGAGTTTCAATGTCACTCTGTATGCGCCGTTTCAGGGGTCTGGCACCGAACACCGGATCGTACCCGCGCTCGATCAGGAGACCGGCAGCGGCGTCGCTCACTTCGAGTTTCAGTCCTCGTTGAGCAAGGCGTTTAGCGAGGTCGCCCAACATGAGCCTGACGATGGAGGTAATTTCCTTCTTCGACAGCGGTTTGAAGAGCACGGTCTCGTCGAGGCGGTTGAGAAACTCAGGACGGAACGTCTGCTTGAGCAGGTTTTCTATGGAGTCGCGTGCGTTTGTGGAGATTTCTCCGTCTTCGGAAATTCCGTCAAGCAGATATTGCGATCCAAGGTTGCTTGTCATGATTATGATCGTGTTCTGGAAGTTGACGGTGCGGCCATGCGAGTCTGTCAGACGGCCATCATCGAGAACCTGCAGCAGTATGTTGAACACATCGGGATGGGCCTTTTCGATTTCGTCGAGAAGTAGCACAGAGTAAGGTTTACGGCGCACGGCTTCGGTGAGCTGTCCGCCTTCGTCATATCCAACGTATCCTGGGGGCGCACCGACTAGACGCGACACCGAGAACTTCTCCATGTACTCGGACATATCGATGCGAACCATCTGTTTCTCAGAGTCGAATAGATCTTCCGCGAGAGCGCGCGCCAACTCCGTCTTGCCGACACCGGTGGGGCCGAGGAACAGGAACGAGCCGATGGGGCGGTTCTGGTTTTGGATGCCAGCCCGACCGCGCAGAACTGCGTCTGAGACTGCCTGAACGGCCTCGTCCTGTCCGACTACTCGTTTATGTAGTTCTTCCGGGAGGTGGAGCAGCTTTTCGCGCTCTGATTCGACGAGGCGCGTTACGGGTATGCCGGTCCAACGCGATACGACCTTTGCGATCTCGTCTTCGGAGACTTCCTCGCGGATAATGCGGGAGTCTCCCTTGGCATCGGCTGCTTCCTGAGCTTCGTTGAGTTTCTTTTCGATTCCTGGGATCGTTCCATAACGGAGTTTGGCAACCTTGTCGAGATCGTATTCCCGCTCTGCCTTTTCGACTTCAACGCGGGCCTTGTCTAGTTCCTCGCGTAGTTTGCGCACATCTGCGACGGCGTTTTTCTCGCTCTCCCACTGCATTTTCATGGCGTCAGCAGAAGTTCTTAGATCCGCCAATTCCTTGCGCAAGGTTTCAAGGCGGTCCTTGCTGGCCTTGTCCGTCTCTTTCTTGAGAGCGGTCTCTTCAATTTCGAGGCGCATTACCTTGCGCGTGATTTCATCGAGCTCCGCGGGCATGGAGTCCATCTCAGTGCGTATGGAGGCGCAAGCTTCGTCAACCAAGTCGATTGCCTTGTCGGGCAGGAACCGGTCTGATATGTAGCGATCTGAAAGAACGGCTGCGGAAACTATCGCGGCATCCTGAATCCGTACGTTGTGGTAGAGTTCGAAACGCTCGCGCAGTCCTCTTATTATGGATATGGTATCCTCCACGCTTGGCGCATCAACCATCACAGGCTGGAACCGACGCTCAAGTGCCGCGTCCTTTTCCATGTGCTTGCGGTATTCGTCGATGGTCGTGGCGCCGATGCAGTGTAGCTCGCCGCGCGCAAGCATGGGCTTGAGCATGTTGGCGGCGTCTGTGGATCCCTCCGTCTTGCCAGCACCCACGATAGTGTGGATTTCGTCGATGAAGAGGATTATGTTGCCGTCCGACTCTTTTATCTCGTTCAGCACTGCCTGCAGGCGCTCTTCAAACTCGCCGCGGTATTTCGCGCCTGCCATAAGCGCAGTCATGTCCAGAGCGAAAATCGTGCGTCCCTTCAAGTTTTCAGGCACGTCTCCACGCACGATGCGCTGGGCCAGTCCTTCAACTATTGCAGTTTTACCCACGCCCGGCTCGCCAATTAGGACAGGATTATTCTTTGTTTTACGCGACAAAATGCGCGTAACTGCGCGGATTTCGGAGTCACGCCCGATAACAGGGTCGAGTTTGTTCTGTCTGGCGACTTCAACCAAGTCGGTTCCGTATTTTTTCAACGCCTCGTACTGGCCTTCCGGGGAATCGGAAGTAACACGCTGGTTGCCGCGCACCGACTTTAAAGCATTTAACACGGAAGCCGTGTCTAGTCCTGCCTTGTGCAGAATCTCCGCGGTTTCGGATCGTGCGCCGCCCTCCAAAATGGCCAGCAGCAAGTGCTCGACGGAGATATACTCGTCTTTTAGGCGTTTTGCCAGATCTCCCGCCTTCACCAGAAGAGTCTGGAACGCATGCGAAACATATATCTTGCCTGCCTCAACGGCCTGGCCTGAAACGCGTGGCTGGCGGTCAAGCAGGTTTTCGACATCTGTTTTGACAGCCGTGGCGTTGACCCCTGCCGTCTCTAAAATTCGAGGGACCAGACCGCCCTCCTGCTCCAACAACGCGAGCAACAGGTGCGGCACGTCGACGTTCTGATGGCTGTACCTCAACGCCGTTTGTTGTGCCATCTGTATGGCTTCCTGGGATTTTTGTGTAAATTGTTCGTTATTCATAAGGTCTCACTTTCGCCGTTAGTTAAACGCATGTTCCGTGCCACACGCGCTTTATCGTTGAAACGCGGAAAAAAGCGACAGAGTGAGACAACTTGAGACACAAGGTTATTCAACCTGCTGCTATACGGCTCTACTATTGGAAAAGTATGACAATCGAAGTAAAAGTTGCAAAAAAGTGGCTAAATCGAGGCAATTTCAGGCAAAAGAAAAATATTTATTTATTTTTTCGCTTTTTTCTGGACATCGATTCCGAAAAGTTGTAAATTAGCAGTCTTTTTCGAAACCAAGGCAGGAGAGCGCAATGAAAGTGCGTAGTTCAGTTAAACGAGTGTGCGAGCGGTGCAAAGTTGTCCGCCGCCGCGGTATAGTGCGGGTGATCTGCACAAACCCGCGTCATAAACAAAGGCAGGGCTAAGGAGACCGTTCATGCCAAGACTATTGGGTATAGACATCCCCGGCAAGAAGCGTATTGAGTATTCGCTTCGGTACATACACGGGATTGGCCCCACAAGGGCTAAAGTTATTCTGGAGGAGTCCAAAGTTGACCCCGCCAAGAAGGCCGACGATTTGACGGCGGAGGAAATTCGTTCGATCATTGACGTAATACAGGCGAAGTACCACGTGGAAGGAGATCTGCGCCGCGAAGTGTCGCAGAACATCCGTCGCTTGATTAGCATAGGCAGCTACCGCGGCACGCGTCACCGCAAGGGACTGCCGGTACGCGGCCAGCGCACCAAAACAAACGCTCGCACCCGCAAGGGCGCCAAGCATACTGTCGGGGCTGTCCGCGACAAGGCGGCACGCAGTGCGAGCAGAGCGGAAAAGAAATAACGAGCAATCATCAAGGATGACTAAATGTCTGAAGAAGTAGCTGACAAAATCGAAAAGGCTTCCGCAGAGAGTGCGGCTAAGAAGGCCCCAAAAGCTCCTGCAGAGGGAGTCGCCGCGAAGGCGAAGAAGACCGAAGGGGAAGCTCCCGCCAAATCCAAGAAGGCTGAAGAAACCAAGGTTGAGGAAGTTGCCGCTGTAAAGCCGGCGGAAGTACAGGTTGAGACAGACGCCATGGCAATAGTCATGGGCGACGATGTTGTAACGGCAGCCCCTGCGGCGGACGCCAAGGGCAAGAAAGGCCGTGTAAAATCAATTCCTGCCGGAATAGTCCACATAAGGGCATCGTTCAACAATACTCAGTGCTGCATCAGCGATGTTCGTGGCAATGTGATTTCCTGGAGCTCCTCCGGCAAGGCTGGCTTCAAGGGATCGCGCAAGTCCACGGCGTTCGCAGGCACGATGATCGCGCAGGATTGCGCAAGAGTCGCGATTGCCAAAGGCATGCACGAAGTGGAAATCCGAGTGCAGGGCGCAGGAGCCGGCCGCGAGTCCGCGATTCGTGCCATAGCAAACTCGGGCATGGCTGTCAGCGTCATTAAAGACATAACGCCGATTCCGCACAACGGGTGCCGTCAGCGTAAGAGAAGGAGAGTGTAACATGGGCAGATATACAGGACCAGTTTGCCGCCGTTGCCGTCGCGAAGGCATGAAGTTGAATCTAAAGGGCGCACGTTGTCAGATGGCGAAGTGCCCAATCGAACAGGGGCGTCCAGTTCCGGGGATGCACGGCATGCGCCGTTTGCGCAAGGCCTCGGACTACGGCAACCAGCTCCGTGAAAAGCAGCGTCTGCGCAACCAATACGGTTTGCAGGAAGGCCAGTTCCACCGCGTTTACGAAGAGGCGCTAAGGCGCCGCGGCGTCACGGGCGAGACACTGCTTCAGCTGCTCGAAACGAGGCTCGACAACGTTGTATACCGCCTTGGATTCGCCACTTCGCGCGCCGCTGCGCGCCAGTTCGTGCGCCACAATCATGTCATGCTTAATGGCCGCAAAGCCAACATTCCTTCGATCGTCTTGAAGGCAGGTGACGTTGTTCAGGTTCGTGACCGCGATCAGAGCAAAAACGCAGCCCGTCAGGCGTTTGAAGGAACGGCAGCCGGGCGCGTCACGCCCACATGGCTTTCTGTGGACAGCGAGAATCTCCGCGGCGAGGTTATTTCGATCCCGACCCGCGAAGAGATCGCCCCAATCGTCAACGAGCAGCTCGTGGTCGAACTTTACTCACGTTAATGTTTTCAGAGGGGTTTCCCCGTATTCGCAGGAATCCGATGCTATCCGGGTTCCTGCAAGGAAAGGACGGCATAGCATGCCTATAAGACTTAACAGATTCGAAATGCCGAAGCATGTCATCAAGGACAGGGCAACGGCTTCGCCGAAATTCGGCTCCTACACAGCAGAGCCTTTTGAAATCGGCTACGCCCGCACGATCGGGAACTCGTTGCGGCGCGTGCTACTCTCATCCATCGAGGGCGTAGCGGTATCCGCGGTGCGCATTCAAGGCGCAAGCCACGAGTTCTGCTCGTTGCCGGGAGTGACGGAGGATGTGACAACCATAATTCTCGCGCTCAAGAAGGTACTCGTCAAAACGTACACCCGCACCCCCCCCTGCGTGAGCATCAAACGCCAGGGACCATGCGTCGTCACCGCTGGCGATCTTGCCACCGAGGGCAGCATCGAAGTTCTGAATCCGCACCACCACATCGCCACGGTTAACTCAGATGGCGAGTTTGAAATCGACGTGTTTTTCTCAATTGGCCGTGGCTTCTGCCCAGCCGAATGGGATGAGGGCAAACAACAGGAAATCGGGATAATCCCCGTTGACCGCATTTATTCGCCCGTGACGCGCGTCAATTTCGAAATCTCCAACACCCGCGTCGGGCAGCACACAGACTTTGAAAAACTCACACTTGAAATCATGACCGACGGTCGCATAGAGCCGGATGACGCTCTCGTCACCGCCGCCGCGATCATGAGGCACCACCTAGACGTGTTTGTGGGGTACAGCAAGGACGTCGTTGACGATTCGGACGACATGGAGTCGGAAGAAGACATCCGCGACAACCTCATTCGCAAGCTAAACATGAGCGTCAACGAAATCGAACTCAGCGTCCGCGCCGCGAACTGTCTCAACAACGCCAACATCACAACCGTTGGCGAGCTGGCGCAGAAGACCGAGGCGGATATGCTCAAGTACAGGAATTTCGGCAAAAAATCGCTTCTGGAAATCAAGCAGAAGCTGGAGGAGCTCGGACTTTCTCTTGGATACAAGTTCGACCCATCACTCCTCGAGAAAAAATAAGCCTGATAGACAGAAAGACAATCTACAATGCGTCACAGAAAACAAAACAAGAAATTAGGCCGCTCAAAATCCCACAGGGAGCAACTTATCTCCATGCTGGTTGTCGGACTAATCAAATCAATGTCAATTCAGACCACGCTCACAAAAGCGAAAGTCGCGCGCCAGCTCGCCGAAAAAATGGTCACAACAGCCCGCAAGGGCGACGTCGCCTCGCGCCGCCGCATAATGGCGCGCCTGCAGGATGACGCGGCTGTCAAAAAGCTGTTCGACACGATCGTTCCGATCATGGATGGTCGCCCTGGAGGCTTCACACGAATCACCAAACTCGGCCGCCGCATGAGCGACTCTTCCGAAATGTGCGTACTCGCCTGGGTCACCGAGAAATACGAAACCAAGTCCGAAACAACACCTTCCGCCGAAGTGCCGGCAGTAGAAGCCTAGTTTCAAGGCGTAAGGCTCACTGGGGTGTCGCGTCTGGCACGCAACACGTCAGTGAACATCAAAATTCCGCCATGCCCGCCGGGCGTGGCGGTGTTTTTTATTCATAGAGGTTGATCCCCAAAACAAGTTTTCTAAGGATTGCCAGTGCACCGGAAATTGACAAACCCAAAATATCAAGCCAAGGCGCTTCTCGTCATAGTGTATCTTGGTTTTATAAGTCTGGGATTGCCTGACACCGCATTCGGAGTTACGTGGCCGTTCATGCGCCTTGAACTTGGATCTCCTGTGACATACGCAGGGATAATAGCGTTCATTACCACAATGCTTTCCGCAACCGCCGCTTTCTGCAGCGGTCCTGTTATAAAACGTTTTGGCTCCGGAAAACTGCTTGTATTTTGTGGATTTCTTACAGGAACGGCCTTGATGATGACATCGTTCTTGTCCAGTTTCTGGATGCTTGTGGTTTTGGCAATACCTCTCGGGATAGGCGCAGGGTCGATCGATTCAGGATTGAACTACTATGTTGCCAGCCATTATGAAAGCAGACACATGAACTGGCTTCACGGCTGTTGGGGTATCGGCGCAACAGTCGGACCGGCAATAGTGACAGCGTTAATCGGTCTTGGTCTGTCATGGCGGGCAGGATACGCGACATTAAGCGGGATCCAACTCACACTCGCCCTTTTGTTTTTATACACCCTCCCCCTTTGGACATTGCCTGGTGGAAAGATCACCTCTGACAGCGCTCAACAGACCGCCGAGGACGGCAACGCGAAGAAAGATTTCCGGTTCTGGACATCAGCCTCCATGTTTTTCATTTACGGAGGCATGGAGATGAGCATGGGGCTGTGGGGCTATCAACTTATGGTGAACGTCCATGAAGTAAATCCAAATACCGCGGGCTTCTTCGTTTCGTGCTACTGGGGCGGACTGATGTTTGGACGGTTTCTGACAGGTTTCATCTCTGACAGAATCGGCAACAGGCTCCTGATCCAGACCAGCACAGCCGGAGCCGTGATTGGCGGCCTTACGCTGATATTCTGCACATCTCAATATGTCGCTTTGGCGGCGCTTGTGTGGACAGGATTTTCACTTGCGGCATTCTATCCGTCAATGATGCACGAGACACCTCACCGATTCGACAAGCCGACGACGCGCACGCTCATGGGCTTCCAGAGCGGCGCCGGAGCACTTGGCTTTGGTCTTTACCCTCCTCTGGTGGGTCTCGTCGCCGCAAGGACTACTTTCGGGATTCTACCCTACGTTGTTGTCGCTCACGGGCTTTTGCTCTTCATAATGCGCATTGTGATAGACAGGGGCAGAAAATAAAGCAATATCTTGCCTCGGGATGACCGATCCCGACCTCGGGTTCAATGCGTTTTCTTACTTGCATGTGACAATCTATATCATGCCAGAACAAGCCTGCCTGACATCAAAACCTAGATACTAAACCTTTTCCCGGACGGCGGAAACGCGCACTTTGCCTTCGATTACGATTGTGATTTCGCCTTTGACGGGTTTATCCGCGTATTTTTCAGCGAGGTCTGGCAATGTGCCGCGATCGGCGCGCTCATGAAACTTTGTGAGCTCGAAACAGACCGCCGCATGGCGCTGACCCAGAACTTCGGCGGCGGCGGCAAGCGTTTTGCCCAAACGAAAAGGGGATTCATAAATTACCAACGTATGCGGCATCTCAGCCTCGTCTGCGAAGAAGCTGCGGAGTGCCCCCGGTTTACGGGGAGGGAACCCCTTGAAGGTCCAGCTTGAGGTGGGCAGTCCCGACATCACCAACGCTATGTTCACCGCACTTGCACCTGGCAAGACCGTCATTTCCAGACCGCTGGCTACAACATCGCGAACGAGCCGGAAGCCAGGATCGCTTATACCTGGATAGCCACCATCAGTGCAGAGCGCAACATCTGTGCCTTCACGTAACAAGTCGAGAATGCGCGCGCCGGCTCTGTCCTCGTTGTCCTCGCGATATGAGATCATTTCAGCCGGGCGCGGTATGTCGAAACTCGACAACAAAGCCCATGTGCGGCGCGTGTCTTCGCATGCGATGACTCTGACCGACTTAAGCGCGGCCAACGCCCGGGGCGTCATGTCCTCCAGATTCCCGATCGGGGTGGCCACGATGTATAGCATACGCCGGTCCGTATTAGAACAGCCGTTTTTTAAACGGTATTGTTATGTCGTACTCTCGGCCGAGTTTGTCCATGCTGTCCAGCAGAAGAGAGTTCTGTGTTCGGGCAAACTTCGCCACCAGGTCGTACATGCGCGCTGTGGCCCATTTCTCGATTAGCGTCTTGTCGGCGACTTCAGCTTTCTCAAGGTCGAGTTGAAAAACCATGTCGTACTTCTTGCCCATAGCCTCGCCACGAGCCTGGAAAACAAGTTCAGTAGTACCCTTGGCCACTCTGCCGTATAACCTCATAGGACGGTCGAGATAAAGGTGCGTCGTCATCTCCGGCGCGACTTCTGCGTTGGAGGTGGAGTCGAAAAGGAAGCTGATGTCCGCCAGCACGGGGCTGCCGATAGAGCCATAAACGTTGCCGATCGTATCGACTATGCTAAAGCGGTCGTCTGCGACGCTTGCCGCCCCGCCGCGGTTGCAAAATGAAAGCATTGAGAGTAGAAATTCGTTGGAGCCGCGTGAGACGCCCACTCCGAATACTGAAACCCTGCCGCCATTCAGTTTGGAGAACTGACCGATGATTTCGGAGTCGCGCTGAATATCGCCCGCCGTGGGTTTGCCGTCTGAGGCAACGATGACAAGCAGCACGCGGTTCGGGTCGCGCGGGAGATCAAGCACTCCGAGCATGGCGTTGTAGAAATCCGTGTTGCCTTCGGTACGCATAGCTCTGATGAACCGCTTGGCTTGCTCCTTCGTGGCAGAGTCCGCACGCTGCCACCCGTTGCTGAAGCAGAGCTCGTTGCGGGTGTTGAACGTCATCACGTTCAGACGGTCTTCTGGTTTCAGGTTGTCCACCACTGTGATGAAAGCCTCCCGGCAGAAGCGGAGCCGCGTTTCAGAAAGGCTGGCGGAGGCATCCTGCACGAGGAGCACGTCGCGCGGGAGAGGCGGGAGCACATTTTCGCCCTTGCGCTCGATGTCGGCTTGGAAATATTCGTAGTCGCCGCGACGCGGCCTGTGTACTTTTACAGTAGTCTTTAAGACGTTCTCGATTGGTACGGCTGGCGCTACGTCCGCAGGTATTTCTCGCAAGAATGCAGTGGCCTCTTGACCCGATGCGACCGGCCCAGCCTCAACCGCGTCCGGCATCCGCATATCCCCTCCTATCAGCGACTCGGCAAACTTCGAGTAATCCAGCTTCGGAGGCGCGGGGTTCACGTACGCAGGGGTGCCAGCCACAGGACTGCTTCTGATGGCTTTGCCGAATTCGTAAGGGCCGACGACATCCGGCGCAAACATCTGCCGGTCTATTTCGGGTATGTCGACGCGTTCATACGGAACTTCGTCTGCAAATACGATTTGATCGGATATGGCTATTATCTCCTCGCGGGGCTGCCATGGAATTTCGGGGACGACATCCTCAACTACCGAAGGGGCTTTCAGTTCTACACCAAGGCCGGGATCCAGATCGGCGGGCGATGGAGGTGGCTCGAACAGCGCGCCCGGCGTGTCAGAGGGGGTGTTGAGCATAACCTCCTCCAGATCCACTTCAAATGGATCCGCCTTGGGGATGGGCAGATCCACAACAGGCTCGGCGGGGTCTTCTTTCGCCATTTCGACTTTAAAAGAGGACTCGGCGCGCAACTTGAGTTTCTGCTCACTCGTCATCCCCGAGGAAGCACCGAGAAAATATATTTTGGCATCTCCCGCGAAGAACGCCAGTATCACGTGGAGAACGATCGAAATGGCAATGGCGCCGATGTACGCGAAGGGATGCAACTCCCCGGAGCCACCGTACATGGGACTGCTCTCGTTTTGCGCAGCCATGTTACTCTTTGCCCTCCTCCCCGGCCGGCGGCGAGGCGATATTCTTTGCCTCTTGTGAATTCGGATAGATCCGGATAAGTTCCGAGCGTATCCGAGCGGCCTCCTTCTTGAGCCCCATTTCATCGAGCAACGCTACA
Organism: uncultured Lentisphaerales bacterium; assembly: GCA_964405775.1. GTDB lineage: Bacteria > Verrucomicrobiota > Kiritimatiellia > RFP12 > UBA3636 > JAAZFF01. The sequence goes on from CAYOPG010000020.1 coordinate 25,304, forward strand.
GTCTCCGCCATTATAGGAGGCAAGAGAGCTTCGTCCTTGTAAAGGAGCGACACGGTCATAAGGTACTTGACGGCATCTTCCCTCCTGCCCTCCGCAAGCGCGGAGTGTCCAAGCCCCGCGTAAGCGTAGATCCTGTATGGCTGCAGCTCCGGAGCACTGGCTCGCGCTACAGCGATGCGGAAAAACGCTTCCGCCTCTTTCGCTTTGCCCTTCTCCAATAATATCTCGGCCAGCCAAAGCGTTGCCTGTGCGAGCGATTGTGAGGGAGTCTCTATCTCCACAGCCTTACGGAACGCAGCCTCTGCCTCGTCGTTTTTCCCGGATGCTCGCAGCGCCTTGCCGACCAGCGTCCATCCTGCCTGCTCCCAGGTTTTGTCCTCAGTCTGCTCAACTAGCAGCGATGCCGTCTTGGCCGAATTTTCGTAGTCTTTTTTCCGGAATTGGTAGTCACTAAGCCAGGCGAATTGCTGTGGGGTGAACTTGGCGCGGATCGGATCGTCCACTAGCTCCTGGAATATCACGGCAGCCTCCGCCTCGCGACCTCCCTGTAGGAGAACCATAGCGAGTGAGAACCTGGCTTCGCGCTTAATATCATCAGACGGGTTCGTTGCAAGCGAAGCGCGCAGGGCGGCTTCCGCGTCCTTGAGGCTGTTTTTTTCGCGCAGCAGCTGTGCGCGCCAGAAATGCGCATCTGGCACACGCGGCGTTTTTGGAAATTTCTGCAACAGAGAATCTAGCGTTGCGAGCGCCTCTGTCTTGCGATCCAGCTGCATCTCGACTGAAGCTTTGCGAAAGAGCGCTTCAGGCATGCCCTCGTCGTTCGGGTAGCGCTTTATATACTCCTCCCAGTCACGCAGCGCCGTCTCGCCACGATCCGCCTTCTCCAGAGAGGTAGCCGAAGCGAAAAGAGATTTGGGAGCCAACGCGGATTCCGGGTACTTGCTGGCCAATTGCAGGAAGTAAACAGAAGCCTCCGCCGGGGCTTCCGCAAGCACCAGCTGGTGGCCGAGTCTGTAGAGCGCGTCAGGAGCATACGGTCCGTCGGGGAATTCCGTCACGAGCAATTTATAGTACTGGATTGCGACGCTTGAGTTCTTCTTGCCGACTGCCGCCTCGGCCATGAGCCAGAGGGCGCGTTCCCGGAATTCCGCATCTGCCAGAATAGGAGAGAGCGCCTCCATGGCTTCGTCATGCTTTGCAAGTCGGAACGCCGAAAGCGCGGCTTGGTATTGCGCAGCGCTTGCAAGCGGACCGTTGGGCGCCGCTTCGCGGACCTTTTTGTACCAGACGATCGCCTCCTCGTAGCGAAGCAGCTGGAACTCCGCTCCTGCTCGGATGTACATATACTCGGAGCGCACCTCATTTGTCATGTCCTTTGCGGCTTCCGAATTGAGAGCCGCCTCGCAGCTTTTCGCCGCCGCATCATAAAGACCGGCGTTCGAATACGCCCATGCCGCCTGCAGACGCGACTCAGCGAGGCGCATGTCGTCCGGATATTTCTTTTCCATCTCTGAAAAATAATTGGAAGCTTCTTTGTAGTTTCCGGCAGTGAACTCCGCTCTCGCGAGCAGGAACAGCGCCTCCGCACCTATTCTGGGCGTGGGAGGATCCACGGTAGCCTCTTTCAGGTATTTGCGGGAAAGCTCAAGCTTGTTAGCCTCGCCGGGCAAGGCGTATATGCGACCAAGGGAGAGCTTTGCATACGCTGTCATGCTGCTCTTGGGGTATGTAGAGATGAGCTTTTCGAGTTGTTCCGCGGCCTCCACGTGGCGCCCCACGTCCGTCAGCGCCTCCCCATAGTAGTAAAGAGAATATTCATGGATATCGGGAGTCAGCTTCTCATTGAGAAGTTGAGCGAACAGCTCGACAGCGGCATCCGTCTGGCCCATCTCCAAGAACAGCGCAGCGCGTTTGAACAGCGAGCGCAACTTGTATTCTCCGCCTTTTTTCACCGCAACCAGAAAAGCTCTCTCGGCAAGGTCATTTTTGCCGATGAGTCTGAGAGCCTCACCCATGCGGAAGTAGGAACGATCCAGCTCGGGGGCATCGGGAAAATCCCGAATGAGCCTTGCGTATTCCTCGGAGGCTTGCTTGTACATCTCCCGGCTGAACAGCGCGTCCGCGAAAACGCGGCGATCCTCAGCCGCGCGGGAGTCCTCCATCTCGACGCCGCGCGCATGTGAAAACACGGTTGCCGAAAGACAGGCCACCAAGAAAATCTTTTTGCCTATATACATCATTTCGCTTTATGGAATCGAGCCTATGGCGGCGGCTGGCAATTCGTCGGCGCCGTTTCTCTCTTTTGCGTCCGACTCATCGATCCTTGCCGTGGCGAACGAGATGTTGCTGATCCCCGCCTTGCCACACGTGTCAAGCACGGCTACGACGTGCTTATATTCAGTCCCTTGGTCCGAGCGGATCACAATTGGATGGCCTGGGAAAAGCTCGACAAGGCGGGCAAACTTCTCCAAAAGCTCCTCCTGGGTCAGGACGACCTGATTGATGGAGATATCCCCTTCCTTGTTGATGTTGACAATCACCTCTCCCGGAAGGCGGTCAGGTATTACGCCTGTTTCGGCAGTAGGAAGCTGAATGTCAATTTCTGTTTCCCACTGTGAAAAAATAGAGATCGTGACGAAGAACGTCAGCATCAGAAACACCACGTCCATCATAGACGTCATCTGGAAGCCGGGCGTCTCCAGAACCTGTTTAGTGAATTTCATTTCGTGCGCTGAGATACAATCGCCGTCAGAAGTTCCGACGAGGCGTTTTCTAGATGAGCGGCCTGCTTCGAAGCAGTCCGGCGGAACCACGCATAGAAAGCCATTGCGGGAATGGCGACCATAAGACCTGCGATCGTTGTTATAATGGCCAAGGATACGCCCTCCGCAAGCATAACTGGCTTTGCCAGAGCGTCGGTGCTGCTGCCGACAGCTCGGAACGCGCCTAGCATTCCAACTACTGTCCCGAGAAGTCCCACCATGGGCGCAATCGCCGCGATATCGAGCAGCCACTGCGTGCGGCTCTGTATCTTGGCAACCTGCCGCGTACCCTCTCCCTCCATAGCGGTGCTGATCATCACAGGATCTGCGTCGGGGACGGCCTTAACGTAGTCGAGCGCCGCCATCGCTATGTGCGAAAAGGGGCTCGGCTTGTAGTCGCACACCTTGCGCGCCTCTTCAAACTGACCGCCACGGGCTTTGTCCAGAACATCATTGAACACTGCGCGCGGAACAGTCACTCCGACTCTAAGTGTGGCGAACAAATATATGACGTTCGCGATGCAAAGTATTGAAAGCGCTGAGAGCAAATGCATCAGGCTACCACCCTGACTGTAAAACTCTTTAAAAGTCATGCTGCTTACGCCAGACTTAACGGCCTCAACGACAGTGGGATCCTGCGCGAAAACCGACGTGCCAGCGCATATAGTTACTATGGTCAGAAACCAACGTGTTTCTATCTTCATTCTCGAATTGCTCCAATTGTAGGATAAGGTTTGGCAATAATAGCATTACCCTCCCTTTAAACGCAAGAAATATTGCATACAAAACACTAACATTCTTGGAAAGTGGTCGGGGTGAAGGGATTTGAACCCTTGACCTTTTGGTCCCGAACCAAACGCGCTACCAGTCTGCGCTACACCCCGGAATGTTGCGTGAAACAGGGGTGGAGGATAGCCTATTGAGCCCCTGCTTGTCCACAACTATTTCTAGTGGCATTCCGGCGGCAGCGGGGTTATAATGGCATGAAAGCTTCCATATCCACGCAAGCAGCAAATGCCATATCCGAACCAGAAATACAGAAAAAAGAAAGCCCGAACCATCAAGATCGGACCAGTTCCGGAGCAGGATGAGATATCAGGCTCCGTAGGGAGTATCGTCTACCATAACGAAGAGACGGGGTATGTTGTCCTGAACCTTCGTGTTGCAGGGGGGACGCAGGACGGCGGTCAGGATGCAACAGTCGTCGGGAAAACACCTGCAATTTGGGAGGGCGAGGAAATCAAGGCAAAGGGCAAATGGGCACGCCATCCAGAACACGGGCTGGAGTTCCGGGCAGATGAAATCGAGTGCATAGTCCCATCCTCTGTTGAAGGTATTCGACGTTATCTGGCAAGCGGTGCGATCAGCGGAATCGGCAAAGTCTATGCGGACAAGATCGTTGAACGCTTTGGCGACCAGACACTGGACATCATCGGGAAGAACTCCGCACGTCTTCTCGAAGTGTCAGGGATCGGGAAAGGTCGCTTACAAAAGATCAGAAAGTCGTGGGAAGCACAGCATGGCGTTCGCGACACCATGATATTCCTTCAGGCCAACGGTGTCGGCACCGCGCAGGCGTCGAAGATCTACAGAGCCTACGGGCCCGACACAATTGCCATAGTCAAGAAAAACCCCTATCGACTATGCAGAGATATTGCTGGGATAGGATTCATAAAAGCCGATGCAATAGCCGTCAAGGTGGGTATAGAAAGGGATTCGCCACTACGCGCCCGGGCTGGGCTTTTCTACACGCTTACCAAGCTCTCGGAAGAAGGTCACTGCTTCTGCAATGAAACCGAATTGCTTCTAAACGCCGAAGCCCTTATAAGCATCAGCATAGACATATTGGTCGGGGCGCTCAAAGAAGAAATCGAAGGCGGCAACATAATTAAAGACGGTGACAAAATATACCTCAAGAACCTCTACTTCGCGGAGGTAGGGGTTTCACGCCGCATTCGCTCGATCATGGAAACACGCGTCCCATTCAAGCCGATCCTGGCAGACACAGCGGTCGAATGGGCGATGCACAAAATGTCGATACAACTTTCATCACGGCAGGTCGAAGCGTTGAAAATGGCGTTGACATCGAAAGTATCCGTTGTGACGGGAGGACCTGGCGTGGGTAAAACCACGATTATCAAAGCACTGTGCGACATCTGGTGCGCCCGAAGACTGGACGTGCGACTGGTGGCTCCGACAGGCAGGGCATCTCGCCGCATGTCAGAATCCACAGGACGCGAGGCGCAGACAATCCACCGCCTTCTCAAGTACAACCCGCAGTCACATTCGTTCGAATACAATTCCGGCAACCAGCTTGAGGCGGAAGTCATCATAGTTGACGAATCTTCTATGATCGACATCGAGCTCGCCGCGCAGCTCCTCGCGGCCATACGCCCGTCGACAACGCTAGTGCTGGTGGGCGATATCGACCAACTTCCAAGCGTTGGCCCAGGCAACGTCTTGCGCGACATAATAAAAGCAGGAGAGATCCCCTGCACAAAGCTGGACATCATATTCCGGCAACAACAGGGCGGCAACATAATCCGCAACGCGCACCGGGTCAATTCAGGTGAGCCAATCGACGATATTTCCGATGATGACAGCGACTTTTTCTTTGTCAAGTGCGACGATCCCTCGCGTGTCGTCGCCAACGTAGTCAAGCTCGTCCAAAACCGCATTCCTCTAAAATTCGGACTGTCTCCGCTTGAAGACATACAGGTCCTGACGCCGATGCGAAAGGGACAGTTAGGCTACGACAACCTTAATCTCGTCCTGCAGGAGGCGCTCAATCCGAGAGGGGTCTCTGTCCAAAGATTCGGACGCACATACCGCGTCGGCGACCGCGTAATGCAGATCCGCAACGACTACGATAAAGACGTGTTTAACGGCGATCTTGGATTCATCAAAACAATCGATGTCCATGATTCGAAAATGACCGTCGATTTCGACGCCCGTAACGTTGAATACGACCTCAATGCCATCGACGATCTCGTCCATTCTTATGCTATCTCCATCCACAAGTCTCAGGGCAGCGAGTATCCAGCAGTGGTCATAGTAATCGCGCGTCAGCACTACATGCTGCTCCAGCGCAACTTGCTCTACACCGGCATAACACGCGGCAAAAGACTCGTCTGTCTGCTTGGAGATCCTTACGCAGTTTCCGTGGCGATCAAGAACAACGACACGCATGAGCGAAGAACCGCGCTGGCCGAGCGAATAAGGAACGCGTCCAACAACACCTCTTCCCCGATACCGGACATAGTAGCGAGCGACAATTTCTCGTCCGAAGACTTCGATGAGCCGGTGTAAACTGGCTTAGTCGACCATGCAAAAGCCGCATTTTGCGCAAAGTGATTCCATCCGACTTCA
>CAYOPG010000021.1:0-30559 GCA_964405775.1 uncultured Lentisphaerales bacterium
GTATGAATTTCACCCAATGAATACAGGCATACCATGAACAACGCAATCGGCTCCCTGAGGCTAAATCCTTCTTGCTTCCACTTGTAGATTAGTCTACGCTCTTCACTTGTCACGCGGTTGTATGTCACTTTGTTTCCTTCCTTGGTTAATCACAAGAAGGAAGTGTACACAACCGCGTGACCTATTTAAAGCCTAGGTGTTGCGCTAGCCGGTCGCGCGCGCGACCCCAAAAATTGAAAGCAGTGAAGCAATTGCTACAGTCATGAATGCTCCATAAATGGCGAACGCCTGAAATAAGCCGTGCCGCTAAGCGGCATCGGCTTGATTGAATTGTTAGACGGCAAACTCGAGCCAATACTTGTGCAGGCCAACAATATTAGACGAGCACAGCATGGGCATTGCCGCTTTGATCTTCTCCAGTGACCAATTCCACCACTCCATCTCCAGAAGCAATGAAATTTCCTCATCGGTGAAGCGTTTCTTAATCTTCTTAGCGGGATTGCCGCCAACGATAGCGTAAGGCTCCACATCTTTTGTCACCAACGAGCGGCTGCCTATCACCGCACCGTGCCCGATCTTGATTCCGGGCATGACCATTGCCTCAGAGCCGATCCAAACGTCATTGCCAATGACAGTATTACCTGCTTTTTGGAAGGCATCGAGTGCGCTTGAGAATGCAGGTTCTTCTTGCATATAAAAGAACGGGAAAGATGATGCCCAGTCGTACCGATGCCCCTGATTGCCAGCCATGATAAAGGAAGCCCCACTCCCGATAGAGCAGAAACTACCGATGATCAACTTATCAACGTCATCACGGTCCGGAAGCAGATACCGTGCGCAGTCATCGAATGAGTGCCCATGATAGTAGCCAGAGTAATAGCTGTACCGCCCAACTTTGATATTGGGGTTCTTCACTTGCTCAGAAAGCAGCTTGCCTTTGAAGGGGCTATCAAAGTAGTTGGTCATAAGAGATCGCGCAGTCTGTGACTTTGCCGTCTAACAGTGTTATTGAGCCTACCTCGCACAATGGCTCTTTTAAGGAATACGACTGAGAGTATAGGCTTGAGGACAGTTCGAGTCAAGTCCAGAAAAATCGTTTTCAAGGCCCCCGTTTTCAAGGCCGTATTTCTGGAGGCGTCAGGGTCAACCCTTGTCTCTGGCGAACGTGATATAGTGATGCCGTTTTCCGACGGATGCCAGAAGATGCCTGAGGAGCGCGGTTGCTTTGTCACTTCAACAATTTTATGTGGGTCGACTTTTCCGCAGGCGAATACCAGGAAAATTTTACTTTCTGAATATGGCTCGGTATGTTACTATGTCCCTCCTTTTGGTTCCGCGGAGTGTCGCGCAACGCGGGGCTGGTGCTGAGAGATCAGAGAGAGAGCGAAACCGGCGCGGCGTAAAGATAGAAAGAGCGTAACCATGTCAGAAGAGTACCCAATGCCGTTGTCCACCGAAGAGATTGAGCGTTCGTTTTTACGTCTGGACAAAAACCACAACCCTGACACGGCAATCCCTCCGGTGGAGGACTTTCTTGACAAGCTCCTTATTCTTAACGAATGCAACGATACAACCCGCCGCGACCAGTGCTACATGGTTCTTCAACAACATCTGGTTGATACGCACGATTTCGCAGGACTAATAAAGTTGCTGAAAATGCGGTCGGAATGGTTGGGGAATCCAGTCGTATATGGTGAAGAATGCCATGACATTCTTGTTTCGTCAACAAAGGACAGAATGTTGATCGCGATTGCAGATAGCGTTGCGTTTGGTACGGAAAAGCCTTTCGAGTGCCTAAAGAATCTCGAATTGCTTTGCGCTCTAGTTCCCGGAGCCGCATGCTGCGACAAGACATGGGGGTACGGCGTCGTAAACAGCAAGGATGATTTTTACAAACGTATCGTTGTGGATTTCGACCGCAAGCCCAACCACACGATGGCGTTTTCTTACGCCGTTCAGGCATTGACGTTGCTTGATGAAAAACACATCCTCGCGGTTCGCCATGCAGACGAGACGGCTTTCAAAAAAATGTGTGAAGACAACCCCGGCGACGTGGTGCTGCTAGCCCTTAACAGTTTCGGCACTATGTCAGTTTCCCGCCTTGAGTCAGAGATGTCTAACGGAATATTGCCCGAAGGAGTGGACTGGAAGACGTTCTGGTCCAAGGCTCGTTCCCAGCTAAAGAAAAACCGGCGCGTCAAACTGCCGCCTCCTTCGAAGAAGAACGAGGCGATCGAATACTCAGAAACAGTAAGCCAGACTGGCGACAAACAGTGGTTCAATGACCTCGCGGACACTCAGGACGTGGAGGAAATACTAACCCGCCTTACTGAGTTTGCTCAAGGCAAGGGTGTGGATGGTTTAACGGATGAGCAGCGTGCGATAATCGCCGACAGGTTCTCCTTTGCCCTGAAGGCGAACGCTACAAAACGCAATGATAAGGACAAGATCCGCACTATAATGCTGGCGATCTCATACGGGTTCAACGAGCTTCCTGTCGCGTTGCGAGCCAGAAAAAGCGACGAGTTCGCTATAAAAGACGATGACAGCGTCGACCTGCGCGGAACCCTCTGCAAGCCTGAGATTGTGCTTAGAGCGGCGACCAAGTTGCCAGCGACCAGCATGGGTGAACTTGTTGATCTCATACCGTTTGAGCACGACGCTAAAGTCGCTCACGACTTTATTGAAGCCATTGACGAAGTGCCACACAATCTCATGGAAAAGCTGGCGCCCAAGCTGTTGAGTGGCCCGGCATCGCGCGAATTTATTGAAAAGGTGCGCACCGAGTTCACTCAAATCGACGTTCCTTTTCCGTTGCTTCTGTGGCTATGCCGGAACCAGGATCAAGAGGGTGTCCGGGACATAATTCCAAGCGCCGTCGTAACGACCCAGGCTCTTCTTTCGCTTGAGTTTGAGGTTATGGGAGAAAGTTTGCGTTTGCAACATCAGATCGCGCGTCTTTTCCGTGATGAAGAATGGCTGGCTTCGCAGACAGAAAGGATGACCGATGTAGAGCGAAGTTCGCTTTACGAACGCATCCGCGCTGTCGAAGGCGCTTGGGAGCCATCCCAGAAACGTTCAATCGAGAAATTCCTCCTTGCTAAACATCCGCACATAATTGCATCTGCACAGGACGGTTCGGAGGTAGCAGCACCCGCTTCCGGCGACCTGAAAACGACGTCGTGGCGGAGCCTGAACGAACGCAGGGAGAAGCTCCGCATTCTTGTCGAGGAGGAAATACCCCAGAACGCAAAGGACATTGAAACAGCCAGAGGTTACGGGGATCTGCGTGAAAACTTCGAGTACCAGACTGCAAAGGACCAGCAGAGCATACTCCTTCAGCGCCAGTCCGAAATGAGCCTTCTTATTCAAGACATGAAGGGAACGGATTTTTCGGGCGTGGAAGTTCTCGACAAAGTCGTGGTGGGAAGCTCGGTTACAATAATGTTCGCTGACAACCATAGCGAAACGTACAATATTCTAGGTGAGTGGGATAGTGATTTGGCGCTTGGCATCATTCCGTCTCGAAGCCGTCTGGCGGAAGTCCTGACCGGGCGTGCCGTGAATGACAAGGTTATGATACCGAGCGAAGACGGAGAGGAAGAGGTAGAAGTCACCGTTTTGTCTATTCAGCCACTCTCGCGCACCGTTTTGGACTGGGCAAGCGGGCGCTAGGTAAACCACAACTAAAGGAGTAAACATGAACAGGATTATAAGTGCAGCGGCGCTCGCCGCAGGGTGTATAGTAGCCTCTTCGCTTTACGCACAGGAACAGGTGGATCCTATCGTCCAAGAACCGACCGCAACCGATGTCCAAGAAAACGTTGAAATTCCCGACCAAGAAAATGGTGTGGATGGATTGGAGTTCAACTTCGGAGGCGATATTAGAGCGCGGTATGAGTTCAAAGATAATTGGCCCGACAAAGGCAAGTCCACGGCTGGGGGCGCATATGAGGACTATCTGCGTTTCCGCACCAAGGTATGGAGCGAGGCCAAAGTCGGAGATATCAGGTTGTTCCTGAAGTTGGGCAACGAATTCCGCAGGTATCGCAACTCTCCTAATGACGACAAGCAGGAGTTTCCGGACGAGCTGTTTTGGGACAACCTATACATTGAATGGACGGGCGATCTGTATGGTGCAAGAATCGGACGTCAGGATGTCAAACTTGGCAGCGGACGTTTATTCGCGGACGGCACCCCGGGTGATGGTTCACGCTCCACGTTTTTCGACGCAATCTTACTGACAAGAAGGTTCGGGGAGGAATCCCAAAGCAAGGTCGAGCTGTTTGGAGCTTGGAACCACTATCGGAACGAGCTCAATCTCGGAGATACCGAAGGCGGGATATACGACATGACGGCAATTAGGGGTGGCAACCCGTATTCGAAGATGGATGAAGCTGCCCTTGCTGCGTACTTCACCATAAATGAATACGCTCAAATCCCCTTCGAAGCTTATTGGGTTTGGAAAATGGAGGAGGACTTCTACAGCAAAGAAGACAAATACCCGGGGCGAGACTTTCACACTGTCGGGGTTCGTATAATCCCAAAGCTCACTGACTGGTTGTCAGCCGAGGTGGAATCAGCCTATCAGTTCGGCAGTGTAGATTCAATGACAGGATTCGAGTCGCGCGACATAAGTGCAGGGATGGTATATGTTGGTCTCACGGGCAAGGCTTCTGACGCAACGCTGTGGGAACCAAGCTTAACATTGGCCACATTGTACTTGAGTGGAGACGAGGACAGTTACTATAAGACCACTGACGGGAGTACTGACAGTGGATGGAACCCTGTGTTCAATCGCACACCGTGGGTCAGCGAGATTGGCTTGGGTATGTACGACGGTGCCCGTTGGTCGAACCTAGTATATCCACATGCGGAAGCTACCGTCCAGCCTGCCGCTGGTCACAAGGTGACCCTCACATGCGGTCCAATGTACGCCGCCGAGAAAGACAATGACGCAAGTGATAGGTACCGCGGCCTGCTAGCAAAGGCTAGGTACAACTTCCCGTTGCCAGAAGTTGCTGGCATTAAGATGAATGGCACAATTCTGGGCGAAGTGTTGAACTATGGCGACTATTACGATGCCGAAGAAGACTACGCCACATTCCTTCGTTTGGAAGTTACAGCAAAGTTCTAATGCTTGTCATCAGGCGTCCGGCGGTATCAGGATTCGCTGGATATGCCTTTGAAGAGTTTGCCTAATTGCTCGGCGTTCTTCTTAAAGGAGATGCCGTGACTTATGACGTACTCAATAATCAGTGTATCGTGGCGTCTGGCCGATCGTTTTTCAGAGGGCATGTGTTATTGTGTTATTTAGACGCACATCACAATAACAGTCTGTTTTCATTGCATGGAAAGGGCATGGGATGTATAATGAGCCGGTATTTAAGGAGCCGCCTTTTGCAAAACGCGGAACCGGGGACAGTATTGAATAGAAAGATGATAAAAAAATGAACAGCAATGTCATAAAAGAAGGTTTTGAAAGAGCGCCTCACAGGAGTTTGCTATATGCCGCAGGACTGAAGAAAGACGATTTCTCCAAGCCTTTCATAGGCGTATGCAACTCGTTTGTGGAGATTATTCCTGGACATGTGCATCTGAACAAGGTCGGCGAACTTATCAAACAGGAAATCCGCGCGGCTGGCGGCGTGCCTTTTGAATTTAATACGATCGGCGTCTGCGACGGAATCGCCATGGGACACGAGGGCATGAAGTACTCGTTGCCAAGTCGCGATTTGATTGCTGACTGCGTAGAGACGATGGTCGAGGCGCACAAGTTTGACGCGCTTATCTGCATCCCCAACTGCGACAAGATCGTACCAGGCATGATCATGGGTGCAATACGTGCAAACGTCCCGGCAATTTTCGCGAGCGGCGGCCCAATGAGAGCAGGTAAGCTCGATGGCAAGTCGATGGATCTCATATCTGTCTTTGAAGGCGTTGCTCAGTTCAACAACAAAACTATTGACGCCGAACAACTGGAGCGCGTCGAGTGTTCGTCGTGCCCCGGCTGCGGATCATGCTCCGGCATGTTCACCGCGAACTCTATGAACTGTCTTTGTGAAGCCATTGGTTTGGCTCTGTCTGGCAACGGTTCGATTCTGGCTGACGACCCTGCTCGTGTGGAGCACTGGAAGAAATCCGCAAGACGCGCGGTAGAAATAGCAAAAAAACAAGGGCCTCGCCCTCGTGACCTAGTGACGCTGGCTTCCATAGACAACGCTTTTGCTCTCGACATGGCAATGGGCGGTAGCTCCAACACCGTCCTGCACACGCTGGCTATCGCGCACGAGGCTGGCATCGATTACGACCTCGATCGCATAAACGATATTTCAAAACGTTGTCCAAACGTATGCAAGGTCTCCCCGTCAAGCGCATACCACATGGAGGACGTAGACGCTGCCGGTGGCATCTCTGCCATCCTAAAGCGGATAGCCGATATACCAGGACTACTGGATAAGTCTTGTTTGACGGTGAGCGGCCAAACACTCGGTGATATTATCAACGCGGCCGAGATCCGCAACGACGAGGTGATTCGTCCGATCGACAAAGCTTATTCAAAGGACGGTGGACTGACAATCCTGCACGGCAACCTTGCAGAGCAGGGCGCTGTTGTCAAGAAGGCGGGCGTGGCTGCGTCCATGCTCAAGTTCGAAGGCAAAGCGATCTGTTTTGACTCTCAGGAGGAGGCTTGTGCAGGCATACTCGGCGGCAAGGTCAAGCCCGGACACGTTGTCGTAATCCGCTACGAAGGTCCTCGCGGTGGACCCGGCATGCAGGAGATGCTCTCTCCCACCTCATACATCATGGGTGCTGGCCTTGGGGAGTCTGTGGCACTGATAACCGACGGAAGGTTTTCCGGCGGCACGCGTGGTGCTTGTATTGGACACGTCTCGCCAGAGGCTGCCGAAGGTGGCTTGATCGGACTCCTGCGCGATGGAGACACCATTGCGCTTGATATCATTGAGCGCAAGCTTGAGGCGCGCCTATCAGATGAGGAAATCGCCAAGCGCCGTGCCGAGCAGAAGCCATGGACGCCACGCGTCACAAAGGGCTGGCTGCGCCGCTACTCTCAGTTGGTTGGTAATGCGAGCTCCGGTGCCACATTGATGTAGTAGGGGAGTAGCGTCTTACAACTCGCGCCGCCGCAGAACCAAAGCGCCCAGAAATCCGAAGCAGATCGGCTGTACTATCGATGTCCATAAAACACAGCGGCCAACTCGCTTCATGTCTATCGCTACGCCGTCGCCTAGTCTGTCCAAAGCATGGGTGTCCGCGAACGGCGAAGTGAAAGCGTTTACTGTGTGGAAGATCGCGGAGGACATCTTAGCTGCCACAATTTTTATTGAAGTTTGACTGCCTGCTATATTCCTCTCCCTGATTTTCGTCTCTATGGCGTCTTCGAATAGCGTCCCCTGACCAAGTAGCAGCAGACAAACAATTGCGGTTGCGGTAAACGCCGCCACCGGGAACGAAAACAGAATCCCGCAGGTTATGCCAATAGCAGACAGCAGAGCCAGCATGGATATAAGCGCGAGCCAGCACTTGAACATGTTCCATAAAAGCCCGCCGTCCGGTACATAAGCTTTTAGCGACTCTGTCTGGTGTACCAGCACTCCGGATCCCGTCTCGGGATCTTCTGTGTTTTCAAACGAAACCGTTATCCTTCGAGTGTCTTCATTTATCGCTCCAGCAACAACGTCGAACGTTGCTGAGCTTATGTCGTTTTCCTCTATGACATGGGTAGCCACAACTTTACCGGCTTCATTATAGACGCGGCAAATACCTTTGCTGCCTCCCGCAGTGCCAGCAGCCGATATAAATGAAAATTCAATTCGTATTGGTAGCGCCGCATCCCCATTTTCGAGCTGCATCTCCCATTTCCGCACCTGGCCGGGATCCACTGGCGCGTAAGAGGTAAGCAAATAGTAGCGTATCAATTCCAGCACGTCCTCCTCTTTTACATTCTCAGGCAACTCTCCGAGCGATTTCAAGTAATCGTACCTCTCGTGCACCATTTGTTCTATAGCGGCGGGGTCGTTTGTTAGTAAACGTGATACAGCTGTGTCTTCTTTTGAAAACCCTTTCAACCGCAGTTGTAACACGAGTACGGCCATGACGAATGCTAGCAGGAAAATGTTGATTATGAGCAGAGATAGCCATCTTCCTAGCCAAATCTCAAATGAATGCACAGGAGTGACCGCCGTTCCTATATGGCATCCTGTCTCTACATCTCCCGCAACAGCAGAGCATCCAATCCAAAGACTAGCCGCCCCGAGAACGGCAAATGCGAGGGCAAGTGTCCATGTCAGTTGCATCCGCAGTTCTCCCGCAGGAGTCCCGTCTCCCTTGATGGACGTAGCGACTACGGCAAGTAAAATCAGAAGCGCAAGAACAAGTTTCGAGCGCAGGGCTGACCTCAAACCCAGAATGCATACTGAAGCGACTCGCTTCGTCATTTGTTATTGCCCTTTTCGCGTTCAAGCGTCTGTAGAAAATACTCTTCTAGAGTCATAGAAGGGTGGTCTAACGCCACCTCCCCGTTGTCTTTCTCTATCTCGAGTTTAAGAGAATTGACTCGATCCTTGTACGCCATGCCTGTCGTCAACCTCACCTGACCGCGCTTTTCAAGAAGCTTAGATAGTTCGCCTTCGGCGCAGATGCGCCCGTCTGTCAGTATTGCTACCCTGTCGCAAACGTCTTCCACTTCGGCTAGCAGGTGTGAAGACAGCAGCACGGTTTTCCCGTGCGTCGCCAAATCTTTTATTAGCATTTTCACGTCGTGACGTCCAATTGGGTCAAGTCCCGAGGTTGGTTCGTCGAGGATTACAAGGTCAGGGTCGTTCAGAAGTGCCTGTGCAAGCCCGATGCGTCGAGCCATCCCCTTGGAAAATTCACCAATAGGCCTATCGGCGGCGGCGGTCATGTTTGTTTTCTCAAGGAGAGTCTGTATTCTCTCTTGCGCCCTTTGCTTGGGCATGTTGAAGAGCCCTGCGTAATAGCGGAGAGTTTCCCGCGGCGTAAGATATGGATGGAACTGCGAAAGCTCCGGCATGTACCCGAGGCGCGCCCGGGCGCGTTTGTCATCGGGTTTCATTCCGAAGAGCGTCACGTTTCCATCAGTGGCTCTCAGGAGTCCAAGAAGCATTTTGATGGTGGTGCTTTTGCCGGATCCGTTTGGTCCGAGAAGCCCGAATACCTCGCCACTGCCTATAGAGAAGCTGACACCGTCCACCGCTAGTTTCTTTGGTCTGCGCCAGAAGTCGCGGAATATTTTTTTCAGATTTACAGCCTCCACCACTGCGGCCTCGGCTCCGTTGTCATTTTTTTTGTCCATAAAATGATTTATCCTAAATCTCTCGTCTTGAAAGAAATTGATCCGAGAGTCAGCACAAAAGCCACATATGTCAGTGCATAAATCGTAGCACGAGCTACGAATTGCGTTGGAATCGTTCCGCCGCCGCCGAGGGAATCCGCTACCCAGAAATGCTGAACATCGGGTACAATCGCATACAGCGTCTGCGTCACTGCGCCGGCACCACTGAAGACTGAATCTGCCAGAAAACCTAAAAACAGTATTATAAAGGCGGTGGCTATTGCGGCACCAGTCTGCAATCTAGTGGAAAGCGCCGTGGCAATTGCAGCAAAAATCATGAGCAAAAGCATTATAAGAAACGTAGCCGGCAATATTCTAAAGTCCATGGCTAGAGCGTATTCAGCAAACCCGTTCCAGGATCCTTCCAGCGAAAATAGACCACTGGAAATAAAAAGCGTGGTCTGAAGCAACGCCAGAAACAAAAAAAACCAGAGACCGAAACGGCGCATTTTCCACCAGTTGACGAATGCCGCCAGTGCTAGTGCTAACACAGGCATCGCCATTGCGGCAATGCCACAATAAACATCTTTGACGTAGCCTGCAAAATTCACGTTTTCTATGTACCGTTCGGAGCTCCGCTCCGCGAAAAGAATTGCAAGAGTCTGGCAATAAACGAATAGAAGTATGATGCAAAACGCGCCAAAAAACTTACCCAGCAGAAACAATGTGCGGGAAACCGGTTTTGAAACCGCAGCGGAAGCCGTTCCTCCGCTTATCTCTCTGGAAAGCGTGAAGCCGGAAGTGAAGACCGCGATCAAAATGCCAAAAATCAGCATGAACGCGAGTCCTCCGTCACGGGTCAGTCGTCCAGCCTCTCCAAGAGTATGCAATTGGATCAAAGGTTGCAAAATCGTCAGTTCAATGCAGGTGAAAACCAGCAGAAAACAGACCGGTTGCTGCATGCCCTCCAACGCAGTTGCGGACGAAATGGTTGCAGTCGTTCTTAAGAGCCGTCTGATTTTACTGAACATGCCCTACATTCTACATCACCATCAGCTTGCTTACCAGCTTATTGAATCGGGATGGGTTTTCCAAAGGTGTGCCCTCAGCAAGACGAGCCTGTGCGAATAAAATGTCGGAATAGTCCGCAAGTGATTCGGAAGAAGTGTCAGAAGAGGCGAGCTCGAGCATTTTCCTGGTGACGGGATGGTTCGGGTTCAACTCCATGATGCGAAGGGTTTTGGGAACGTCTTCGTTGAATGCCTTCAACACGCGCTCCATGTGTGCGCTGTAGCCATATTCATCCGCCACTAGGCAGCTGGCGGAGTCAGTGAGTCTCGAGGACAGTCGCACTGTTTTTATATCCTCCTTGAATCGCTCTGCTAGATAGTCGGTGAGGGGTTTGAATTCCTTGTCTGTTTCGGTGAGCTCCGGCTTGCCATCGGCGTCTTTCTTTTTTCCTGTGCCGTCGAGATCCAATTCTCCACGATCAGCCGCACGGAGCTTTTTGCCGTCGTACTCGGTCAGGCGCTGGGCGACGAATTCGTCTATAGGGTCGATGAAAAAGAGCACCTCGTATCCATGCTGCGCGAAAGCCTCAAGAATTGGTGAACTTTTAGCAGTGGAGAATGTGTCTGCAGATATGTAATATATCTCCTTCTGCGACTCGGGCATCCTGTCAACGTATTCTCGAAGCGAAACTGGTTTGGTTTCGTCGTCGGACAGGGTAGAGGGGAATGAGATCAGTTCTTTGAGTTTGTCGTAATTCTCCCAATCGCTTTGCACCCCTTCTTTGATCATGCGGCCGAACTGCCTGTTGAATTTGGCAAAATCCTCAGGGCGGTTTTTCTTCATGTCCTCGATATTGGAGATGATCTTTCCAACCAACACCTTGCGTATCCGGCGGATGACGGCGTCGTCCTGCAGCATTTCACGCGACACGTTGAGCGGCAGGTCGGAAGATTCGACAACGCCGCGCACAAAAGAGAGGTAGCGTGGAAGGAGCTCTTTAATGTCATCTCCTATGAACACATTGCGAGCGTATAGGTGCAAACCATGCTTGGCGTTCTCGCGATACATGTCGAAAGGGGCTATTGACGGGATAAAGAGCAGTGCGGTGAACTCTGTTGCACCTTCGGCGGAGACCCGTATCGTCGAGAGTGGGTTTTCGGAGTCGTGCGATATATGCTTGTAGAAGTTGTTAAGGTCGTCATCCGAAGTCTCGTCCTTTGAGCGTTTCCAGATGGCCTTCATTGAGTTGAGTGTTTCCGGCTCGTTCTTGTCTTCCTCTTCATCCTTCGTGTCCGAGTCTTTCTTGATACTTGGATCGGGCATAAGTACGATGGGATACTGGATGTAGTCGGAATATTTGCGTACAATCTCGCGGAGAGTCCATGGGTCGAGAAACTCCTTCATGTCCTCACGTATATGGAGGGTGATTTCCGTCCCGTTGGAAAAATCATCGCCGATTTCGTCTATCTGGTAGTTCTCCTTGCCGTCGGAAACCCATGAAACCGCAGTCTCACCGAGTTTACGCGTTTTCAATTCTACTTCATCCGCGACCATGAATGCTGCATAGAAGCCGACACCAAACTGCCCAATAAGTTCCGGGGCGTTGGCTTTGTCCTTCATTGCGCTTAGGAATTTCCGCGTCCCGGAGGAAGCGACAGTGCCGATATTGTCCTCGACCTCCTGGAGATTCATGCCGATGCCATTGTCTGCCACGACAAGCGTCTTTGCTTCCTTGTTGGGCGTGATTGATATCTGAAATGGCTCCTCAGACGCCTGGGAATTATCGGTAAGGGACTCGAAGCGGGCACGGTCTATGGCGTCTGACGCGTTGGAGATCAGTTCGCGCAGAAAAACTTCTTTTTTTGAATAAAGCGAGTTAATCACAAGGTCGAGCAATTCGCTGACCTCTGTCTTGAATTTTCTTGTCTTTTTACTCATATTTTTACTCATACGTTATTTGTTCCTTGACACATCTTATTTTGAATGCCGCGACTCTCAATCGCGATTCCTGCCTCCCAGAACGCCAGATCTGACCAGATAATATAGCAGGGTGAGTATTGAGCTTGCTGCCGCAGCGACGTAAGTCAGAAATGCAGCGTTTAAAACTTTGCCGGAATCCGCCGATTCGGCTTGAGTTACAATGCCGGTTGCAACCATCTGTTCCTTGGCGCGCTTGCTGGCGTTCCACTCAACAGGCAGGGTTACAAGCGAAAACATCACCGCTCCGCTGAAGAGTATGATGCCGATTTTTATCAACATTAGCCCCAAGGCTGCTCCGGACGACATCAACATAAAACCAATTATGATAACCCAATATGAAAAGGTGCTGCCAAGTTGAGCAACCGGCACAAGCGCCGACCTCCAGACCAGAGGTTTGTAGCCTTGAGCGTGCTGAAGCGCGTGTCCCGCCTCGTGGCAGGCGACTCCAACGGCGGAAAGACTTGACGAGTCGTAAACATCGTTTGAAAGTCGCAGGGTTTTGGAGGTTGGATCGTAGTGGTCCCCAAGAAAACCTTGGGCATGCCCGATAGTGACATCGTTCGTCCCCGAGCGGGCCAGCATCAAAGCAGCAGCCTGAGCTCCGGTCATGCCGCTAGATGTTCTTTTCTGTGAATACTTAGCGAAAGTCGATTTAACCTTTACCGATGCAATCATTGATAGTATCAGCGCCGGAGCGAGCATTATCATGTAGAGTGGATCGAATTGTGTAAACATGTTTTTCCCTAATTTGGAGTTGTTATTTGTGTCGCGTCTCAGATGTAAGCAATAAATGTGCCTCGGGGAAATAAGTTCATTTTTTCTTAAAACTGCACAAGAAATGTCGCTTTTGTGCGACTTAATGTCTCACTTGGTGCCATCCCATTAAATATCCACCGTAACTGTCTGTTTGCCTTCGTGAAGTGCGCGTTCGACATCGCCGAAAATGAATTTCCCCGAGAGCCCTGCCGGTAGTGTAATAACACCGTGAATTTTCCCTTTGATAATTTCAAAAACCACTTCTATCTTTCCTGATGGGTGAGCCATGCTTCCTGACGCTTTGAGGAGTTTTCCGAGCTGAGGGCGGATTTCAACCGTGCTGAACCCCATTGAAGATGGGCGGATGCCGAGTATTGTCGTGTAGAAATGGTAAAGCGGGTGTGCGCCCCAGCCATGGCAATCAGAGCGGCTAGGCTCTGGTTCTTCGATAGTTGTCTTTAGTCCATTGCTTTCCAGATCGTACCAGAGGTCGAGGCGGTTGAACAATGCGCAGCCATGACCGGTTTTAGCGAATGCTTCGAAGAGATAGTGGGTGAAATATATTGTAGTCCGTGCTATGTCGGTTGCTTCTACAAGAGATTCGGCAACTGTCTTTTCAAGCTGAGGTTCCAGTGTGCCGCCCAGGATGGCCAAGCACTGTGAATGCTCAGAGAAATGCCGGTGATCAGGATTTTCTGAAAACAGCTTGCGTTTACAGTCCCAGAAAACACGTTTTGCGACAGTGGATATTTCATGGGCGATCCGCCTGTAGCGCGCTGCCAGTTCATTTTCACCAAGCCATTGCTCTACGTCTGCTGCGGAACGAAGGGCAAGTATTACGAGCCACTGGAGCAGCCCGTTCACCTCCTGATCTCCGCCCGGAGGTACGCCCCAGTTGCGGCCGCGGTCAGGGTCTTTCCAGTCTGGCACCCAGTCTACGAAATTCCAGCCGTTTTGTGCTTTGACGAGACCTTGCTCATTCCTCGACCGGATAAATGTTTCCAGCACGCTCCTTACGCCTGGCATTAGACCTATCACATAGCTGGCTTCGCCGCGCCAGAGAGAATAGTCGTGTACCATAAGAGTCCACATCAAGGAAAAGGGCGGTATTATCTGAGCCGTTGGACTCGGGTAGCAAGAACAGGTCAGACCGCGAGAGTTTATCCGAGAGGCATCGAACATGCGAAGTGCCTTGCGTTGGAGGCGTGCATCGGTTGCCAGAGAATATGTAACCAAGGCCTGAACTCTCGTGTCGCCTGCATACATGAGCTGTTCGTAGTAAGGGCAGTCGAAGAATGTTTCGTGGCTACACATTTGCAAGCCGCGCAGTGACATGCGCCCGATACCTGCCCAACGGGCATCGTCGCAGCTCATCTCGCTTTCTGGTTCCAGAGGGTAACGTGTTTCCAAGAAAGACAACGATTCAAGAACCATCTCCTCATTGGCTGTTTTGACTACAATCTCAACAAAACGTCCGCTTTCCCACCATAGCGTCCGGAAGAGCCTTTCCCTCCCGCCATCAGGGCGGAAATTGCTGCCAACACCGATGAAGCGCTTGCCATTGATCTCGTTGCGATTCCCTTTGCGCGCTGCGTTTGTCTCTCCACCGCCGCTTATTTTCCCTTCTTTCTCATAAAGCCCCTCAGCCCACTTCACCGTTATCGTCGCACCGCCGCCTCCGCTTGTCTTTATCAATGGGTATGCGCAGTAATACTCATTGAAATCGAGAATAACCCGCCTCGCCGTGTTTGCCGGAATGCGCAATCCCTCGCCGTGGAGCACCCGCTCCCATCCGTCATGTTCAACGTCGAGGTTGCGCTCTGGCAGTACTAACGGATCGCAGTCCACTGGCTCTTCAACATGGCGTACTATGGCGGAAGGCACCGGCTTCGATAGCATCGGCGGTAGCATCGCGGGTGTAAGCTGGTGTATCCTCCTGAAAACATTTTTCCTGCTGCCATCGGCGCCGTGGTCGAGCGTAATCACCGGTTCCCACCCATCCCCGGCGCCTGTCTCGAAGCCCCAAGGGTAGCTAAACCCATCTATGTCGTTGCGTTTGCCGCCTCCCCATGACATCTCGCACGGGGTGAACGAGATTCCTGTGATCCGTTTGGCCTGCCAGTCCGCAACGCCGCTTCCGACGATACTGATGAATTCATCCTCTGCCGAGCATAGGAATCCGTGAAAAACGCTCATCTGCGCGGCAGGTGCGCCACTGCCCAGCATCCATGTCTTGGCTACCAGAGAATGGTCACCGGCCGGGAGCGTAAGTTCGTACGTTTCGTAGAACCAATTGTACATGTCGCCTCGTTCGCTTCCGCGGCCGATGACATTTCCGTCCAAATAGAGTTCATAGCGCTCATCGGCAGTCACATGTATTTTAAAAGTAGCGTCACGGTCAAGTGTGAACAAGCGCCTATACCCGATTACGAATGGAGCGGGGCCTGTTTCCGCAATAGATATCCACTTGCAGGGCCACTGCCCACGGTGATGCCAGTGCATATTCGGATACAAGGCCTCGTATGGATCGCAATTTTAATATACTCTGACTGATTTTGGCTTATGTTTTTGCATTTGTAAATCTTTATTCTGTGGATTGTGACTGTCAAATGTCATTGTGGCTGGACTTGACTGATTGCGCCGAATTTGCAGAGCGATTGGCAGAGAGAGCAGCCCATGCAGATCACAGGGTTGATACTGGGAGGCTCTTTGCCGTAGCATTCAATCGCAGGACAACCGCACTTCAAACAGGCACGGCAGTTTTTGCACTTGTCTGCATCTATGGTGCGCTGGTTACTTATACGTTTTTTTACATGCAATGGACAAGGCGCACGAGAGATGATTAGCGACGGTTCATCTGCCGCTAATTCTTCCTTGAATATCTCAATTAGTTTAGGCTGGTTGTATGGATTGCAGACTTGTATGCGTTCAATGCCGGATGCTCGGGCGATTGCCTCGATTGATGCGGCCTTCGTCCCTTCTCCCATAAGCGTGACACCCGTGCCCGGATGCTCTTGATGTCCGGTCATTGCTGTTATACGGTTGTCCACTACCACTAGCGTGGAAGCGCCCTTGTTATAGACGATATCGATCAATCCTGTGATACCTGAATGAAAGAACGTGGAGTCACCTACTATACCGACGATTTTTCTGGCCTCGCCCGCTTTTTCCATGCCGTGCGCCATCGTGAATCCTGCGCCCATGCAGAGCATCGTGTCCGTACGGTCAAGCGGCGGGAAAACACCGAGGCTGTAGCAGCCAATGTCGCCAGTTACAATCACGTCAAACTTGCCAAGCGCAAGGAAAAGTCCGCGGTGTGGACATCCGGGGCAAAGAATCGGAGGCCTGCCCGGCAAGTCTGCAGACTGCGCAACGGGCTGTGGCAGGGTGGGGACTCTGCCACAAAGTTTTTCGCGAATTTCAAAGACGCGTGCAGGAGTTATCTCTCCGCAACGTGGAACCAGATTCTTGCCATCGCAGGAGATGCCGAGGGATTTCACGTGTTCTTCCACTATCGGATCCCCTTCTTCAATTACAATCAGGCGTTTTACACCGGAAGAGAACTTTCGAAACAACGCGTCAGGAAAGGGGAAGGACCAGCCGAGTTTGAGAATCCGTGCCTCAGGAAATATTTCACGGCAGTGTAGCGCCGTGACACCGCTTGAGATGATGCCGAGCTCATCGCCTCCTTCGAGAATTCGGTTTAAATTCTCGTCGCATGAGGCGTCGACTGATTGCTTGTCAAGGCGCTCTTCCAAGTTGCGCCGCAATTTGCGTCCCCATATTGGTAATGGAATAAAGCGAGGGTTGTTTTTAACGAATTTGACGGAGTTCGCCTTCCGGCGTTCGCCGGGGACAACAATGCTGCGAGAATGGCTGACGCAAGTGGTTGTGCGCACTATGACGGGGCATTGGTACTTCTCGGAAAGTTCGAAGCCGAGCAGCATGAAATCACGCGCCTCGGCGGAATTGGCCGGTTCAAGAATCGGGACCTTCGCGAGGCGGGCGTAATGACGGGTGTCTTGTTCCGTCTGTGACGAGTGCTGCCCCGGATCATCAGCGACGCATATCAGCAGACCTCCGACAACTCCAGTGTACGAGAGCGTCATCAGCGGATCTGCCGCGACGTTAAGGCCGACGCATTTCATCGTCACGATGCTGCGCGCTCCCGCAACCGAAGCGCCTGCGGCGGCTTCGAGCGCTACTTTCTCATTTGGAGACCATTCGCAGTATAAGTCGCTGCTTGAATATTTGACGAGCGTCTCCAGAATTTCAGTTGAGGGTGTGCCAGGGTATCCGAAGGCGGCACCAACACCACCTTCGTATGCGCCGAGCGCAATCGCCTCGTTGCCGGAGAGCAACTTTGATTCTGAATCATACATTTCGGTTCTCTTTCCGTTCATCTCACGGCAGCGGCTGCGCGTTTAAAGGATTCCGCCGAATTTTCGATTGTTTTATCATCGACGCAGAATGCGAGACGAATGAATCCCGGCATGCCAAAGCCGCTGCCGGACACTGCCAGCACGCGCTCTTTTACGAGAGCCTCTATGAAGACCTTCTCGTCGGCAACAGGGGATTTCGGGAAGAAGTAGAAAGCTCCGCGTGGCAGAGTGTATTCGATTCCGGCACCGTCTAGTACCTTTGCCATAAGGTCGCGGCGGCGCGCGTAGATCCCGACGTCAACTTCGCTGTCTACACTCGTCTGTAAGATTTTCTGCGCGATCGCGGGAGCGTTCACAAAACCGAGAATTCGGTTGGTGAGAATGAGTCCGCTCATTATGTCTGCCGCGCCTTCAAACGCGGGATTGACGGCTACGTAACCGATGCGCTCGCCGGCTAGACAGAGGCTCTTGGAGAAAGATCCAATAACGACGGAAGCGTCGTATACTTCGAATGCGGACGGGATTTCGACTTTGTCGAAGTTCAGGAACCGGTATGGTTCGTCGGATACCAAGTAAATTGGACGGCCGTTTATAGTTGAGTGTTTATCAAGAACTTTGGCTAGCGCTTCAACTTCATCGCGGGAATAGATCTGGCCAGTTGGATTGTTCGGCGAATTGATGATTACAGCTCTCGTTTTTGGAGTTATGGCCCGTTCCATTGCCTCGACGTCCAGCGAGAAATCTGGAAGCTTCGTGTTGACAGGGACAAGCTTGCCGCCGAAGTTGCCGCAGTAGAATCCGTATTCAACGAAATACGGGCTGGGGCAGATAACTTCGTCTCCCTGCGAAAGCACGGCGCGGAAAAAGATGTTGAGCCCCCCGGCAGCTCCGCATGTAACGATCACGTTCGATGCCGGAGTCTCTGTGCGTTGCTCTTCAGAGATTTTTTTTGCGAGTGCGGCGCGTGTTTCAGGATAGCCGACATTGGGCATATAGCCGATTGCGAATGGCCGGTCCAGAGTCTCGGCGATTTGTTCCAACGCTTTCTTGACGGCTGGTGGCGGTGCGAGGTCCGGATTGCCCAGACTGAAATCGTAGACATTGGCGTCACCATACTTTTTTTTCAGTTCGATGCCCGCCTCGAACATCTTGCGGATCATTGATGAGCCCGAGGTTAGTTTTGTGATTTCCGGTGATAGGTAGTCCATGGTTTTATCCTTTCAAATTATCTGCAACTTACTGTCTTACTATTGCCGGCGCTTCGCCGTAGAAGACGCGCTTCGCCTTGCCGTCGGCGCGCGGGAGTGTGCCGGGCGCGTGAACATCACCGTCGGGCGTGAACCCGAGATCCTCCTTTAGTTGTTTTGCGACAGTGAATCCGGTGACGCCCTGTTCGGCCTCGACATCTACGTGAAGGTGCTTGATGCCGTCATGGTCTTCGACGATGAGCCGGTAGTTAGGCAGCACCCCTGGGATTTTCATAAGCGATTGTTCAACCTGCGAAGGGAAGAAGTTCACACCTGAGATTATGAGCATGTCGTCAAGGCGACCGGATATCTTGTCCAGACGAACGTGCGTTCTGCCGCATGCGCATTTTTCACGTGATATTATGCGGCTTAGGTCGCCGGTCTTGAAGCGGATCACAGGTATTGCTTCACGGGTTAGGGATGTCACCACCACTTCGCCGAATTCGCCATCGGGCATGACTCTGCGTGTTTCGTGGTCGACTATTTCCGTGATGTACTGATCCTCCCAGACGTGTATGCCGCAATGTGCTGGGCAGTCCATGCCGAGTGTGCCGATGCCTCCGGTTTCGGTCATACCGTATATGTCAAACACGTCAATGCCAAGCGCATCGGTTATGCGCTCTCTCATAGATTCCGAGAAAGTCTCCGCACCGAACATGCCTAATTTCAGGTCGGGTAGTTCTTGCCCTGTTTCATCGAGCATCTCCATGATACGAATTGCGTAGGATACCACGCCAGTGATCACGCGCGTCCCGAAATCCTTTGCGAGCTTGATCTGGCGCGCCGTGTTGCCGGGGCCGCAAGGCAGTACAAACAAGTTCGCCTTCCTCGCTCCGTGGTAGCACCCGAAGCCGCCGTTAAAAAGACCGAATCCCGGGGTGATTTGGCATACATCGCCTTTAAAAGCGCCAGCCATCACGTAGCAACGCGCCATGCATTCAGCCCACTGGTCTAGGTCGGCGGTCGTATATGCCATGACAACAGGCGTGCCCGTGGAGCCGCTCGACATGTGCATCTCGGCGAGCTTCGATTTATCCACGCACGACATCCCCAGCGGATATTGGCAACGGAAATCATCCTTGCTCATAAAGGGGAGGGCGTGCAGGTCTTCAATACCGCGGAAGCTCAAAGGATCGATGCCGGCTTCCTTGAAAATTGAACTGAAAAATTCACTGTGTGATGCTGTGTACTGCACTGTTTCGCGCAGTTTTGCGTTCTGCAGGGCGGAAAGCTCGTCTTGAGACATTGTCTCTGCTTTTTCGTTGAAGAAATTAATTTCTGTATTCATGTGTTGCCTTTTAGATCGTACGACCGAAATCAAAAGCCTCCATGTTTTTTGACAACATTTTTCCCGGGATGCGAGCTTCGAGTGCCTTGTGCCATGCGTCAAGTTCAAGAGTCAGGGCTGAAGATACCATGCCTGTAAGGATTGAGTTCGCAAAGCGCGAATCTCCCATCTCCACAGCCTTTGATACGCAATCATAGTATTTCAGACTAGGAAATACCGCATTAAGGCGCTCCTCCACATCTTTTGGATAAGTTGCGCCGCCAGATGAGACCGTCACGGGAATTATACTTTGTTTAGAAACCACCGCGGTACCTCCCGGTTTAAGGAAGTGCGCCCAGCGAAGAGCTTCAATGTGTTCAAGCGAAGCCAGTACATCTGCCGTGCCTTCAAGTATAAGCGGGCTGCACACCCCGTCGCCAAAACGCACTTGGGCAGTTACAGAGCCGCCGCGTTGCGCCATTCCATGTATCTCGTTAGAGCATACAGGGAAACCGCAGATCTTGGCAGCCTCTGCGATTATTTTGGCGGCCAGTATGATTCCCTGCCCACCTACTCCTGATAAAATAATGCTGCTAGTCATTTGAAAACGCTCGTTTGTTCCGTGTCTGTGATGCCTGAGTAATTTACCACGCCGCGGCGTTTCTTTCAATAGAAATCAATTTTGTTGTCGTTCATGCGGATTGACAAAACCATGAATTCTGCTTCAGAATGCTCTGCCAATAACAGATACGTAGCATATGAAAAATCTCGATGGGTAATCATCTCGTGACGCCTCAAGAACTCGGATTCAGGTTAGAACAACTCGCAGAACCCTCTTACGGGGAATTCTCGTCCCGTCTTACACCCGGTGCGGACAACGTCCTCGGCGTGCGGATGCCGCACATCCATAAACTAACCACTGAAATATTAAAAGGAGATTTTGAGGACTTCCTGACACTGTCGGGAAAAGGTGCCTTCCACGAAGAAAGGATGGTACGCCTCTTGGTAATCGCTAAAGCGAAAATTGATGAAGAGATGCGCCACAGGTACATTCACGCTGCAGTGCCACAGCTATCAAACTGGGCGGAATGCGACCTTTTTTGTTCTGCCCTCAAAAAATCGGGCAGGGATGCCGAAGGCACTTGGAAGCTAATTCAGCCGCATTTGGCAAGCGGGCGCGAGTTCGAAATCCGCTTTGCTGTGGTCATGATCCTTCTATACCTTCTTGGACCAGAGCAGATTGACCGCTCTCTAAAGGTGCTCATTGACACCAAACACGAAGGATATTACGTGAAAATGGGCGTTGCCTGGGCGCTCTGCGAAGCGTTCATAAAGCAACGCGATAAAACCATTGTGCTTTTTAAAACAGAAAAACTCGACCAATTCACAAGGTCCAAAACCGCTTCTAAAATCTGTGATTCACGGAGAGTCCCCGCAACAGACAAAATCATGATTAAACAAATTCTGTGTTAGTCAAGTGGATGTATAATTGTTTGACTTTCCCAATGACAACGGCTTATAGCGAAAAACACCATGAAAAACGGGGAATGTCTTGGTAAAATAAACGCTGGTGCGGTTGAATGTTAGGCACATTTATTGCTGTAATCACCTCGGAATTTAACGCGTTTCTATGGAGGATCGATATATGAGGATTGGGACGATAAAAACCGCCATAATCACGGTGGCATTTGTTTCCAGAGCCGTTGCGGCCGTAGCCTACGGCACCAATGACTACGAGATGGTATTGAAAACCGGTAACAACAACGACAGGGTAGAGGTCGCCAAACTTTTCCACGCCATTGGTGAGAGTGGGGGAGATGTTTCTGAATATACGAAGGCCGCCAGACTTTTCTACGTGGCGGCCGCTGAACAACACCCCGCAGCGCAGTACTGGCTTTCGAGGATGTACAGCGAAGGCTCCGGCCTTAAGAAAAGGCCAGACAAGGCCTTTGTATGGGCGTTTGCTGCCAGCGAGCAGGGCTATGCCGAAGCTCAGAACCTGTTGGGCGTATACTACACTGAAGGAACCGGAACGGATATAGATCTGGAGAAAGCCGCAGCGTATTTCATGAAGTCTGCGCGGCAAGGTAACGCAAAAGGACAGTATAACATCGCAGCAAGTTATGAAACCGGATCGGGGATAGAGAAAGATCTCCTGAAGGCTGTCGATTGGTACAAGCGGGCGGCTCGGCAGGACCTGCCCGTTGCACAGTACAGCCTTGGCACTTGCTACGAACATGGTATAGGGGTTCCTGTCGATTACGACGCCGCGATTCTGTGGTACTCTCGAGCGGCGAAACAGGGCGATGCACGCGCTCAGGTTGCGATGGGCAGATGTTTTGAACTGGGCAGGGGAATTCCCGCCAATCCCGTTAATGCTGCCGAATGGTTCATGGTGGCTGCTGAGCAGGGGCATGCCGAAGGGCAGATCAAGCTTGCCGAATGCTTTGATAAAGGGTACGGGGTGGCGCTTTCGCCCGCGACGGCAACGGAGCTTTACGCGAAGGCTGCTGAAAGCGGCGACGAATACGCCCAGTTCACCTATGCCACCCGCCTTGAGCTCGGTATCGGTGTGACTCGCGATACGGCAAAGGCGGCGGAATGGTACGCCCGCGCGGCAGAGCAGGGGAGCGAAAAGGCTGCATCGCGGCTCGCAACTATTAAGGCAGAGCCAGAGGCAATCGAAGCCCGCAGAGAAGCAGCACGAGGGGGTGAACTCGTTTTCAAGGGACTGTATCTTGGTATGCCGATCGATGACGCGGTGTTTACACTTGAAAAGTTGCTTTCGGAGGTTGGTCGCGGCGGCACACTCTTGTACGTAACCGAGGGGAAAGACGGAGGTAAGCAGATAAAAGACGGGTTGGCGATCGAGGTTGTTGCTGACGAGGCGGGCGCAGTAGAAAGCATATTCCTCGACAACTCGACGGTCGATGCTTTGTTCTCATCCGTCGCTCTATCAAACGCAGATTTCATAAAGACGTTTTTAGATGCATACGGATTGGCCGATCTGCCTCGTTCTGATAAGACTGAGACAATTATTCATGACGGGCGGCAGGTTGGGCTGCAGCGACACATAACATACCGACATGAATCAGGGTATGAGGTAGTGTTCTTCGATATGTACACAGTAATAACAAGCGGCAAAACTGTGGACAGCATGCAGCTCGGACTTAGCAGACCCATAGGCTCTCTGCTTGTTCGCCGTACTGTGATCGAAACAAAACCGTCAATACATTTTGACTGATTTGCTCTGGTCACACAATGCGATACTTGTTATACATTGGAAACGTTGCAATGTCGTTCAATACCCTTTCTAAAAAATTTTTGATATTGTGCGGATTGTGTTTGTGTGTTCCTGCGTTTTCTGGTACTTTCCCCGAGCCAGATTCGCTTTCGGAGGATGAAAAATTTCCTCAAAACGCTACTATTGAAACGCTGAATGGCGCAATCTTCGCCAATGGCGTTCCTTGGTTCATAATAGGCTCGGTGATACACGAAGGCGCCGACCGCGACGCTGGTGTTAAAACTACAGGCTACGATCAGGCAAACGCATGGGCTTACGAAACTCTTCCGGACTACACCGATTCCCAGCGGATTGGAATTGACTCGTTCGGCATTGTGCCACAGCGCGCCTGGAGAAAAATATACCGCCCGCGCGCCTTGCCAAAGCGCAACATGGCGGCGTTGAGCCGCATCATCGGTTCAGGTCTTCCGATTTTAGGAGACCTCGCAATCGAAGACTACTCCCATGCTAATTTCCCCGTGATGGAGGACGTTAACCCCAGTGAAAGATGCTGGTTCGAAGGTTCGGCGCACGGAGTGCCGTACAGCGTTGTCACACCAGAGGGAGTCCTGTTGTGGAAAACGATATGGCGCACCGACGCGGCATATTACGCGGAGATCGGGGCAACCCCATTCGCTTTCCGGATTTTCGCCGACGCCGATTTCTTCGATGTCAGTCCCGCGGCCACTCGTGCTTTCAGCAACTACATTACAAAAAAGTATGTTGATGTGAACACGCTGAACAAAAAGCTCGGAACCAATTTCCGTACTTTCACGCAAGTTCGTCAGCAGGCGACGGCTACAAACAATGTCGCCGCATATATCGAGTACACGAAGTTCCTTGAAACGAAATTCTCCGAACTGTCTGAAACCTCTGTCGTAGAGATAAGGACAGCCACAGGGAACACTAACGCTGCGGTCTGTTTTCAGCCGCATACCATTCGCACAGCCGGTATAGACCATTACGCCGCTGCTCGCGCCATGCAGATCCTCTGCGCCCCTGCAAACGCAGACAACCCGCTGTTTTGTTCAAAATATATGCTGGCGATTGCGGATGGCAAACCTGTTTTGTCGCCCGATGTCATTATCGGCCAATCGGCGTCCGATACGCGCAACGCCATCCTGTCACAACTTGCAAACGGCTACGCCGGCTCATACGTCAGGGAGTGGAGGCGCGGAGCTCGCGAGTGGATTCGTTACACGCGCAACGCCTACGGCTCGACGGTGCTCGACTCGGTGGAGACCGAAAAAGCAGGCATGGCTTACGCTGCCAAAAACCCGGATCACTTCATGAATCCGTACTCCGTTCCCACCGAGGCTTTGACGGGAATACGCGATGCGAAAAAAACAATTCTGGCGGTTCGCGATGTTTTCACCGTACCAAATATCCAGAGGGGAACGCAGGTCGCCGTCTTGTCTTCACGGCCATCGCACAGGCTCTCCGCCACTTCTGCTGCCCGTGAGGTCGCCGCCGGAATGTCTGACGAGGCGGCCGTAAACGCCCTGTCGTTCGCGCATATAAAAAACGCGGTGATTTTAGAAGAACAACTCGGCACATCGTCTACAAATGGCCTGAAAGCAATAGTCGTTGCCGACTCCTCGTATGCAACATATGCCGACACTCCGAGACTGTTGCATGAATTCACTTTGAACGGCGGCATCTTGCTGATCTCTCCCGGCGCACTGGTCATGAACGAATACGGGCGCACGGAGACAAATGCTTTGTCATTTGCATCATCAAGTACTAATGAGGTTGAAGTCACGGATTTGAAACCGCATACACTTCGCGTTGGAAAGGGAGCGGTCGTGCGCTTTTCTGGCTCAATGGCTATTTTGCCTCGAATCCTTTCGGAAGAGGCGGGAGTTAACCCTTCGTGTCAGGGTGTGGACTCTGCCACCGGCGAGCATGCGGAGGGCATTGAAATAACTCATGCGGAGACGGCTGACGGCTCTCATGGCCTCATGCTGTTCAACCGAGGCAAAGAGGCGGCGGATATCCGGGTGTCAATCCCCGGCATACCAGAACCCTACGCCCGAGACGCTGTATCAGGGAAACCTTTCCCAGTAGAGGGAAGCGCTTTCCGTATCGTTCTCCAGCCGGATGTCGGAGAGGTTGTCAAGGTGGATTCCCCTATCTCATCCAAATAGGTTTTGCAGTCTTCTTTAGGTCTGTGGTGTCGACTGTTCCGAAAAGCTGCTGCTGATACTCAATCCAGATGTAGGCAGTGTATTTGCCGGATTTTTTTACCTCTCCGAAAAGTCCGCTCTTTCCGCCGTCTTTGCTTGAGAGTCCAGAGAGACTGACCTTTTTTGAGAAAATTGTATCACCTGTGGGATCCAGCACTACTATATTCACACTGCCTCCCACATTTCTTTCGACAGTCTTCGATCCACTTTTGGAGATGCGCGTGAAATTACAAGTGATGCGGTACAAGATCCTTCCTGACTTATAGGTAGACTCTTTTTCGTCGTTTGTAAGCCGTTTCGGTCCGATGTTCGCTCTAAATCTCAAAATGCTGCCGTCCTCGTTAGTGAAATCTCTCTTGAAATTGGCTATATCGTCCTCGGACGGCAGGTCTATTGCGCCAACAGGTTTTGGTTTTGCTTTAACAGATGGAGCTGTGGTTGGTATTGGATCATTCGGCTTGTCTATTTCAGGTGGAATTTGAGCCTGGCTCTCAGTGGAAAAAGTGGTTATCTTAAAGGATGCCTCGCGTCCACTTGCATCGCGGAGCTTTATCATGTCGCCGTCGCGCCCGGCGTATTCGGCCTCAATCGAAACTCCTGCAGTATCCGTCCATGTCTGCATATCTGCAAAGACCAGAGTGTCGGATAAAAAGAACGCGGCGAGTAATGTTGTTATAGCATATTTCATCGTGTCTCCCATGGGTCTCGGCACCTGGACTTTGCTGACGCTTAAAGCTCTAAATTGCCTTCGCGTTTGCAAGCAGGTATTGTTCAGCTTCAGCGCACCAGATGTTGTTGTTTGCAGCCACGATCTGCGCAAGTTTAGCTAAAACTTTGTTTTCTGAACCTAGTTTTTCGAAATCGGCAATCGCTGTGAGAGGCATGCTGATATGTGTGTATATGAGCTTCTTGCCGCCCGGAATGCTTGGTAGGTTAAGGGTAGTTTCGATTACGCTGTCGAGTCCGCCCACGTGGGTGATCATCGCTGATGGATCCACCAGACCCTTTGCCATCACGTCTAAAGCTTCGATCAGATCCTCGGTCGTGCCGCCGCTGTTTGCCGCAACGTGCGTGAGATTGTAGTGGACGTCGTAGAAGTTTAATTTAGCGCTGAAGGTCGGATCAGTGGGGCCGGCGAAGAAGTTGAGACATCCGTCGTACCCGAGTATGGCGCTGCCCTGCTCGACGACCGGGGCGACTGGGGCGAACACGAACACATCGTTGTAGCCTTTGCCATCCGTCAGTTTCATCAACTCTGCGACGACATCCGAGACTCCCGTTGTGTTCATATAAACGAGTTTGACACCGTTGCGGGCGGCGTCCTCAGGGGAATAAATAGATTCGGCGCGCTTCAGACGCTCTTGATTTATATCAGTCACGACTAGTAGTTTAGGACGGCGAGGACCGTGAACCGCGAAGTCGATGGCTCCCAGACCCATCGGCCCCACACCGGCAAGCATCGCCATATTGCCGCCTTCGAATATGCCCATCTTGTGCTCATAGCTACCAGGGCGCGCGTAGTGATAGTTGACGTTGAACCCGCCAACGATGCATGACATTGGTTCGCCCAAAGAACCAAAATAGAAAGCATCGCCTTCGTAGTGAAGGAGGCAGTCGCGTTCCATGACTTTTGAGGGGATTACCACGTAAGTCGCCGAGCCCCCGATGTATTCAAAGGAATATCCCGGTGCAGCATACACGTTGTCCGGATGGTTCATGGCGGGCTGAATCGCGAACTTGTCGCCGGGCTTGAACTCATGAGCCCATTTGGCACCTACCTCAACTATCACGCCGCAGAATTCGTGGCCGATAATGATAGGATTTGTGGCTACGTTCTTGGGCACTCGCTTGTGATCCTCTCCCTGCTCGGCCGCTTTGTATGATGACATGCATATACTGTCCGAAATAACCTTTGCGAGAATTTCGTCGTCCTTGATCGCTGGGAGTTGAAAAGTCTCAAGACGAAGATCGCGCTTGCCGTAAAGTCTGACTGCTTTTGTTTTCATAAATGGTTTCCTCTCTGCCTTTTGGACTCTTGTGGTCTCTGAAATGCCGCATAGTATCATACCCGGTGTGAATTGTTAACATAAAAATGTCATGAACTTGCATCCACTTCCAGAATTTTCGCAGTAAATGACATTAGTAACACGCTAAGCCTCGGGCGTTTGCCAGAAATAGTAATATATATATTCAAATCCTTGGAGATCAAGTGTTTGCTTCATAATAAAACCTCTTCTTGTCTGCAATCATGTGTTGTGGTAGAATGTTTAATCAGTTTAAAATAACATAAAAACAACATGAGAATGAACGCGAAAAACCCATCAGAGCGCCGTGCAAATATCAGCCAGTACATACAGTCGAAGGGGGAGGTTACCCTAGAGGAGTTGCATGAGCGATCACCTGAGGTTTCAAGCATGACTATCCGACGTGATCTTGAGTACCTTGAGCGGGATGGCACCATTGTTCGGATTCGTGGGGGTGCCAAGTCGGTCGCACAACTATCAATTTTGAAAGAGGCGGCCTACACTCAGCGGCAGGCTGCCAACACTGCTGCGAAGTTCGATATAGCAGAAAAGGCCGCACGGCTTATACATTCCGGACGATCTATCTACATAGATTCTGGAACCACATGCATGTGCTTCGCGCAGCGTCTGCCCGATCAACCCCTTTTTGTACTGACTCCCGCGCCCAATATTGCGCTTGAGCTTGCCAAAAACCACGGCGTCAAAATAAATCTGACGGGCGGACAGCTTAACCGCGACACACTTACTCTCTCAGGCTTCAACGCAGTGGAATATGTTAAGACGCTCAATATCGAGATCGCCTTCATGGCAGCCAGTGCATTTTCGCTTACGAGCGGTTTCTCGTGTGGCGACTACTATGAGGCGGAGCTAAAACGTCTTGTGATCCGTCGTGCGCAACAAGTTGTGGTGCTCATGGATTCCACGAAGCTGAAAAGCAGCATGCCCTATACATTCGCGCGTATCCGCAATGTAAACGCCCTTGTCACGGATGGCCCTCTGCCGGAGGATTACCAGAAAGCGCTTCGTCAGGCTCGCGTAGCGGTTTACTGAGCGGCCTGATATTACCTTCCGTCGAGGGCGTTCAAGAATTTGTCTAGCCAGCATGTCGGGCCGTTGTGCCTTGCAAAATACTCTTCAATGCTAGATTCGTCATGGCAGTCCGAACCGCCTGTCGGTACAAGGCCGTGAAGATCACAATATTCGCAGTAGCGTTTGCCGTATTCCGCCGGAACGTTGGGATGTGCGCACTCGATTCCGTCCAGCCCGCATATTTCACGGAGGGCATCAATACGCGTCAGATCGTATCCCGAAAAATATCGATACGGGTGAGCTATCACGATCAGGCATCCCGCTTTTTTCAACGCTGGCACGACCTCGGAAACTGAAGGGTAAGGCGGGAAACCGACTTTCTCTCCAAGTTGTCGCATCAATTGCCCGTACTCTTCCGGAGAACTTATAAAACCTTTGGCGAGGAAATGATCGCGGAGCACTTGGTTGCTGACATGCGTCGCGCCTTGTGCAGCTATCGCTCGAGCAGGGCGGTAGGTGGCAAGTAACTCAAGTCTTTGTTCCTCGTTGAACGAAAACCCCAGAGCTCTCATTCCTTCGCTTATTGCCGCTCCATATTCACGCTGCCACCATCTATATAAGTTGAAAACCTCCTCTAGTACCGGAGGGATGGGATCCTGCACCCCATAGCAGAGCAGGTCGATTGGACCGTATTTAGTTTCAACAGTAATTTCCGGGGCACGGATAGCACGAATTTCAGGGTAGTCGAGCATCGTGTTTTTTACCTCGTCCAAGCCATCGGCCAGGTGGTGATCCGTTATGGCGATGCAACGGACGCCCAGTCGGCGCGCGGCCTTGAAATAAGCCGCAACGGACGCAGTAGCGTCATAACTCCATAGGGAGTGGAGGTGTAAGTCATAAACTGCAGTCGACTGTGTCATTGTGACATTCCATTCGCAGATCGCTCGATTAAGTCTACCTGAAGCCTTACTGTGCCGCGAATCGAGAACAAGGCGTCGAGGCCTTCCTGAAGATTTGTGCCCGAGACCACTAGATGGCCGTCGCATACGGTCCTGAACACACGAATGCGTTCAACTGATTTCGCCCACCAGAAGCACTCTGGGCGGAAACGTATTTATCCGCAACATCAAGACCCGGTTTCGGGATCACTATCCGCATTGGCGGGCGATCTGTGGATTCACCTCGCCAATGTCGACCCCAGCGCCTACGGACATTACCGAAATCGGGCTTGAGTTCCAGTTCCAATTATTTTTTGTGTTAAGCAGAGAAGCGGCGGGCTTGTCCATGAAGAAGGCCGTATCGGCGTGTTTCTGCAGTATGGACGCGGGATGCATGTTTGTTACTTCGCCTTCTATGCAGTCTTTTACCGCCTTAGCTTTGCGTTCGTCAGGGACGGTGCAGACGATGGTCTTGGCCGACATGATTTGGCTTATCGACATAGATATGGCCTGCTTAGGCACGTCTGCCAGAGTCTTGAACCAGCCTTCGCCGAGCTGCTGCTTGCGGCAGGCGGTGTCGAGATCGACGACAAGGTACGGCTTCTTCGTTTTGAAATCAGCTGGCGGATCATTGAACGCCAGGTGTCCGTTTTCGCCGATTCCCACAAATGCCACATCAATCGGCGCGGCTTTGATAAGCTTGCCCACGCGAGCGCATTCGGCCTCGGCAACGCCCTCACCATTGATGTAGTGGAAAGCAGCGGGGGGTAGGGGGAGCTTAGAGACGAAGCGCTTCCAAAGATACTGACGGAATGATGCGGGGTGAGAGATCGGCAAGCCAACATATTCGTCGAGATGGAACATGGTTATGCGGCTCCAGTCTATGTTCTCTTGGGTCAGCAGTGCTTTCAGCATTTCAAACTGCGAGGCTCCGGTCGCGAGAATCACGCGCGCCTCGCCTTTTTCTTTGAGTGCCTTGCGGATTCGTTCGGCTCCGAATTCAGCGGCAGCGCGGCCACATGCCGTGCGTGTGCGTAGGATGTTAAGGTTTAGAGATTTCATATTGGTGTGCCTTTCGTTTGTGATGCACTAGCATCCCATAGGCTTGATTTTAATTCAGCCACCTAGCTGGAACCCACG
>CAYOPG010000022.1:0-3105 GCA_964405775.1 uncultured Lentisphaerales bacterium
AATAAGTTCATTCGGTGAAACATTCTTGACAAATTGCCGAAAAAACTGCACTATTAGAACTACAAGAAACGGGTGTTTTTTGTTGGCGGGGTTCCGTCTCCGTTATTGTTGGCAAATTTGTAAGCAAAATGAAGTATGTGAGTTGATAACTGTGAATAAGTCGACGGCATGTCAGCAGGTACGGGCTTGTGAACAATTAATGTCAGAGTTACGAACAGGTTTTTATACGGCTTAAATACTTCATTATCAATGGCTTGTGCTATTTTAGCAAAGGTTATTCCCACCTCTATTACTATTACTCTATTTAAGGATATTACTTATTATTACTAGATTAGGTAGTCAGTATTTTCCAGGATTAGGGTGGTTGGTTTAAAAAAGTGGATTAGACATCATGAAATTCAAGGTACCAAAGTCAAAGTTATTCGAAGCTCTATCAACAGTGCAGAACGTGGTTGGCGCCAAAGTTGCGGTTCCGGTGCTTTCAAACGTATTGATTGAGGCAGACGAGGGGGCGCTTACATTTACGACTACTGACTTGGAAATGACCATGCGTTGCAGTTGTGAAGCTGATGTAAAGGAAAAGGGGAAGGTGACCCTCCCTGTCAAAAATCTTACGAGTATCGTGAGAGAATTGGACGATGGTATCGTATCTATCGAGGTGGACGAAGACCACGTAGCAAACATGCGGTGTGGTTCTTACAAATCAAAGATCAACGGTATGTCTGCACGTGACTTTCCCGCGGCTCCTACTACGGAAAGTGCGATTTCGTACGTTATCGATCAGGGGAAATTCCGCGATATGCTTAAAAAAACGCATTACGCGGCTGCCTCAGACGATTCTAGAGCGGTTTTGACAGGCGTGCTCCTAAGCTTCGAGAACGGCAAGCTAATATGCGTAGCCACAGATGGGCGCAGGTTGGCGCTCTACGAGGCTGAAGTGGATTTCCCGGTTGAGAACAACCGCGATATTGTGTTACCCCCGCGTGCTGTTGCCGAGCTTATGCGTTCCCTGGGTGACGAAGGTCAGCTAAAGATAAGCTTAAAGGACAAGCAGCTAATACTAGAGTACGCAGACATGTTTTTGTGTTGCAAGTTGCTCGCCGGCCCGTATCCAAACTACAAGCAGGTGGTGTTTAACAACTGTTCAAACGTAATAACTGTCAATCGCGAAGAGCTGCTTGCCGTCTTGCGCCGAATTCAAGCCTCGACGGCGAATGAGACGAATGCGATGCGACTCACTTTCGAAAATAACATATTGACTATTGCTGTGAATTCCCCAGAAATAGGCGAGGCGGTGGACACTGTTGCAATAAAGTACACCGGGGAACCCCTGACAGTTATATTTAATCCCAAATTCATGAGGGATCCGCTCAGGTTCCTTACAAGCGACGATGTGCAGATCGAGTTGAACAACGAGTCCAGCCCAGGGCTTATAAAAAGCGACATTCCGTTCCTTTACGTCATAATGCCTCTGCGCGTTAACGCGGTCTGATTGCAATGCTAACGCCAAAAAGAAAAAAATCAAGCGCGATGGCCGAGTTAATGGGCGAAATCGACGCTCAGCTTGAGACAATGCGCAGAGGTTTTGACCCGGGGGAGAAGGTTAGCGGCGTCGTGGTATCTGTCGGTATAGACGTCATAGTCGTGGATTTAAACTCCAAGATGCAGGGAATCATAGATATTGACCAATGGCCTGCCGACAAAGATTTACCGGAGGAGGGCGATTATATAGAGGCATACTTCGTTGAGGTACGTGATGGCGCGGCACGGCTTTCCGCAGTCATTGGCGGGTCGGACGCGGCTGTAAATCAGTCTATTCAGCAAGCTTATGACACACAGCTTCCGCTTGAAGGCAAGTACGAAAAGGAAATAAATGGCGGATACGAAGTGTCAATTGCTGGGCAGCGCGCATTCTGTCCGTTCTCACAAGTATCACTTTACCGGCGCTCTGATGACGAAGAATCTCCTGTTGGGAAGTCGACGACATTTATAGTTATTGAATTTGAGCCGGAAGAGCACACGCTAGTGGTTAGTCACAGGGCAGTGCTGGAGCGTGACCGTGCAGATAAGCGAGAGGCGTTGAAGGCAGAACTCAGAGAGGGTGATTTGTGTGACGGCGTTGTAACGAAGCTCATGCCATTCGGGGTATTCGTCGACATCGGTGGTGTGGAGGGGTTGATCCCGATTCGAGAAATTTCATGGGATCGAACGGTCAAGCCTGATGATATTCTTTCAGAAGGACAGGCTGTCAATGTTCAGGTAATTTCGATAGACTGGGATAACAACAAGTTTTCGTTCAGTCTACGAGCCACATCCTCCGACCCGTGGTACGAGTATATTGGCAAGTTCGGTTCTGGTAGTTACGTATCCGGCACGGTAGTGAAGCTCATGCCTTTTGGAGTGTTCGTGCAACTTGAGCCTGGCGTGGAGGGGCTTGTTCCTATATCGCGCCTTGGAGGAGGTAGGCGCATCACGCACCCGCGCGAGTGTGTTAAGGAGGGCGACGTTCTTGATCTTCAGATTGATTCCGTGGATGAGGAGCGCAAGCGCATATCGCTCAAAGTGGTGGACAAGCGCATACAGTCTCTGTCACCAGGGGAGATTGCCACGGCATCGCATTTGAAGGGAATTGTCGATGGAGTGCGTGATTTCGGTGTCTTTGTCAAACTCTCGGAGGATAAAACGGGTTTGCTGCACGTCGGTGAATGCGAAATAGAGCGGGGTGGGAATATGGTCGCCAAAATGGAGGCTAAATACCCACATGGCTCTGAAATTGATGTCGTTGTAAAGGCTATAGATGGCGACAGAATATCGCTCGCGCTTCCGGCCAAAACCGGTTCTAAGTTGGAAAAAGAGGAGGCGGAGGACTTAGGGGCGATGATGCGCAGTAACAACAGGATGGCTACTGACGCATCCATTTCGAGCATCGGCAGCATGCTTGACAACATAATCAAAGGCGAATAACTAGACACCGAAAACAGGTACGGCATTATGAGTAACGGAAAATTCATCTTGACCATGATATCGATTGCAGTCATTCTAATTCTGGGTGTCTGGTTCGGTCTTCCAGTTTTAAAGATTAAGTCCCCGGATGTTTACGCGAAA
>CAYOPG010000022.1:3205-30381 GCA_964405775.1 uncultured Lentisphaerales bacterium
TGTCTGGTTCGGTCTTCCAGTTTTAAAGATTAAGTCCCCGGATGTTTACGCGAAAATAGCGCGGACTTCTGCAAACTATGCTAAGACGGCGGTGGAGGCAGTAGAGAGGCTGCCAGACACTGCAATTCCAATAATTGAAAATACCCGCGCAGTTGCTGTGGACAGCATTGCGGACACTGCGGAAGAGCTAGAAAGCGCAGCAACAGTAGCGGAAGAATCTGTATCCGCTGCCGTTCAGGAGCAGCCAGAATCGGGTGCCGCTGTCACGGACGACAAAGAGGAAGTGTTGACCGAACCCATTGTCGAGGATAAAACGGAACCCAAAGAACCATTGAATGTCGATCCGCTCTCAGCGCTGAACGGGGATCCAGGATATCCATGGGGGATAGTGGTGACAAATTCGTACTTCTATGATGCGAGCATGCAACAACTCGGGATACTTCCTGGCGGTACTATTGTGTCTTGCAAGGGGAAGCAGCTGATTCCGACTGGTTACATTTTTGAATGCCACTACATGGCGAACCGTGCCTGGAGAAACGATACAGTAATCATGTATGAGGCAGATCTGGTCGTTTTCGACACAACATATGCCGATGCCAATAAAGAACAGCGCAATCTTCTGGTAGAGTACTGCCGGTTATATGGAAGATTGGAGGAGTTACGTGGCGAAGAACAAAAAAAGCTTCTAGACACCAACCCGCATCATGGTGAGTACGTGGCGGCGGCCACGGCTTATAAGGAATTCAACTCAAAAGTCGCAGTGATGATGGCAGAGTACGAGAAGTCAGAAGGTTCCAAGAGACTTCAACTTGGTGAGGAACTCAGAAAATTAAGATACGATCAGGTTCTCGTGAAAAAACGCTACGACACAGCCAGCGCCGAATACAAAAAATGGAAAGAAGTAAACGTGAATCCCCGTATTGCCACGATTACGACTCCGGCAATATCAGAGATAGAAAGAATAATGGAGCGCTTACGTCCAGAAGTCCAAAAAATAGTTCCAGGACTTTGATCCACGTAATTTCTTATTTTTGAGAAAAAATGCCACATACTCGCATTATAGTGAAACGTGGCGTTAGCTCTTGTTATACATTTTTCCAGAGTTATTCAAATAATGCAAAAAAAAATCAGAAAAACATGGAAACTTCTCTGTGGCATGGATTCTGCTGCTTTCAAATCGTGAGATCGTCGTACAGAGGTCTCCTGGTTTCAACGTGACAATTTACTAGAAATCTTAAAACAAAGGGGTGAAGAAATATGGCCACTTATACAAAAGCTGCGCTAATAAAAGAAATAGCGGCTAGTACAGGGGTTAGGCAGAAGGATGCTCGTGCGATGCTAGACAAGCTTTGCGAAATAACTTATCGTGAGGCGCGGGAGCTTGGGGGTATGTCTATTCCGGGAATATGCCGTATTGATACGATAGAGAAAAAAGAGCGCAAAATGCGTAACCCGTACACTCAGGAAGAAATCATAATTTCTCCCCACAAAGCGGCACGGGTGCGTCTTATTAAGAAAGCAAAAGATACCATTTCCCCACCTGAAGAGAGGACTATAACTGTTTTGGACGAGTCGGGACGCCCGTCAGACGCGACGACGTCGGTACCAGATGAGTCGACGCCGCCCGCCGCCCCGCCAAGGGAAATAATATACGATGATTTTTCGTCTGCAGTG
Source organism: uncultured Lentisphaerales bacterium (assembly GCA_964405775.1). Taxonomy (GTDB): domain Bacteria; phylum Verrucomicrobiota; class Kiritimatiellia; order RFP12; family UBA3636; genus JAAZFF01. The sequence goes on from CAYOPG010000022.1 coordinate 4,880, forward strand.
TCATTCCGTTGCAAAGAATGCGGCGGGGAAATAGAGGCGCCTGCCGCTGCCGTTGGCCTTTCGTCGGAGTGCCCGGTGTGTGGTAAGGTAGTCAAAATACCCAGTGAATCTGAACCTGGGACAATACACGGACCGAAGATTGAAGAACCTAAACTTGAAGACATGGTCGAGAAAGTCGCTCAGGAGGCCGTAGCTTCAATAGCTCAAGCGACACAGAAAAACCAGACGATTCGTATCGACCTCTCAACGCTGACGCTAGACACCGCAGAAGCCAAGAAGCGCAGCAGACCTAGATCTGTATCGTTTCTATGCAAAGGCTGTCGTCAGGAGCTCGAGGCACCCGCGGAGATGATGGGCATGATGTCGGAATGCCCGCAATGCGGGGCTGGCTTCGAAGTGCCGTTCTTCTCTGAATCCGGTACACTGCATGCAACCGACTTTGACAAGGCGTCAAAGAAGGGGGAAAATTTAAGCGGCCGGACGATCCGCATTGAGATGCCGGACTTTTAACAATTTAAGGCGAGTCCGAAGTTCTGGAGCGTTTCCGCAGCAGTTCCTGCATCTCCTTTTTCTTTTCCCTTAGCGCGGCGATCTCTTTTTGACGCGCCGTGTTTTCTTCGGAGATTTTCTTTATTTCAGGCAGGTTCGCAATCTCTGCACGGAGTTCCTCTTGTGCTTTGAGAAGTGCGACTTCGGCCTCCCTTACGGCTTTGCGCTTTTCTTCCACCGCCTTGGAGGTGTATTTCGGATTGCCTGCAGCGGCAGCGACCATCTTATCCGTTTGTTGATACTCTCTGATTTTGGAATTGATGTCTTCACTGATGCGGTTCACGTCGTCGGTCAAGTCTTTGGTCGAAACAACCGCCGTTGCCGAGTCGGAGTGGGTTTGTTCTGTTTCCACTGCCGGGTCTTGCGTTGTCACAATCTGTAAGGTTTCATTAGACTCGGCAAATAGGAAGCTAAATGTTGCGAAAAGGGATGCTATTAGGGGAAGTATATGTTTCATGTGGACATCCAGTGTTTTTTTATGGTTTAATCACCCTGTTGATACGGGGGCTATTTTATCACATCCAACCAATATTTGTCCAAAGAAAATAGTGTAGGGTGCTTTATTTCAAGACTTGGCACACGTATTGCTCTTACCACGTTTGAACCTCAATTTTCGAGGTGACGGGAAGATCAGCGAAAAAGTGAATTGGAGGAAAGACTATGGCGCTTTGGTTTAAAAAAAGAGTAGAGAAGGTCACGCCGGACGAGCCAGCGCGGCAGACGGGCACGGATACAGCGGTCGCCACAGAGGAAAAACCTGTGGAGCTACCGGAGAATCTGGCTCCGGCGGCGCCAGAGCTACCGGAAAACTCATACTCCGCCGCTCTAGAAGCAGGTGCTGTGTCAACTCCCGTACCTGCGTTGCGAACAGTGGAGTCCAAGAAAGAAGAATCGCACCTGAAAGTAACCATCGCCGACAGATCTCAGGTCGCATCGCCGAAAACGGAAAGCGTAGCCGCTGAACGGCCGGAGGTGCAACGCGGAGACCCGAGGGCTCTGTACTACCAGCTCATGAACGGGCTTTACGATGTAATTCTTGTGCTGGACGAAGATGGCCACGTGATAGACTGCAATATCCGGTCAGAACAGATTTTTGGGTACTCGCCTGATGATTTGTGGAACATGCCTATCGATAAAATGGTCTATGGCATGAATGGCCGCATGTTCAATCTGCTCAGGAAAAACCTAGGGAGCAAGCACCACATTCTTATCGACGCACGCTGTTTCAGAAGCAACGGAACGTCCTTCCTCGCTGAGATCGGGGTGAGCACCATTCAGCTTACGCGCACGGGCAACGTTGTCTTCGCCATAAGAAACATCGAACGTCGCAAGAGCGGACAAGAGGAAGTGCGCAGACTGCGCGCTCTGCTCGATCTCACGCCAGTGCCTGCGTTCACCTGCAACACGGACGGAGCATTTGAGATAATGAACCCGCCAGTACTAAAAGCACTCGGGATAGTTGATGAAATGGAGGCGCGGAAAAAACGCTTCGCCGATGTGATGCCGGATATGAACGAGCAATTTCAGAATGCGTTGGCGGGAGAGGATGTTAATGAGATGCGCCTCATAACGCTTCCCGATGGTACTGCATACAAGATGGAACTCGCCCTGCGTCCCATCCGCAAAGGCCAGGAGATTACCGGTGTGGCCGGCACGATGGTCACAAAGTAGTGTTTAAGAACTGTAGCGACCCGATTGAGACAGGGGTCGCTGCTGGCGAGTATAGTGCGATGCCCGCATCACGGAGATGGCACACGTCCCTAATAATATATAGAACGTGAGCTTCTCCGTGATGTTTATTGTAATCTTCTAAACGTTTTTGCGTTCGAAGAGCGCGAACACGGCGAGAAATACTACGGCGAAGGCCGAGATTACCACCCACTGGGAAACGCCCAGAGTTTCTGGCCATCCAATTTTTCCGTAGTCCTTCCAAGCCAGCACCGTGCGGGTTAGGAATGGATAAAGTTCGGCGAAAACAGCCGCACCCACCAACATCCCAAGCAGTACGAACATCGCGTGCAGACGGCCTTCGCCCAACGCGCCGATGGCCGTACCCGGGCAATAGCCGGCAATGGCCCACCCGACTCCGAAAATAGAGGCGCCTATCAGTATGCCTCCGACGTTCATGGGTTTGTGTCCCAACGTGATTATACCCATGTCATTGAGAATCGCCACACCCACCATTCCAACGAGGATCGCCGACATCATAAACTTTAGGATTGTCATGTCTTTGAACCGCATGGCTGCAACCTGCTTGTCGAACCGCAACGCACGGGATTTCTGCAGAAGCACCCCGAAAATAATACCTGTGATCAAACCGAGAATCTTTTCATTCATGAGTGCCTCCTATCGTAAATAAGCCATGCCACAATAACCCCTACGCCGAAGAACAGAGCGAGCGCAAAGAGCGAGCTCACAGTGAGCTGCATCATTCCTCCCATACCATGGCCGCTTGGGCAACCATCGGCAAGACGGGCGCCTATTATCGCTACGATTCCGCCAAGGAACCCACCGAGAGCACGTTTGCCAGTCGAGCCGCCGAAACGCTCCGCCCAAGTGGGCGGCACCGTCTCCAGCTTGTAGCTGCCATCCGCCAGAGACGAGGCAAGCGCACCGAAAAAGATGCCTACAACAAGCATGAACTGCCAATCGACCTTGATTTTGGTTTTTGTGAAATAGTCATTCGCCGCAACGTGTTCTGACGAAACAGCCTGCTCTACAAAGCCGGTGGCTCTGACGAAAGTCGTCGAAGTGCCCAAGTAGTTTGATTTTCCTATAAGTTTGGAAGTCGCAAGCACCGCCATCACCGCCATAACGCCCACAAGCGTTCCGGCGATGTAGGGGTTCCAGGCGCCATCTTTGGTTTTCCATTTAATCATGTTGCTCCTTTCATATTAGAGAAGTGCCCTTCAACACCAGGGAATATGTCCCGAGCCACTGTCAGGCGAATCCGCGCACTCCGCGCGAATATGGTGTGATTATCACACACATTTTCATATAAATCAAGCTGCCACACTTTTTTTTGTACTTTAATTTGCTTATAGGTTATCATTAGACGCCGTTGAAGCCTAGGTGGCGAAATGGCAGACGCATGGGACTTAAAATCCCTTGGTGGCAACACCGTGCGGGTTCGACTCCCGCCCTAGGCACTCTTCACGCACTAATAAAAACGATATTTTAATGAAAATCTCCGCTGCCATTTCCGCGTTGGCGCTCTCGATGACGATATTATTGTCAGGATGCGCTTTTTTGAAGCCGGTGGATAAGGATGGCCGAATAATCCACAAACAGTTCGAAGTCGAAGTGTCGGGTCTTGACTGGCTTGAGATGGTATACTTTCCTGCCCCCAACGATCCCGAAATACGTAACATTTGCCGTCTGTCGATCTACGGTACGGGCGAAATAGTGTTTCGCACCGGACGCAGCCCACGCCTTGCTGATTCTTTCTCCGATGCTGTCGGCGACCCTTATTGGAATGACTACTTCTCGGATCGAATCCACCTTGACAGAGAGGAAATTCAGGAGGTCTTTCAAATTTTCGTGGATGAAGGCATCGTCCCCAAAAACCAGAGGAGAGTCAGCAAACAACCGTATAGAAAACCGTATATCACTGCGGCGGCGCAGATCGGAAACGAGAAAGTACGCCTTTTGACCGACAACAAATATCTGGTTCAGCTCGCCGAGGAAGCGATTGAGAACTTCCGCCCCACAATCCTAGAGGCGGCGATGGCTGTTGACGCCGAAATTCAGGTTGAAGTTAAAAAATGAAGCTCGAGGACATTCCTGAAGTCCATCGTCGCCTGATGCGTGATTTCAACAATAACCCGTCACCCGTGATCGACCTCATGGGCGCACAGGGGGCCGAACCGTTCAAAATTCTTGTCGCCACCGTCCTGAGTGCCAGGACTCGTGACGAAACAACTTCTAAAGTTATATCCGAGAAACTGTTTCCTGCGGTAAAAAATTTCGCTGATCTACGCGCGTTTACTGTGCCCGAAATTGAACGGCTCATATACCCGGTTGGGTTTTACCGCCAGAAGGCCGCTGCGCTGAATAAGATGGCGTATGTAATAGAAGAGAAATTCGGGGGCGAGATTCCAGAGACGGTCGAGGAGCTGTGCGAGTTGCCCGGGGTAGGGCGCAAGACGGCGAATCTGGTCGTCGCAGTGGCTTTCGGCAAGCCAGCCATCTGCGTTGATGTTCACGTGCATCGCATAAACAATCGGCTTGGCCTTATAAAAACAAAGGATCCGCTTGAAACGGAGATGAAGTTGCGCAAAATCCTGCCTGTCGAATTATGGAGGACATGGAACGCCTGTTTCGTATCGTTTGGTCAACGTCGCTGTACGCCGCGGAATCCTAAATGCGAGGGCTGCATAATAGGCGAGTTCTGCGACTACAATACAACCGCGAAACAAAAAAAGGCGGGAAATGAAAAACAACGTGTTTGAAAATATAAGGTGTGTGTCGGTCTATTGCGGTTCGAAGACGCCTGCGGATCCCGCGTACGATGATGCCGCACGCGAGCTCGCGCGTATTCTTGTTGAACACGGCATTGGTTTGGTCTATGGTGGATCTGGCATAGGAACCATGAAAGTGCTTGCCGATGCGATGCTAAAGGCTGGGGGAAACGTGACGGGCGTTTTCACGCAAAGTCTCAAGGACGAATATCTCCATACCGGTCTCACGGAAACGGTTATTGCCGGAAGCCTTGCCGAGCGCAAGTCGAAGATGATAGAGAGGGGAGACGCGCTAATTGCGCTTCCGGGCGGTTTTGGCACGCTAGACGAACTTTTCGATGCAGTGGCTCGCCGTAAGATGCACAAGGGTGGTCATCGCAAGCCGATCGGACTGCTAAACTTGAACGGTTACTACGACGCTCTGCTTGCGTTTTTGGCGCACGCACGCGAGGTCGGGTACATAGCGAAAGAGGACGCTGACCTGATAAAGTCAGCGCCCTCTCCGTGCGAACTGTTGAAAATGCTTGCCAGCGATTAGCCGTAGCCGAGCATACGGAAAAGCACGCCCGCCGCAACCGCCGAGCCTATTACGCCGGAGACGTTGGGACCCATGGCGTGCATAAGGAGGAAGTTGGAGGGATCATACTCGAGTCCAACCTTGTTGGACACGCGCGCCGCCATCGGTACGGCGGAAACGCCGGCGGATCCGATGAGAGGGTTGATCTTCTCTTTGGTGAAAAGATTCATTATGCGCGCCATAATAACGCCGGCCATTGTACCGATCGCGAATGCGAAGAGGCCAAGCAAAAGGATGCCGATTGTCTGAAGCGTCAGAAATCTCTCCGCCGCAAGCTTTGATCCTACTGAAAGTCCCAGACAAATTGTAACAATGTTGCAGAGCGCGTTCTGCATCGTATCGGACAGGCGCTCGGTGACGCCGCATTCGCGCGCGATGTTGCCGAACATCAAGGCGCCGATCAGTGGTACAGCGGATGGTAGCAGCAGTCCGCAGAGAATTAGCACAGTCAAAGGGAATATTACCTTTTCGATCTTTTTGACCGGACGCAGTTGCTTCATCTTGATTTTGCGGTCGGCCTCGGTAGTGCAGAGCTTCATAAGCGGGGGCTGGATTATCGGCACTAGCGCCATGTACGAATACGCGGCAACGGCGATTGCCCCGAGGAGGTGCGGCGCTAACTTGGTCGTGAGGTAAATCGCAGTCGGTCCGTCAGCCCCACCTATTATGCCTATAGAAGCGGCTTCTTGAAGAGTGAAATTGATGCCCGGCACTAAGTCGTTAAGAACCAAGGCGCCAATCAATGCCGTAAAAATGCCGAATTGCGCTGCCGCTCCCAGCAGGCATGTCTTGGGGTTGGCGATCAGCGGTCCGAAGTCCGTCATAGCTCCCACGCCCATGAAGATCAGTATGGGAAACAGTCCGGTATCAACACCGGCGGAAAAGAGGTAATACAGAAATCCGCCAGCCTGAACCATCCCCGCCGAGTCGAGCATCTCCGGAGTTGTGACGCCTGAGAATGGAAAGTTCGCGAGCAATCCCCCTAGTCCGATTGGCAGTAGCAAAAGGGGTTCGAATTCCTTGGCTATCGCCAGATATATGAGCAAGAGACATACAAGTATCATTATGAACTGGCCGGCTCCGTATGAGATTCCTCCTAGAATCTCCACTTCATGCCCTTGCACAAAAGTGCCGTCTCTGCGAGTGTAGCCATTGGTCAGCCATTCCGGGGCTTCTTTTTGCAGGAACCCGTAGATGCCGGTGTCCCTCCAGATGTTGCGCGCCTTGTGGAGCAGCTCTTCAACGCTTTGTCCTTCAGCAGCGGCATTTGCTTCAGTGACGCCGACACTCTCCTCTACCTCGACCGCTGTGTCAGTCCCGGCAAAATTTCGCGTAATGCCAGTCTGTGCGTTGGCAACTACCGCAAATACGGAGAAAACCAGCGCCAGACTTAAAAATTTTCTTCTCATTTTAATCTTCCTCGAGTCCATGTTTAGGCGATGTTCGCTAGAACTGTGCCTGTGTTGACCTTGTCTCCCTGAGCCGCTGTCAATGACACAGTGCCGCCGACTGTCGCCTTGATGGGTATTTCCATCTTCATCGCCTCGATTACGAGTATAACATCACCGCTAGAAACAGAATCACCGTCCTTGGCTACTGTTCGCAGCACGAGTCCCGGCACGGGGGATACTATGGAAGTGCCGCCGGCGGGAACAGGAGCGGGAGCCGCCGCAACTTGAGCCTGTGCAGGCTTGGGTGCTGGAGCGGCTGGCGCTGCTGCTGGCGCAGGCGGGACAGCGGACTTTTCAATGCCGTCTTTGACATCCACGTTGTATGTTTTGCCGTTGACTACGGCAGATCCCTCGCCAAGCGAGACACCGTATGTCTTGCCGTTGACAGTGACCGTGAAATCTTTGCCACCATCTTTACCGGCCGGCTTACCCTTTCGGACTCCATCAGGGGCTGTTTCGGGGCTCTTCAGGAATGATATACCCTTCTCAAGGCAAGAGGCTGCGATGAAAACGTTCTCGTCCGTTATGGGGAGACCGGCTTCCTTTAGCATTTGTTCCGCGACTTTGCGACCCTTGTTCGGATCGGCGTCGTTGATTTCCAGCACCGTCTTTTTAGTGGGCTCGAGTTCAAGCTGCTCCGAGGCGATTTTGACGATTTCGGGATCGGGAGCGACAGGCGTGTGGCCGAAATAGCCAAGAACCATCTTGCCGTAGCCCGGGGCGATCTTCTTCCACTTGCCGAACATGACGTTGTTCATTGCCTGCTGGACGTAGAATTGCGACACAGGTGTGACCGAAGTTCCGAACCCGCCGAGGCGTACCGCATCGTACATCTCGGTGATCATGTCGTCGTACTTGTCCATCATGTTGTTATCACGCAGCATCTGAGTGTTCGCCGTGAGGGCGCCGCCCGGCATGGGGGACCAGATAATTTCCGGGCTGGAAGCCATTGCCTCGGGAGGGGTGAAGTATTCGGACATAGCGTCTTTGAACACTCCCTCCGCCTTGCGGAGCTTCTCTATATCGATGTCGATTTCAAACTCGCTGCCGCGCAACGCATGCCAGAGCGTGATCATGTCGGGCTGGCACGTGCCGCCTGAGACGGGCGCCATCGAGCAGTCAAGGCCGTCCGCACCGCCTTCGAGCGCCGCAAGGTAGCAGGTTATGCCGTTGCCAGCCGTCTCATGGGAGTGGAAGTGGATATGGACGTCGTTGCCCAAAAGTGCGCGGGCTCTCTTGATTGTCTCGTAAACGATGCGCGGAGGCGTCGTGCCGGAGGCGTCTTTGAAGCAAAGGCGGTCGAAAGGAATTTTGGCGTCGAGGATCTTCTTTACCTTGTCCTCGTAAAACTCCGGCGTATGAGCGCCGCGACTGTCGACGCCCGGGGGAAGACCCATCATGGTGACGGAAATTTCGTGTTTCAGACCGGCGTCGTGTATGCACTGTCCGGACCAGCGGAGGTTTTCGACGTCGTTTAGAGCGTCGAAGTTGCGGATCGAGCTCATCCCGTGTTTTTTGAACATCTGGGCGTGCAGTTTGATGATGTCGGATGGCTGGGAATCCAAACCGACGACGTTGACGCCACGCGACAGCGTCTGCAGATCAGCGTCAGGACACGTTTTGCGGAAAAGATCCATTACGTCGAAAGCGTCTTCGCGGCAATAGAAGTAGCATGCTTGGAAGCGTGCGCCGCCTCCTGCTTCGAACCAGCGTATGCCAGCATCATAGGCGGCCTTAACCGCCGGCATGAAATCCTTAGAGTAAACTCTCGCACCGTATACCGACTGGAAACCGTCGCGGAACGCTGTGCACATCACCTTCACTTGTTTCTTGGCCATCTTGGGAACTCCTCTATTGGTTATTTACAAATTGTTTAAAATTATTTATTACGAGGGCGGGGGATCCGCTCTATTTGTGCACCTTGTGCATGGCGGCGGCAACCGCGACAGCAATCTCTAAGTCGGCGTTCACGGCTCTGCCGTTGTCTTTTCCGTTTGCTGCAAAAGTCTGCTCGGAATCATGCAGCATGGAGCTAAATTTCAGGAGGAGTTTCGAGGACTGGTTCATTACCCAAACCAACAGGACGAGGAATGAGAAAACCACGAACATCCCTGTGCCCAACAATATAAACCCCTGATTCAGCAAGCCCATAAGTAACTCCCTTAGTATGACCCGTTAAAAAGCAAACAATTGCCGATGTAGAATATCAAAAATCCCGTAACTAAGCAAGCGCTTAATTTTTTGTTTTTTGTGCTATTGAGGATCTTGGGGGCGCGGTATGTAATGTGTTTTATACATCAGAGGCAGCCCCTCGCTGATGCGCCCGGTCTGCAGGCTTGACACCCCCCTTTTTTTCACTCAGAATACACACGAAATAGCTAATAATCGGTACCGCCAGTCCGAGAAGGCGGAGTTTCAAGATAGGGGTGTTGTGAAGTTGAATACGGCAAAATGCATACGTGCCAAAATTATCTACTCTGGCAAAGACGTTCTCAAGAACCGGTATCTCGTGTTTGACGAGAATGGTATAGTCGGAGTAAAGGCAAAACCGGAAGGAAGGGTAGTGGGAGAGTGCGCGGTTTTGACGCCGGCCTTCATAGATCCGCACAGCCACATAGGGGTTCACCGCCATGGAGATCCCGGCGCGGAATGTGAGAGTAACGACACTCTCGATTCCATACAGCCACTGCCGGACGTGCTCGATTCAATACAGATGGACGACGTTGCGTTCCGCATGGCTGCCGAATGCGGTACGCTCTATTCATGCGTGATGCCGGGCAGCGCCAACATCATCGGCGGGCTTTCGGCGGTCGTGCGTCACGATGCGCCGCACACCACGGCCGCGCTGATAGCGCGCGCAGGGCTGAAAGCGGCACTGGGATACAACGTCATAGCTTATGGAGGCAAAGGCACGCGCCCCAGCACGCGGCGCGGCGCCGTAGCCATTCTCCGCGCCAGGCTGAACGAAGTGCGTTCAAAAACCGCAAAAATCAGTGCAAAACAGGACGGCGCCGCGGAGCAAAAGGACGGCGCCACGGAGCTAAATCAGGAAGAGCAGGCGCTCAAAAGCGTGCTGGATGGCGAGACCATACTCCGCGTGCATGCGCACAAGACAGACGACATCGCGGCGCTCCTGCGGCTTGTCGACGAGTTTAAGCTGCGGGTGAGCGTGGAGCATGCCGGCGATGTGTGCCGGCCTGAAATTTTCGTGGAGCTGCGCCGGCGCGGGATAACCGTTGTCTTCGGTCCAGTCGATTCTTACGGCAGCAAGGTAGAGCTTAAGAACAAGAACTGGCGTAATTCGAAGGTGCTCCTCGATTCCGGGGTGGATTTTTGCGTAATGACAGACCACCCCGTCACTCATTCATGGTCGCAGCTGCAACAGACGCGCTTCCTGTTGCGCTGCGGACTCGGCAAACAGGCCGCGCTTGAGTCGATAACGCGCAAGTCTGCGGACTTTCTGGGGATCGGCGACCGCCTCGGCACGCTGGAGAAGGGCAAGTGGGCGTCGTTCGTCTGCTGGAGCGGCGACCCGTTCGACATCGCCAGCTACCCTGTGGCGGTTTATATGGAAGGCCGCCAGCTACTATAGCGGAGGTTCTGGATCTATTTGGCAGGCTCGTAGAGCATCGGCGGCATCGTGCCGCGGATATTGAGCTCATTGACGGTCGTCACGCGGTCAAGTCGCTCAGGATGTTGGTTGTAAGGCTCCAGCATCAGGGTAAGCTCCTCGCCCTTTGTCAGTTTCTCCAGGCCGGTCTTCTGGCGATTGCGTACGCCCCATTGCGCGACATGGATCGGCTGGCCCTTGCGTAACTGCATTGTCCAGCCCGCGCCCTTGTCCGTGATTTCCTCTATTACGTATTCGTTGACGCTGAGTGCCTCCTCGTAAGGCAGGATTGCCTGCGGATCTGGCACAGAGGATATTTCACGGAGTTTCGCCTTTACGGTTATACGTGGAGGGTCTTTACGCGATTCGAGGCGTTTTTGGACTTGTTTGTAATTTGCCGCCACTTCCTGCGGCTCCAAAACGCGGCGGTAGAATGCGACGCCGTCTAGCAGGCCATTCCAGCGATAGCGTCCGCTGTTGTGATTTCCGCCAAAAACGAGTTCGCCGTATCCCCAGTTGCTTAGAGAGCCCTTGACCTCATCGGACTGGAAGACCTGCTTGCCGTCCATGTAGGCGCGCAGATCGCCTGATTTGTATGTGACTGTCAGGTGGTGCGGATTGGTGTCCGTCAGCTTGGCTATTTCGTAAACCGGCGCTCTGCCGTGGAGCACGTTGCCGGCAGGATTGCCATCCATGTCCAGAATGTTTTCATTTGTTCGGATGCTGAAAAGCAACGTGTTTTTCTGCTGGCCAAGCATGACGTTCCAGTCTCCATCATGCCATGCGCTGCAGTTGACGATGCGCACGGGGAATTTATCGCGCGATTGGTCGAGTGATTCTGTCTGGAAGGTAAGCTCCAGCGTCATCTGATCGGATTTAACAAGGTCTTGGAAGTCCATACGCGCACCTGACTGCGAGAAAAATCCCGTCCCGAACTGCCCGTTCGCAGTGTTCATGCGCCCGTGCCTGTCAATTCCAGTTGTGCGCGATAGTCGGATCTCGCGGATGTCGTTTGCCCATTCCCTGTATACCGCGTTGAATGCGTTTCCGCTGTCCCACATGTAAACTATGCCTTCACGGTTTACAGGCCATGGCTCCATCTGGAATGCAATTACGTTCGGTTTCAGTGCATTGGGCACCTGCGCTTGATCCACTAATCCGTCTATTTTCACGCGTCCCTGTTGAGGAAGAGGTTTGCCGAAAATCACGGTCATGCGTCTGCCGCCCGGGGCAAGCGTGGCTTCGCCTTGTCCAACACCCTGAACCGCCACCTGCAATCCACCCTTTATTTGCATCGGTTTCGAGAATACAAAAATGAGGCCTCGGTCGCCCGCGGGCTCGCAAACAGCCGTCGGAATGGTCGTCGGTGTCACGGTGATTTTGGCCCGCCAGCTCTGGTTCCCAGCTTTTGAGACTGCCTCGTACAAGCCGGGCTTCGTGTACTTGTGCTTTGGTGCGGCACCGGTGCCTGATGTCCCGTCACCGAAGGTCCAGCGTGCGTTTGCCGGAATACGGGGATCCTTGAAATCCACCGTGAAAGGCGCCTCCCCGGAGAAGAACCCCATCGGCTGTTCGCCGGATGGTGACAGCTCGTAGAAGCCGGATGCGCGTGAGAATTCACCGGGGGCGTGCTTCGTCGCGTTTATCTGCTCTCCGTTCCGCCAGTCGTAGAGCACGATGTCCTGAAACAGGGTGTTGTATGTGTTGCTCGGCATTTTCAGCTTGCCTTGGGTGACGGCTATCCAGTCCATGGAATTGACCGACCAGCGGAAAGACTGCCATGCCCACTCAAGCGAATACCGTTCCGTGATTCCCGCAGTAGGATCCCCATCCCATTGGTTGACGCGGATGGTCTTGACCGTGCTGTTGTCGAGGCGCTTTATATCCATGTGTACATGGTCGCCGGAGTTCACGTTGAAGAGGGTGCCGTCCGGCGCCGTGGAATTGCCGCATCCGAACGACTGGCGGCATGCGAACAGGTCGCCGTCGCCGACGGCAATGTCGTAAATTGGAACGGCGTAGTTGTCGGTGCGTTTGATAAACGAGCCCTGCGCGGGTGTCGCGTCCATGCTCAAACCGAACGCCCCTCCGACTCCGCGGTTGAATTTCATGACAAGCTCGGATTCGCCGCTGTCGACCGCCACGCGCCTTAGCGAGTTGTCGCGGTTGTCCGTGTACCAGACCCAGCGTGCGCCGTCGCTAAGCGGCCATTGGAGTCCTGGCCCGTCAAGTTTGCCGCTCGTCTCCGGCCCCATCTTTGAGAGGTCTCCGACAACCTTTTTTTCGCCGCCGTCTGCTGGGATTATGACAAGCTCGTTGTTTTTGCGCGTGTAAGCGATGCGCTGCCCGAACGGATCCAGACAAGCGAAAACAACCTCCGGCTCCTCCACAAGCACCTTTTGACCCACCACCGCGCCTTTGCGGACGTCATAGCGGATCAACTGCCCGGGCACAATGCCTTCATGTATGTTGCCGAATTCACCTTCCGGCTTGAATTTAATTCCGATTGCGAAGCCATCCACGGTCGGTGCCGCCTTGGCACATGCAGCGGCTAGCAGAAATGCGCACAAAAACGCTACTTTTCCAATTTTGCTTTTCATGGTTTTATATTCTGGTTTAAATGTTAATTATTCGGTCGGTGTCGCTTCGGGAAGGAGCGGCACGGTTCTCCAGCCGGACGATTCCGTCAGCTCTCGTGCGGCGAAGCACCACACTACCGCGACCTTGCTCTTTATATAATCCGGTTCAGAGCGCATGCGCCGAGCAAGATCAATCCGGACAGTCGTCGCGGCCGAACCACGCCGTGCCATAAGCGATACAGGTCCGCCAATCTCAGCGGAAAGCAAATCCATCAAGCCGCCGCCTTCGGCAAGCATGTCTTCGCCTGCATGGAATACAAGTCCGTGGCTGTCAGCCAACAACAACACCGGCGAGTCCTTGTTCTCTTCAAGCGGAAAGCCGTCGGGGGTCGTCACGCGGCGCGCCTTGACCGTCTCTTTCGGCAATGTGTCATCCTCGAGAATTCGCCAGAGGTCTCCGGCGATTTCGACATCCTCGGTTTCCACCACAGTCTTTAGCTCTCCTCTGCTCACGCCGTTGGTCGCAAGCCAGCCTGCGATCTCTTTTGACGCTATTTCAATACCACGCGGACTCCAGTGCGAGTCTGTCCGGCAACAGACGGGTCCCGACTTCTCGTCTTCGGCTCTTGCCTTGAGAAAGGGTTCCGTCAAATCCAGTACCGCCACATCTACACTCCGCAATTGAGCCATGAATGCCTGCAACACGGCATCGCGCCGCAAGGGTACTCCAGCTTCTCCACCGGGGAGTTTGTCCGCGTATATGACGGCACGGGGCGGAACCGGTACAACAAGTAGCGCTACTCCCGCCTTCTTTAGCTGCGCCGCTGTGTCGACGATAACCGGCAGCGGGTCGCGTGCATCCTCCCGTGTCGCGGCTGATGCCTTCTGAGCCGCCAGTCCCCAGAATTCTCCGACGCCCAAATGGCGTAGCTCGGATGTTAGAAACAGCCATCCGTCTTTCCCCTTGACGACCGCCTCTTTTGCCGCTGCGGCCTTCTCTGCCATTGTCCGGCATTCCGTTGTGAACGCCACGTCAGAAGCCGTGTCCGCGAACACGGACGGTGCAACTGCCAGCAACCCGCCGATCACGGCAAGCGACGTTGTTTTATAAGAGAAAAAACCTCTGCATTTCATGAAAAATCTCTCCTGTTTATTAGGGTTATGACGGAAAGACGCTTGGTATTATTGCCCTGCGACATCCGCCTTCTCCGCCCAGTAGAGCGGGAGTTCTATTTCCAGCATCTCGTCGTCCAGCAATCCCGCGTTCAACGAGCCGTATTTGTTTTCAACTTCCGCCCAAGGGCTTAGTTTGAGTGAAACTTCCGCCCCCTCGCGAACCGCCGCCGCCGGAAGAATCTTGCGCGCACTCATGCCGTGCAGCAGAACGACCGCCTCTCCCGGTATCTCGGCGCCATCAACCGACGTTATTCCCGTCACGTGCCACTTTATTATGAATTCTGAGTACGGTGCGTCGAGCTTCGGTCCGGACGACACTGCGGCAACGCTCGCGGTACAGCGGATTGTACCTGTAGCGTCCGTCTTCTTGACGCTTTTCGCCAGTTCTTCGGGAAGCGCCATTTCCTTCCAGTTGCCATGCACAAGTTCGCGTTCCGAAAACTGCCAGATGACGACCTTTACGTTCTCCAGCGAGGTCTGGCCACGCGCCAATGCCTGTATGAAACGCTCACGCGATCCCCAGGCGCCGCCATCGTTGCGTATGAAGGCGTTAACTGTACGTCCAAGATGAAACGCAAGCCTCTCGGCCAGCCCCGCATCTGCACCCCAGCCCATGCCTTCCAGCGAATAGATGTTTGAAAAGCTGTCGCCCAACAGCACAACATCGGCCTCACCGCTCTTGGCAAATTCAACTTGGCGTACCTCCACAGTCTCAGGCGTGCGCAGCTCGTGCGTGTCAGGCAACGCGAGCATCATCGCCGTGTCGCCCACGTTTGTTACTTCTTTTGCAACGGATTCGACTGGCGGGCTTGGTATATTTGTCGGCTTTATATTGTTGTCGAGCTCGCCAACCAACGCAACCGCAACGGCATCCATCGCCTCGGGCGTCCAGTGCGTGTCGCCCTTCAAGTATGCGGCGCCGCGTTCCGCGCGTATATCCCGGAGTACCGGGGCGACGTCGAAAATCGTGCATCCATGCTTTTCGAGTGCGTCGCGCCAAAAGGAGAAGCCGCGAGCGCGGATTACAGTGTCGCTGTTATCTCCGAAATCATTGGCATGCAGCCTATCCGGGTGAACGCCGGGTTTGACCGGTATTGGAAGCAGGATCAGCGCTACGCCGCGCTTTTCAAGGGCATCGTGGAATTGCTTGACGGACGAAACGGCAGCCGGTTCGGGCGGAGAAAGCGGCATCAGGCCACCCGCGCTGTCCATGCCGCGGTCCGTGAGGGCGCTTACGTCCGGCTTGTAGAAGAGCCATCCGTCTTTTCCAACCGCTACTTGCTCATCGCCTGCCCCCAATTCGGCGAGCGCAACCTGAACGGGCTCTCGCAAAGCAACCGCGGCCGGAAAATTTCGGTTGATGACATCCTCGCTCGTGTCGATGCGTTCCTTGAGCGTGCCGCCGGATGCGAACAGCCCGGCGATCGCACCGCGTGTGGAAGGAGAACCAATTAGTGCCACGAAGCCTGCCGTGATAAGCGCTATGAAAAATGCCGCAAGCGCGACGCCGACGCCGTGCGAGACTTCGGTGCGACCGATTTCCAGTCGGGCTTGTTTCTCGCGGCTTTGGCCAGTTGTGCGTGTTTGCTGCTTGGGCATAATGACTTAAAAGTGATCAGAAAATGAAGTATATGAATGGGTGGAATGATGTGGCTACGAGCATCACCACCGATAGGAGGAAAAGCCCAATTGCGAGCGCGGCCCGGGCTGGAGGAAGGCGGCTGGTGTAGTCCCAAGTCTGGATGCCGAAGAATGCTACTGCGGCGGCTAGTGCGAGCGAGATTCCCAGATATGGGTTGCGAATTATGCCGGCAACAAGCCCAGCCGCGGCGTCAGTATCGCCGAGCCCCAGCATCGAGCGCCAGTAACGTCCGGTCGTTGCCAGATCTGGCGCCCGGAACGGTACCCAAGTGAACAATACGAATATGAAAGTGGCGGTCACTCGCAGGGCGTGCCCGGTGCGCGTGCGGGCTGGTGCCGGCTTAAGGGCGCGCTCAACTACTAGTGCAATGCCGTGCAGACCTCCCCAGATCACGAAGTTCCAGGAGGCACCATGCCAGAGACCGCCCAGCAACATCACCGTCATGAGGTTTGCGTAGGTGCGGCGTGTGCCGCGCCGATTGCCGCCGAGAGGTATGTACAGATAGTCTCGCAGCCAATTTGAGAGGGAGAGATGCCACCGGCGCCAGAACTCGCCGATTGAAGCGGAGCGGTACGGCGAGTCGAAGTTCTTAGCGAACATAAAGCCGAGCATGAGCCCGAAGCCGATCGCCATGTCAGAATATCCGCTGAAGTCGAAGTAGATCTGGAAGGCGTATGCCAGAACGCCAATCCACGCCACGCTCGTTGGTATAAGCTCCGCGTTGAAGCAGGCGTCGGCAATCTGCGCGCAAGTGTCGGCAAGCAGGATCTTCTTCGCCACTCCGAAGCACACGAAAGTCACGCCGCGCGCGAATTTCTCAACCGTGTGCGTGCGCTGCTCGATCTGATCGGCAACCTCCTGGAACCGGATGATGGGACCGGCAACAAGTTGCGGGAACATGGAAACGTAGCAGGCGAAATCTGGGAAGCTGCGGAGCGCCCGCGCGTCCCCGCGGAAAACGTCGATCGTATAGCTCATCGACTGGAATGTGTAGAAGCTGATTCCCAGCGGAAGCACTATTCGCAGGGTGGTGTCGAACACCGCCCCCTCCAGCCCCAACGCGAGAGCAAGCGTGTTCCAGCTGCCGATGCCGAAGTTGAAGTATTTGAAAAAGCAGAGCAACGCCAGATTCGTAACTACCGAACATATTAGCGCTGCGCGCTGCCCGAGGGTTCGTTCTCCGCCTACTTCCAGCTTAGGCAGCTTTTCTCCTCGTGGGGAGCGGAAGCCGTCGGTCATTGCTCGCGCTGCGACGTAGTCTATTGCGGTGGAAAAGAGCATCAGCCAGACGAACCACGGATTTGACCATCCGTAGAATACATAGCTGCACAGCGTCAGAAACAAATGCTTCCAAAAGCGCGAAAGAGTGGCATG
This sequence comes from uncultured Lentisphaerales bacterium, assembly GCA_964405775.1. GTDB lineage: Bacteria > Verrucomicrobiota > Kiritimatiellia > RFP12 > UBA3636 > JAAZFF01. The sequence continues at coordinate 22,298 of CAYOPG010000022.1, forward strand.
TAGCAGATAATAACCACCGAGAACCGGGGGCAGAAAAAGAAAAAGGAAGACTATCGAGCTAAATACCATGGGATTACTGTGTTATTCCATTAGGACCCGGCTTGTGCTCGCTGCGGCGCCACCTCTGTTGTTTCTAGCTTCTCTCATGTCGCTCAACATAGTAAAGCATAACACATTTCCCATATCAAGCCGAAAACCGCCATCCATATACAAAAAACAAAAACTGAACAGAAATAAATGAAAAAATATAGTTGACATATCAACTGTTTATATGTAAATTATCCCCCATAAACAAGTGAAAGTAGTAGGTGCAAGACATGAAATACAACGAAATAAACAAGTTCGAGAGCAAAAGGCACGAGGCATTAATGGGCGTTTGGTGGGGGGGCTTGATGCTGAAAAAGGCCGCACGCGAATACTTTAAAGACCAGCCACTCACAGAAACGCAGTTCAACGTGCTCGTTGTTCTCGAAATGGCAAAGACAGAGCTGACGCAGCGCGATCTAAGCGACAGGCTGCTGGTTGACAAGTCGAACTTGACCGGGCTTGTTGACAGGATGGTGAAAAACGGGATCATCGTGCGCAAAAGCGTGGAAGGAGACCGCAGGTGCAACGTCATAGAAATAACTACAAAAGGACTCAAGGCTCTCGCAAAGGCAAAGCCCGGATACGAGGCGCTGGTGAAAAAAATAATGTCAGTTTTCTCGGATGAGGAAACCGCGGAACTAACCAAATTTATGCTCAAGCTGCATGGAGGTCTCGATGCAAGCAACGTGGAAGCCAACAATTGAATTTTTCGAAAACTACATCCGCTCAATGCGGCTGTACTATGGGTTTGTAACCCTCACGGCGGGATGGATAGGTGTCGCGCTTTTCCCGGGATCCGTCTCGACAGAACGCCAGTTTCTGATACTAGCAATTATGTTTATCGGTTGGGGCGTAAACCAAATTGTAAATGATTTCACTGGAAGACGCGAGGATGCCGTGAATGCGCCGAACCGCCCAATGGTCTCCGGCAAGCTCGCTCCTTTCCCCGCTCTGGTGCTAAGCGGAGCGGTAATTGCCGCTGCGCTCGTCTATTCCGCTTTTACCGCGCCACTCAGCATGGTGCCTATTGCGGCGGGTGTTGCGCTTAACATTTTGTACTCTTTGATGAAAGGTTATGGATTCGCCGGCAACATTACGTTCGGAGCCACTATCCTGTGCTGCTTTTGGTATGGATATGTAGCGTCCGGCGGCGGGCTGTTCGACTTCTACCGGTGCAATGCCGCTGTTGCCATCGCCGTGGTCGTGATCAACATTGTCATGACGACGTTTACGTATTTCAAGGATGTCGCCGGCGACCGCGCCGCGGGGAAACGCACGATTGTCGTGCTGCTGGGGCCGCAGAAAGCCTCGCGGGTGATGCTTGCGGCGTCATTTCTTCCTCTGATTATTATGGTTGCTCTGATTCCGTTGGCTGTCGCTCCAATAACATACATGATCCCCGTAACATTCAGCGGCTTGCTTTACATCAAATCAGGTTTTCGATTTGCGAAGAATTTTTCCGGGGCAGCCGCATATCATCAGCTCGGCATGGTATTCGCCGCTACCGCCGCATCCCAAGCTGCACTGGTGGCGCTGGCTATGCCATTTACGGGAACAGTCCTCTCTTTCGTATCCGCTCTTCTTGTACTTGTGATATTCAATAAAGGATATGGCCATGCAGACGAATAGAACCGGTCTCTTCAAATGGCTTCTGTATGCGCGAGTGACTATTCATGTGCTCTACAGATACCGTGCCAACCTTTCGCTAAAGTTTGTACGGCGCGCCGCCTTGCTGCTGCTTGCGTTCAGACACGACAAGCCTGTACGCAACGGTCGAACTTGGAAACTCCACCTATATCTACCCGCATACCCTGCTCCGGCTTTCTTCAAGGCTGTTGAAAATAAGCTGATCTGCTCGCCTCCAAAACCCGTCTCCGTGGTGCTTTCCACAACCAAGGCATGCACGTTCGCATGTCCGCACTGCTACCAGCGCCTCGACGCGGGGAAGGACGTCAGCACCGATGAGCTTTGCAAAACCGTGGAAGCGCTCTCCGCTGCCGGCGTTGCGTTTCTCAACGTGGAAGGCGGCGATGCTTTTCTGGATTTCGACCGGCTCTGCGCTCTTGCGGAACGAGCAGACGAGAGCATGGAGATTTGGGTGAATACTACGGGCGCGAACGTCACGCGCGAAAAACTGGAAAAACTAAAAACGCTGGGAGTCTATGGACTGATGGTTTCCATGCATGGCTCCACTCCCGAGGCGCACGACGCATTCACTGGGCGCCATGGCGCGTTCGATCTGGCCCGCCAAACGCTGGCTTGGTGCGATGAGCTCGGTCTTGGCTCCGCCATCAACTGCGTTCTCACAGCGCAAGACGTCGCCGCCGGGATTTTGCCGCGAATCATGGATATGGCTCGCGAACTCCGTTGCGGCTTCGTCCAGCTCATTCATCCCAAGCGCGCCGGGAAGTGGCTGGACAACGCACGGCTGGACGAACAAGAAAGCCAACTCATCTCAGACGTTCTGCGTGCCCATCGTTACTACAACGGATGGAGGCGCGCTTCGTATCCGGCACTTGCAGCGCAGGCAAATGAAGAGTCAGCCAGATTGTTCGGCTGCACTGCGGGAGGTGTTGACCGTTTTTACATAGGCGCTTCAGGCGAAGTGCAGCCATGTGAGTTTCTCAACCTTTCTTTTGGCAACGTCAAAGAAGAATCCTTCGCGACGATTTTCGCTCGTATGCGCACCGCCTTCCCCGTGCCATGCACCGACTGGCTGTGCCATACACTCGCGGGCGACATCGCTGACTATATGCGCGACCATAACATCACAACTACACCGCTTTCAACCAGCGCCACGCTTGAGATAGTCTCTCGCATGAAACGCAGCGAACCTACCAAACTTTATAAACGCATGGGGATTTACGGATAATGAAAAAAACCGTGACATTATTCATGAATCCTTCATCCCGCTCAGGAAGAGGACGCAAGAACTGGCCGGCTTACGAAGGCGCTTCATGGCGAAGAGTTGTCACCGAAAGCGGCGATGACATGTTGCGTCGTGTTGCTGAAGATGATGCCCGAACAGCTGTTGCCGTTGGCGGTGACGGCACGATCAATCTCGTAATCAACGGGGCGTTGCGGCGCTCGCCACCGCCGCGTCTCGGCGTTCTGTACTCCGGGACAAGTCCGGATTTCTGCCGCTTCCATCATTTGCCAACGGATCGAGAGGCGGCAGTGCGCACGTTGCGCGAGGGAACACCGCAACATTTTGATGTTTGCCGGATTGATGAGATGAAAGACAATCATTCGCAACCTGTGTTTTTCGCCTCCAGTTGCAACATCGGTTTCGGTCCGGCTGTCGCCGCCCGGGCGGACAGATACAGAAAATTCCTCGGCGATTTTTGCGGGACGCTTTTTGCTCTGATAATGGCGCGCATCAGCTCAAAACGTTTCACAGTGGATTTGGAGTTTGAGAACAGAGAACGCGTATCACTCGACAAAACACTCCACATTGCGGTTCTAAAAAACAATTTCATCGCGTCGGGTATCCACATCGGCTTGCCTGCCGTTCCCGACGACGGATATATGCACGTGCTGGCGGTGCGCAATTTTTCGTTCGCCGATATGATTCGGGTCTATCGCGGAGGAATGCCACGTGACGCGTTTGTGCGCCGCGCAAAATGTGTCAGAGTGACGACTCTGCCACAGCAACAACTGGAATATGATGGAGATCCGTCGCCACTGGCAACGCCTGTTTGCATAACCTGTCTGCAACGCGCAATGGAGATTATAAAATGAACGAATATGGACTGATCAAGAAGCTCTTCGGCGATACCGTTCCCGACCTGTTCGCGTCTGACGCGCAGTTCTTCGACGCGGCGGGGCAGCGCTGGGGAATTACCTGCGATGCGTTTTCGCCGGATGAGGATTGCTTCACACTGGAGTCGCCTCGGCGGCTCGGAGCGAATCTCGTAATCGCCACGTTGTCCGATCTATACGCATCAGGGTGCGAGCCTTCATTTTTCATGCACGCGATCACCTTCCCGCACGATGCCGAGGAATCTTGGATGGGGGAGTTGGCTGCAGGGATTGCATCTGCGCTGAAAGAGGCTGGTTGCGTACTTCTGGGTGGCGATACAGGCCAAGGGAAGTCTTTGTCGTACACGGGAATAGGATTGGGTCCGCAACGCCGCCCTCTGACGCGCCGCTTCCCCGACGCGAGGCAAAGACTCTACGTTTCCGGCAAACTCGGCGCATTGAACGCCGCTGCGTATTCTGGTGCGCCGACTCCAGCTTTGACTCGCCGTCCAACACCGCCCGCCGCAACAGCTTGCATCGATACGAGCGGAGGTTTCATGGATGCCGTGTGGCAACTGCACGAGCTCAACCCAAATCATACAATCGCAATCCAAGACATCCCGGTTGACGACATCTCCCTGCTTTTCGGAGGTGCGGGAGAATACGAGCTGCTTTTTACCGCTCCTTATGACGAAGAGGAAACATCCGGTGCCTTCTGCATCGGCGAGGTGATATCGGGACGTGAAGGCGTTTCACTTGACGGATGCGCGATAACGGCTCCGCCGCCTGATCCGAGAAGCTATACATCGCGCACGGAATACATCGGCGCGATTTTCAGAAGCATTGAGGCATTGAAAAGCCATGAGAGGGATTGAAAATATAATCCGCTCCGCTACACTTGAGAACTGTGCGGACGAACACGGAGTGGTGGATGTCGAGTTGCTCGGCGACATGTATTCGAAGATTTCCGCAAGTACTTGCGTTACGGGATTCGTATATATCAGCGAAGACGGCCGGGCCATGCAAACACATCAGGCGGGAATCGTAAACAGTGAACAGCAACGTGCCTGGAGCGACGTCGTTTCATCCGTGAGAGCGAAGCGCACCGAACCCGTAAAGTTAATAATGCAGCTGGCGCATACGGGGTTGCAGACAACGCGTTCTGACGCGATCTCTCCTTCAGGAGGGCGCTCTCCATATTTCAAAACAAAATCCAGGGCTATGACACCATCCGACATCAGCCGAGTGGCGGAGGACTTCGCGATGGCCGCGAGGCGTGCGTCTGAGGCTGGTTTTGACGGGGTGCAGATTCATGCGGCGCATGGGTACCTTATACACCAGTTTCTTTCACCGTCCATCAACCGTCGACCGGACAGGTATAAAGATGGCTCTTTGTTTCTGGAAAATGTTGTAAGTGGCGTCCGCAAGGCTTGTCCGTCACACTTTGGCGTAAGCGTCAAAATCAGCATCTCGGATGATGCGGGGGAAATGAGCAGAACCATTGACGCCATGAAGCGATTGGAAGGTGCCGTCGATTTTTTCGAGATTTCTTGTGGCACAATGGCGAAAGCGCTTGATATCTTTCGCGGCGGGTGTCCGCTCGACACATTGCTCTCAGTCAACCCGCTTTACAACCGCTATCCAAGATTCGCCAAAACCGCGTGGCGGAAATTTGCCGCGCCAGCGCAGTTGCGGCGTTTCAAACCGTTCTCAAATTGCTACAACCTTGCGGGCGCGCTGAAACTCAAGGAGCGCGTCTCCACACCGCTGGCGGTTGTCGGCGGCATCCGATCCGGCGAGGACATCCGGCGGATATTCGATTCGGGCGTCGAATATGTGTCAATGTGCCGCCCGTTCGTTTGCGAGCCGGACTTCATCCGGCGTCTTCAACAAAACCCAAACGCGCAATCCGCATGCACGAGCTGCAACGAGTGCGCGATAGCTTGCGATTCCGGCGAACCAACTCGCTGCAGAAAGAAAGGAGGGCATCATGCCACTATTTGAAGAGTTTATATCCACACAACCAGGAGAGGACATTTTCGGCAAGACGCACAGGCTTTCGGAAGCCCTGGATGGCTCCCGCAGCACCGCTGCCGATGGACTTGGCATACACGCGACAGGCTCGGCGCAGCCAGTTGTGAATCTGGAGCTTCCAGATGGAAATTTGAGGGAGTGCGTAATGCTCGGCTCCAATTCGTACCTGAATCTTTCAACGCATCCTGCGGTGCTGGAAGGCGCGCGCAAAGCGCTGGAAACATACGGCTACGGAATGGGGGCAGTGTCCCTTTACGCCGGCATGACGGATCTGCACCGGGAGTTGGAGCAGAGAATCGCCGCCTTTTACAATGCGGAGGATGCTATTGTGTTTCCCGGCGGGTATGCGACTAATGTCGGCGTCATATCGGCGCTGTGCGGCAAGGACGACATCATCATAAACGACAGCGCCAACCACGCCTCGATTTTCGATGGCAGCGTACTTTCACGCGCCACCATGAAATGCTACATTCACGGCAACATCGAGCATCTTGAGAAAATCCTCTCGCGTCTGCCGGATGACAATCGCGGACGGCTGCTTATAACAGACGGCGTCTTCTCTATGAGCGGGGATCTCGCTCAGCTTGACACGCTCGTGGATCTCGCTCGGCGCCACCACGCGCGAATAATGGTCGACGATGCTCATGGGATCGGCGTTGTAGGGCCAACTGGCCGCGGTACTGCCGAGCATTACGGCGTGATGGACAAAATCGATCTTCACATTGGGATGCTCAGCAAGGCTCCGGCGGGGCTTGGCGGATTCTGCGCGGCATCGCGAGAGGTTGTGCGCTACCTCAGGCTCTATGCCAGAACGTACTTCTTTTCGACAGCGCTACCAGCGCCGGTGGTCGGCGGGTTAATCGAGGTCTTCAAACTGCTTGAGGCAGACAACGCGGGACGCGCCGAACTGTGGCGCAACATTGGATACATACGAGGACGCCTTGGCGAGGCGGGCTTCGACATAGGCCCTGGAGGTTCGGGCGTCGTGCCCCTGTACGTGCGCAACGAAACGGTTCTCAACGCCCTGTACGCCGACCTTCTGGCTGCTGGCGTCTACACGAACATCGTCTCGTATCCTGCTTGTAGGCGCAGGGAATGCCGGCTTCGCCTGTGCGTCATGAAAGACCTTTCCAAATCCCAGATTGATTACGCTGTGGACACTCTGGTTTCTCTTGGAGGGAAACATGGAATCATATAAAGGCAGCGGGCATGTTCTCATAACGGGAGCCGGCGGTTTCATTGGCGGACATATCGTGCGGCGTTTTGCAAACGCAGGCTGGCACGTGACGGCCGTCGTGCACCGGAGCCGCCCTGCCTGGCTGGATGAATTGGACGGAACTTTCGTGGAAAAGTGCGACGTTTCCAATGAAAAATCCGTCGCTGAATGTTTAGACCGTCTTCCATCGCCTCCTGCCGTGGTTGTGCATGCCGCGGGGCTCGCCAGCGATGTTGGCCCGGACAAGCTATTCCGGCGCCTAAACTACGAGTCCGTGAAAATCATGTCGCGTGTGCCGACGAAAAAATTCATATTCATATCCTCCTCGGATGTTTACGGCGTGCGCGACTTCAACGGCGAAAGCGAATCGGAATTGACGTTCGATGACAACGTCGGCAACCCATATCCGAAGTACAAGATTCTTTCTGAACGGTATCTTGCCGACACCCTGCCACCTGAGCGCTACGTTTGCATCCGCCCGGCGGCGGTGTGGGGAGAGGGAGACAAGACTCTTGAGCCACGGATTGTGGAGTTTCTGAGAGCTTCGCCTTTCATTGTCCATTTCGGCAAATGGCGAGGAAAAAACCGCTGGCCGCTCGCCGATGTGCGCCTAGTGGCTGAGGCGGCTTATATAGCGGCCACAGACACATGCTGGGATGGCGGAGGCGTGACCATCATCGACCACAAGAGGACGACGATCGACGAGTATTACCGAGAAATAGCCCGGCGACACTTCCCGTCGAAGCGCTACCGAACAATTATGCTTCCGATGTGGGTTGGCAAATGGATTGGCGCATATTCCTCTTTTGTTGGCAGGGCATTAGGTCGCACAAGCCCTGTTTTCGACCCGTCATACTACGCCGCGCACCATGTATCCAGCAACCTCGACTTCGACGATTTAAAACTGAGGTCCCGCTGCGTCATAAATATCGCTCCGTAAAGCGCTTCTAAATAGTCGACCATGCAAAAGCCGCATTTTGCGCAATGTGATTCCATCCGACTTCAG
>CAYOPG010000023.1:0-28745 GCA_964405775.1 uncultured Lentisphaerales bacterium
GGGGGAAAGGGGGCGGCTTGCCCGTTTCCTGACCACTATGGGATGCTAGTGTTTGTGATGGTATCAAATTATGCTGTAAACAGCACATGTTGTTTTGTGGTGCTTCCTCAGCGGCCTTCTTTGTCCTGCGTCATTTCATTCAGGGAGAATTCGGCTTGAGTGCTGATTTTGTCGAGGCGTCCGTCGAGCATCCAGCAGATGCGGTCTGAAGATCTCAACATTTTGGGATCGTGAGTTGAGCAGATCACTGTGACGCCGTCTTTGGTGTTGAGTTCTTTTAGAAGGTCTATTATTTCGGAGCCGGTCTTAGTGTCGAGGTTGCCCGTAGGTTCGTCCGCGAGTATAATCGTGGGCGTGTTTGCAAGTGCGCGAGCCACAGCCACTCGCTGCTGTTGTCCGCCCGAGAGTTCAAAAGGCTTGTTGTGGAGGCGGTGCCCCAGACCGACGCGCTCGAGTATAGCCCTACCGCGCTTCTCGGCCTCATCGGGTTTTGTACCTTGAAAGACCATTGGTAGCGTGACGTTTTGAAGCGCGCTCATGACCTGGATCAGATTGAAAGTCTGGAAGATGTAGCCGATGCGGTTGCACCGGAACCAGGCCTGTTGGCTTTCTGACATGTCGAAAACCGACTGCCCTTCAAACAGGACGCGCCCTTCGGTGGGGACATCGAGCGCCCCTAGCTGGTTGAAGAAAGTTGATTTTCCAGATCCGGAAGGCCCCATAATGGAGAGAAACTCCCCTCGACCTATTTCAAGGTCTATGCCTTTGAGTGCCCACAGGACTTCGTCTCCGGTGACATATCGTTTCTTTACGTTTTCTGTGACGATGATTGGGTCGGCTGCCATGGTGTTTTACTCCTAGTGCCCGAACTCGTCGGTGGTGAAATCTATTTCATGCGGTTTGGCCGCCTTCACGATTGTGCCATCTTCGATCCAGAGTATGCGATCGGAAGCCTGTAGCATTTTCAAGTCGTGCGTGGCGGAGATCACGGTAACACCGAGTTCTTTTTGAAGCTGTTTGAAAAGATCTATTATCTCCTGGCCGGTGTGCTGATCCAAGTTGGCGGTAGGTTCGTCGGCCAGTATGATGTCGGGGGAGTTGGCTAGGGCGCGCGCTATAGCAACTCGCTGCTGTTGTCCACCGGAGAGTTCGGCGGGTTTATGCAGGATGCGGTGACCGAGTCCCACCATGCGGAGAATCTTAATCCCCTTTTCGCGAGCCTCTTCCGAGTTCAGACCGACGAAGCTCATCGGAAGTGTCACATTCTCGAGGCACGTCATTACCTGAATCAGGTTGTATGTCTGGAATACATATCCGATCTTGCGGCAACGCAACCAGGCAAGTTCGCCGGCGTCCAGCTGGGCTATATCGACCTGATCAATGTAGACGCGTCCGGATGTGGGTTTCGCCAAGGCGCCGATTGCGTTGAAAAGGGTGGACTTGCCAGAGCCAGACGGCCCCATAATCGAGAGGTATTCGCCGCGGTACACGTCGAGTGTAGCGCCGCGTAGCGCATGAGTGACCTGAGTGCCTTGGCGGTAATCCTTGTGGATGTCGATTCCGCGGATGATAACAGAAGGGCCGCCACCCTCCGGTTCTTCGAAGAGCGACTGCATTTTCTGCTTGCTTGCGTGATATGTTGCCGTGTTTGACATTTGTTGTTTCTCAGACTGTGGAGCGAAGAGCGGTCGCGGGAACCATTGAAGCTGCGATGTGAGCCGGATATATTGCCGATATTATTGAGAGTATGACGCCGGCGGCGAGCCCTCCAATTCCGTAAAGCAAAAGAGCTCCTATTGGAATGGAGCTTAAAACAAGCCCGGCACCGTATATGAACGAGTACGCAACCAGCGAGAACGCGAAGCCTGTGAGCACGCCCAATAGACCCCCGACAAAGCCTAGTATTGATGCCTCTATGACGAAAATGCGAGTGACGAATGAAGATAGAGCACCCAGACATTTCATGGTGCCGATTTCCCGGAAGCGTTCGGTGACCGACATCAGCATCGCGTTTGTGATGCCTATGATGGTGACGAGAATTGAGATTGTGACAATCCATCTTGAACGGAAGCTCTCTTTTTTGGCGTCCGCTTCTTTACGCTCCTGCTCCTCCGCGCTGATTTTGCGCGACAGGGTTATAAAGCGTCCTGTGCTTTCCTCGGGGATATCTCCCGGAAGAGCCATGCCTGATATTGTGGACGCTGCCATCGCTGAGCTGCTGGAACTCAAGAAGCTGTTCCAATCGAAATCAGGGACCGTTCCGTTGCCCATCACAAAAACTATTTCGGGCGATTCGTGTGGGGTTGGCTTCGCGCCTTTTATCTCGCGTGTAGGGGTGGGGGAACCTTTGCCGCCAATAGCAAGATCGGCGTCAAAATAGCTGATTAGTGATTCTGCAACTCTGGTTTCCGTTTCGGAAAGTGTTCCGTTGCCAATTATCTGCACCTGCTTGTCCTTGAGAGGCGGCAGATCGGCCCGTACGAAAGACTGGATTCTGTTAGCTTCCTCGCGGATAGCGTCTTCCGATGAGACGCCTTTTTTGATGAGCTGGCTGGTCGTGATCGACATCAGGAACGCTATGCCGCAGACTATGCCAGTAAGAGTGATGGCGGAACGACCCAGGCGAATGCGAAGACCCTGTGTGACTACCCCCAAGGCGACCGATGCTGGGAGTTTGACTTGGTCGGGGACGGTTCCCCGCCCATTGACTGCTGTGCTTGCCGCTATATTATTTGATTTTGGTTTCATTTGCGCTTAGGTCAGAACGGCGCCGAAGATACTGCGCTTTGTATAAGATTCATTGCGATAACGGTCATCGAGATCAACCCCGCACCTGTGAAATACCCGGCCATTATGGTCGGTCCCATGCGCAGAAAGTTGTTCGCGCCAAATTTTTTCTGGAGGTAATAACGGCCCACCAAGGCACCCACTATTTCGAGTGCCATCGTGTGCGGAAGTTGCCCCAGTCCGCGTATCAGGCCGTAGACGAACAGTGTGGGCAGCCCAAGCACCCCGAACACTATGAACAGCAATATCGTGGTGCCACCGCCTGCGAGCATCGCGCTTGGATGGACCGCTTTGGCGAACTCGGTGTCGGCAAAACGTGCCACGGCATCCGCCGCGCCTATTGCGCCGGAGGTCACTTCGGGATGGAAAGTGGACGACCACAGCAGCGTGTTGTTCTTGACCATTAGTTCCCAGTTCAACTGCGCTGCGGGGAACATCTCGGACGGGATCTCGTTGGCTTTCCAGATAAACGCCCAGAAGATGAAAGAGAAAATGCAGAGGCACGGGAAGGCCAGCGCCTCCGCTTTCATGAGAGACGTGAACTTGACGCCCGTGAGCTCGTTTATACGGAAGGTTTGGGCAAACGCACCGTAGTTGTCAATCGGAATAGGCGCAAGCCAGATGTCGAGCGAGTTGCTGCCAGACAGTATGAACGCTCCCTCGCGTACGAAGGGTATGGCGATTGCCTGCCCTGTGAGGCCCATAAGACGCGCATTCACATAGGAGATGAACGGGTTGTAAAGGAAGCAGAATATGATCAGGAATGGCAGTATCCCCTTGACGAGGTGATTGCAAAGAAGAATCATGGTAATACTTGACAGACTGTATATCGCTAGCGCAATCCATACCGGATAGTCACCACGCCCGAGATTAGGTGTCCGCCATAGCGAACTCCTCTGGGCCTCACGCGAATTGGCGAAAGCGTCTGGGTTTGGATGTTTGGCCAGAAATTCGCGCCGCCGCCTCGTTTTTTTCAACATCTCGCGAACAGTGGATGAAATTGAGACGACGGCTATTGCCGCCGCGGCGCCGAAGCCGAACGACATCCAGAAGTCAACGTTATTAACGAAGGTGGTGTTGACGGTGTTCATGCCGGGCTGCCATTGGACAAGAATCTCCGCCGAACGCAGGATCGGGTTTGCCACGAAGGTGGCGAGGATTCCCGCGAATGATCCCATTATCGCCCAGAACGGCAAAACCATTCCCAACAGGATCACGCCTACGTCTATGACGACTCCGGTTGGCACCGCGGGCAGGACGCTCTCGGTCATCGTTGTGGTGTCAAGGTAAGGCTGTGGGATCAGATAAACAGGTTTGTCCAATATCATGCCGCTTATTGCGGGGACGCCGACCTGAAGGATTCCGAAGACAACGCCGATGAGGGCTCCAAGGGAAAAGATGCGCCAACGCGAATACACCTTGTGGCCATCGGCATCGACTTTCGTTTTTTTTCCACCGTCGTCTTTTTCCAGAGATTCCGCGATTGCGAGCGACCCCTGCGCGGTGATGGGAGCCGTTGGGAATGGGAGCTGCTCGACGTCGGAGCAAAGCCTGAATAGAGCGTACCCGATCGTGAATTTATTGACCAAGGCGATCGCCGCCGAGAGCAACGCGATTGCGATTGGCTTAAACCAGTCCGGATGGAATAGATTGCGCTCCGTAATGGCCGGGGAGTCGGGGGCGGGGCTGTACCAGGACGGGAAATGATCCTGCATCCCGAGGTTGCGTACTGTATCTGAAGTTACAGTGTATGCGCGCATCACGAACTGCCCGATCGGGCCGCCAAGGCACATGACAGAGGCTACGGCGAGCAGGATTATAAGGTTGCCCTTGGACATAGTCTTCATCGCGCGGCGAGTTATCTCCGAGAAGAGGATAACTGTTACCCACGTTCCTACCTGCCCCATGCTGCCGCCAGTCATGAGCGACAAATATATCGAACCGGGCATCATCACGAGCCCGCAGAAAACTATGCCCGCCACGGTAGACCAACCGAAGCCGTCCTCAAACGTCTCCGGCGGCTTCAGCAGGTTCCGGTATTGTTCTAGTTCGCGGTCTACCTTCTTAGCCATTGGTCACTCCTTCGGGGTCTTCCATATTGGTCGTCGCGGAGGCTTCTAGCAGTGCCTTCGCCTGGGTGTGAAAGTCTTCTTTCATATCGTCGGTTGCCGCGCGCCAGTGCAGGAAGTGCTCGCGAATCTTGCGCACGAGCGGCGTGTTTAGGCGCTGCCACGCATCGTGCGTGCCGGTGAGGCGGCGCATCTGCATGTGAGACACGTATTCCCCGGTCGAGGGATCGGTTACTAGTTCTATTTTCACCAGTTGAGAGACGCCGAGGTCGAACGGTTTGCACCATACCGTGACCTCCACGTAGGGGACGATTTCATGCGCCGTCGCGTCTGCGGACGGCATCTCGGCTCCGAGCTTGGGTACGCCGGCGAAGAACGGCCCGGCAGAACCCTCACCGTTGTTGATGAAATAGCGGTGGAAAAACCCGAGCACTGCCACGCGGTCGTAATGGGTGAAGGTGAACGGCAGGTCGAAAGAAAGCTCGTCGCCCTCCGTCTTTGGCATAGTCCATCCCGCGTCTTCAGAAGGCTTCGCGATTTCCATTGCCTGACGCGCCGGGAACCAGGTGGACAATATTGTCACCGCGGCGATCGCCAGCGAGGCGTACACGGTGGATAGGGAGGTGAAGTTCATGTTCAGGCCTCCAGTCAGGTCGAGCGCAGTAAGCACCCGGCCAGTGCCCTGCGCTAGGACGTACCCAAGCACAACGCCGACTACAGCGTACACGAGCGATTCCGCGACAAACATGAAGAAAATGTTCCGTGGAGAAATGCCCACGGCGTTGTATACGAATATCTCGTCGCGGCGCTCGTAAACAGAGCCTTTCATCGTATTCAGCACGGTAAGACCGGCAATTATGAGGGGAATTATAAGATCCATGAGGCCTGCTAGGGATCTCACGCGCGCTCGCCGGGCGATGTATCCTACGCCATCCAGCCCGTAGTAAGTCTGTCGTGATGTCTGCTCCAGGTGCGCGTCAATCTCGCGGCGGGCAGTGGGGTAGTCGGCTGAATTCATGTCAACGACGGCGGACAATATGCGTATCGCTACCGGATCGGCCGGCTCGATGTGTCCGTTGAGGGCGAAAATTGCGTCTTCAGCAGGTACACGTGGATCGTCAGTTTCGGCCAGCACGATGTTGTAGCTGATGACACGAGGCGAGACGAGCGCTTCTATGTCGAACGGGAGCAGGTTCTCTCCGTCGACATCGCGCACCTCTGCGAACTCACGCGAATCGAAGATGCCGTAAATAAAGAACGGAGCGCCGTTAAGCGCGACATCCACTGGCCCCGAATTGACATCCGCTACCGTGATGCTAAGTCTCTGGGCCATGACATCGGATATTATGATGGGGAGTGACCCGGATTTGTTCTCCTGCTGAGCTGTCGTGAACCAGCCGTTAGTGGTGAGCATCGGAATCGACGAGGCGATAGGCTCGGTGGAATCGAAAAGCAGAGCCGTCTTCGCGGAGCGTGTTATTGCCGCGCCACCAGAACCTGCCGTGATCGCTAACGGTGAAGGCATGCCAGAGTTCGCGCTTGGATCGTAGGTGCCGGGCAGCACTCGGCGGATGTTGACCGGGAAGCGGCGGCCGTAACGGGCTTTTAGGGCGTTGATCTCGCCGTCGGTGACAGGACTGAAACGTGGCTCGCGAACCAGTATGCCCTGATATTCAGCCTTCCCTATAGCGCGGTTGCGGTTGACGATATTCGACTGAACGGAAGAGAAGCTGATCATGACGAACGTCATCAGGACTAGCGAAGCACAGGTGAGACCGGTACGAACCTTGCGCTTGTGCATGTTGTTAAGTCCAAGCATGAACGCTGTAGTCATCATGCCCATCTTGTTGCCTTCGGCGTTCTGAACTTCGCCCTTTGCCGTGCGGAGCGCGTCGATATTCTCCTTGAATTTAGCGGAGAGTAAAATCGTCGCCGAGCCAGCTATAAAGATGATGACGAAGCCGAGAAGAATCATTATCGAAGACCGCACTATCTGGAAAGCGGGATGCAGTATGCGCAGCAGAATGAACACAGTCAGGAATATCCCGGCCTCGGCGAGTAGTTGTCTTCGTATGTCGGTGAATCCAAACACAAGCTTTTCAAAGAAAAACATGAACGGCACGAGCAGAGCCATATACCAGAGGATACCCCAAACAGCATCGGTAATCGACTTGTGTATGACAGGATGGTTGAGTATCAGGTACGAAAGCGATGATCGGAAAGTCTGACGGCGTTCCAGAGCAGGGGCGTTATTTGTTTCAGCAAGCTGTGCCAGTCCCTTCGCTCGTTCGTGAAAGGTAAGAGTCATGTCGTCGGCCATGCCGTACTGGCGCTGCAGATCAAGCCGCTTCTCGGCAAGGTCGATCATTGAGGCAGAGGCTTCGCGGGCGATTTCTCTCAAAACCGGAGTGTCCTGCGCGACATACCCGGCACCGTCGATTTCGCTGTCACGGTTCGGCTTGAAACCGATCCAATTTGTCTGAGTCGTGCCCAGGGCGAATGCGCGAATAGTCGACACAAGTTCATTTTCGGGCGATCCTGCGCGCAATGTGACGAAAAAGCGTTCACGAGGCTCTATGAAGTCCATCATGCCGAACGTGTCCGCGTATGGGCTCTTTGACTTGAATTCCGAAAGCCCTCGACGCTGTATAAACGAGGCGGCTGTGAAATTCTTCATCGACTGCGGGTTCACGGCGTCCAGGATGGTGACCGGTGACGCGCGATAGAGGATCAGGTTGTTTGGCGTGTTGAAAAGAGTTTCTGTCGATTTGTAGATCAACTGCGCTGTAGATCCTGTGTCCTTGATGTGGCTTATAATGCCGTCTTCATTGAAATAAAAAGCGAAAGACGGCTGCGGACGCTGCCAGTTGCCAAGTGGGAACACTAGATGGCTTGCCGAGAACCTGCCGTACGGGTCGGTGAGCAGTTGAGGCTTGTTGGCAGAGTACACAAGTGCTCCCGACACCGGGAAGTTGGGAACAATTGAGTTGCCGACGCCTGCCGCAAACACTTTGCCATGGAATGCATACTCCTGCTGGATTGGGATGCGCTGGAACCTTCCCGCGCCCTCGGCAGTCGCGGCCACAGCTTCGCTCAAAACCTGCAGTGACGAGGCGATAGACACCAGATTCGTAGCAGCAGGGTTGTCGTACGGCAGATCGCTCGCGTTAGAGTACGCGTTCATAGGCGAAATGACGGAAAACGCGGGATGCGAGAACACTGCCCAAGGTGTCGCTGCGAGGCGCGTTGTTTGGCGCGAAAGTTCCGCAGAAAACGATTTCGTGCGCGCTGGTTGGCGTAACGAGAGCCTGTTCTGCAGCCCAAGCGAATGCACTGAGTCCTCAAGGATGCGGTGGAATGCCTGTGCCGCGGAGGCGTGAGGGATCTCTGGGCCGGAGGTGAATCCCAAAGTCTCCAGTTCAGGTTTCGCGGTGGACGGATTAAGTTCAGGCGCAATGACAATGTAGTCTTTGTAGCCCGAAAGTCTTTTCTGAAGCGCGGAGTCGCGGGCGAGCGAAGCTGAGCGGCGCACATGATGGGCGGCAAGCATGCCGAAGTGCGCTCGCAAAGCGTGGCGCAGATTCGTTTCAGCCTTCGGATCTATAGCAAGCTCCTCGGGAGTTGCTATAAAACCGCCATCGACTGCCTGCGGACGCTCCAGAAAACGACGGAATGGCAGCGCGGAGAGGGTGTTAAGCTGATCGTAGTGCTGCTTCTTTGCACGGAAGTCGGCGAACTCGGGAGATTTCAGGTTGTCCGGATCTTGCCGGAATTTTATCTCAGCTTGCAAAAGCGTTTCGGCGTAGTCAAAAACGCGGAGGCGCAAAACGTAGTTGAATTGGGCGCGGAAGAGGGCACCGGCTTCTTCGGACAATGCGTCTACCGCATCTGCGGATCTCTGAGCATCATCAGCAGTGGCGAATCCGGCGTCATCGAATAGCGTCATGATTTCCGCTAGCTCTGCGAGCGCCTTGTTGTTCGCGGCGGTTTCTGCGCCTAGGCGCTCGCCTTCCTTATCTGCCTCGCCGGCTCTTCCTACTACCGATAACATACGTGCGGCGCCTATCTGGGAAGCCCCAGAACCGGAGAGCGCGGCAAAAATCACGTCGCGCCGCAAGGAGTCGCGGTTGGCGGAGAGTCCCGACATCAATTGTAGCATTATGGCCGTCTGCAGTGTCTGGTGCGAGCCGGGCGCATGGTCGGGCAGTAGCGAGGAGGAATCATAGTAAACAGGTATCACTAGAGCTGATTCTGCAGTGGCGTTGGTAGCCCGCAGTATGCCTACAATGTTTCTGGAGTGCGCTTGAACCCACCGGGAATTGACCTTGAGAGTGGCTGTGACGCCGAGAGAGTCAAGAACACGCGGATCGACCACTACGCGGACGACATTGGCGGGGATGCCTGTGAACGACATCTTGCGGAGGTCATCCGGGGATATTTTCCCGATGTCTTCAGCGTGTGTATATATTATCGCCTGAAAGCCAAGATCAGAGTAAGCTCCGGGGTTGACGCCGAATTCGTCTGGCGTCGGCTTTGAGAGGTCTATGACAGCAATCTTGTTGGTGAAGAAGTGCGTTGCTGCGAGGCTTTCGTCTGACACTTCGAAAAGTTCGCCCGTTACTCCTCCCGCAGGGGTTGCCACCGGCTGAACGTAGTTCGGGCCGAGAGGCCATGCGGATAGAGGTTCTTCTGAGCCCTCGATCTTGAGCGTGCCTTTGCCTCCATCGGTCATTACGGTGGCGAAATCCACGTCCTGATCGAAAACTTCGAGACCTGCCTCCCGGAATGCAGCTTCAATCGCAGCTGCGGTTTCTACAGCGCCTTGTTGGCCAGTCGCGCGGGAGCCCATTGCGGCAAGCTCCTCGTAGCGCGCACTCACCTTGCCGTAGGACATGGCTGTGGCTATGGCACCGTGATCCGATTCTTGATCCGGTTTCACGGTCGGCTCAAAAGGTTCAGGGGTGAACACGCGTAGAAAAACCACGATCACGGCGAGCAGTGCCGCCGCGAATGCAGAGAAGCCGATGATTTGCGCTTTGTTACTTTTCATCGCTTATGGGATTCCGTAATAAAAATGGCTTGAACCGCTCGACACCGATATGGTGTTGATGACGGTGAAGATAAAGATGGACACGACGCATCCGGCGAATGAGCCGAGGAAAAATGGTTGAAGTTTCTTGGTCACCGCCGGGGCTCCGCCGACCTTTAGGACTGTGTAGCGGATCGCCCACGCGACTAGTAGAGAGCCCCAGTTGGCTCCGTCGTTCAGGTGAGTTGAACCTAAGAGGAATCCGATGGGGTGGAACCAAAAGCCAGAGAAGAACTGACGCAGAGTGGCAAGAATGACTGTAACTATTCCTCCGTAGAGCATCATTCCAGAACCCCAGTCAGAGCCACCCGAAGAGGCAGCTCCGGCGCCTTCGCGCAGCCATTGCGCCGTGGTTCCGTTCAGTGTTGCGCGGTAGCTGTTAAAGAACCAGTTCAGACCGTTGAAACCCCATTGGAACCGGACGTTGTCACCGCCAAGCGAATAGGCGTTCGACAGGAACACCCAGCCGCCAATGAACAGGCCGCCCAGAATACCTAAAAGGCATGTGCCGGCAATGTCGCGCGGACGCAGACGCATCCTTTTCCCGATCTGCACCATTTCAAACTGCATTCCCGGTATGAGATAGAATACTGTCACTGTAAGGAACCCTGACAGGATCAGTGCAACCAGCATTCCTTCGGCACCGAAAATCGTCATTCCTCCGCAAAGCGATACAAATAACATCGAGTTGTATGGCGTGAAATATCCGAACGGAGAGCCGCATTCCGCACGAATCTTAGCGGCGATAAACCCTACCATCACTAGGAAGGCGAACATGAGGAGCATCGAACCCGATGTTGCTCCTGTAACTTTTGCCCAGATCAGAACCCCAATGTGGCAGAGTACCAACAACGCCACGGCCATACGCGACGAAAGTACCTCTCCCTCCTCGCGCGGGGTGCCCCGCCACGCGGCTTTAATCACAGCCCAGATATGACGCCTTGAAAATATAAGCACTATGAGGAAGTACCCTATGTATGCACCGATTGTTTGCTCGTCGCGCCACGGAAACCCCGGGATCACTTTGATATCGGTTAGATACCCTACAGGGAAGATGAAGCGGCAGACCCAGTACCCTAAGACTACGGATATAAGTACGTTTAGTTCGAAGAATACGGCGATTGAGACGATGAATAGCGACAGCACCATGTCCACATCGAACATGCCACCCCAGGACGGGTTGGTCACGTAGTCGCCCAGAAAAAAGTCCACCGTAATGTCCGGAATGCGGGGGTTGAAGGCATGCCAGCCCTTGAATCCGGCAATTGCAAGCGCGAAAATGAACCCAGCCCACAAATAGCGATTCCGCCAGACAGAGGGAAATGGCGCAGTGGGGTCTTCATCCTGTGCGCCTATAATACCCATCGGGATCTTAGAGTTCGGCATCGGATAGCGTTCGCCGTCCGCCCACTTGCGGCGCATGATCACGTTGACGGCGAAGAAAGCTCCGCAAAGAAGAAGAATGTACGATGCCCACACCAGAGCAGGCCGCGCCCATTCACGAAGAGGGATGTATCCCTTGAGAATGTATGAGAGGCCTGCAAGCGAAAACATATTGTCAGGCTTTACGATTGCTCCCGCCGGTCGGTTCTCCGGCGTCATGGCGAGCCACTCTGATTCCCCTATGACCTGGCGCCCTCGGAACGCGCCCTCAAGTGCCGCAACAGACATAACCTTGGGGTCGGCGAATGCAACACTGCCGCGCCCGGAGAGTCCGAACTGGACAATGATGTTGCTGTTGCAGGAGGAAGAGAGCTCTTTGCCGTAAGCACCGATGCGAACGAACCCGGTTTTGTGCAGATATGTCTTCTTATTCGCGGTGCGTTCAGTGAACAGGGTGCTGGGAACAGTGCCTCCATCGGAATAAACTCGGCAGAAGACCTCGCTGTCGCGCTCAACTCCATCCGTTCGCGCGAGCACCGTCACCAAGTGCGGGTTGCCGGGCTCCGCAGAATTGCGGCGGGATCGATCGATGGGAATAGAAAATGAAATAGAGCTTTGCTGTTCGTCGGCAGTATTTGATGCCACCGGTAGCCACGCCTTGCGGTTCTCCTCGTACTCTATTTCCTGCCACTCAACCGAGCCGTCCAGGATAATCCCGGCTCCAGGTTCTCCTCTGGACGCCGTTTCCGATGCCGCCTTGAAATCGGCTCCAACCAGATTAGGTCCGTGCGGCCAGAGATTGTCATTGTAGGCGTCTATGAAATCGAAACTGGAATTTCGCAGCGGAGCCGATGTAATTCCCAGAAATCTGTGCCAGAACCCCTGAGTCATCATAGGTACCGCCATCATCATCGCGAACGCCACACATACCATCTCGGCTCTGGTAAGAAGGCGGAACTTAAACGTGGCAGCAAGCACACCAACCACAAGTACCATGAATATGAGCACAATCATTGCCGGTACTGGCAACGCTGCCTCAGCTATAAACCAAGATTCTGACAGCAGAATAACGGTCAGTTGCGTGTATATTCCCGCCAAAAGCATGCCAAGAACACATGCTACAATGGAACGAGGAGTTAACCCCGGCACAAAACGCCGGCTCTTTCCGTCTTTCGTATCGTTGCTTTTAGAAAACATTGGCCATCCAATTCGCACCACGCTACAAAATTGCAGCTAGGAAACGCTAAAGTAGAGTTTAAAGGAAAAAATGAAAGGCAATCTTAGCATTTTAGATGAGTTAAAACAATAGCGAGTTTATCCACTTTTGAGGTTTTACAGGATCAATCACTTCCATATGGTTTTGTATTATTACTTCAGGAACACGCTGAAGTCTAAAAGCCTTGCTTGTACTTCGCGTGTTCTTGTAAGCTACCCCAAGTTTGCATGACTGAGCAGAATTTGAGCAAATAATAGAAATGATAAAGGACTCAGACTTTAAAAACGGAGTTGTGTATTGCGAGGTTGCTCCTTCGCTTTTGTTTTGGCTTCGTGACTCGTAAAGGAGACAAGTGAAAGAAAATAAAATAAAGATCGTTGCTGTAGGAATGGGTGGACGCGGAAGCTGGGGAGTCCGGGAATTATCGAAGCATCGGGATTTCGAACTTACGGCGATTGTGGATATTATCCCTGAGCGAATGGACATCGTGGCCGCGGAGTACGAGTTGGGAGAAATCGCCAAGTTTGCCTCTTTGAAGGAATGTTTGAATTCCGTGCCTGCGGATGCGGTGGCAATATTCACCCCGGACGGCGCACATGTCGATCTGGTGGAGCTTGCTCTTGAGGCGGGCAAATATGTCTTTGTAGAAAAGCCACTTGATATTTCCGAGGAACGTCTGGAGCGCATAATAGAGGCAGACCGCAAAGCTGGGGGAAAGACGTTCGTAGGGCTAAACCTGCGTTTCACACCTGTTTACACGATGGTACACGAGCTTGTTGCTGAGGGCGTTGTCGGGAAGGTGCTGAACATTCAGGCGGACGAGTTCTATAGCGGTGGGCGCACATACTTCCGCCGTTGGAACAGGCTGGAGAGCATCGGCGGCGGTCTGTGGGTTACCAAGGCTTGCCATGATTTCGATTTGTTATACTGGATGGCCGGAGCAGAGCCAACAACCGTTTATGCGAGCGGTTCGCTTGACTACTACAAGCCTAGGGCTGATGTTGCGCAAACTTGCCGCGATTGCCATCTCAACGGCATGTGTCCGGATCGTTATGAGGCGTGGGTAGGCCGAGGCAGCTTGGCCGACCGACTGAACATCGCAAGCGAGAAGGCCACCGGGAATCGCCGAGATCTTTGCCTGTTCAATTCCGACAAAGACACGCTCGATCACGGCATCGCCACCATAACTTTCAGCAACAACGTCGTCGCGAGCTATGCGTTGACGGTGGTAACGGGCATGGACAACCGCTTGATGCGCATAGGAGGAACCAAGGGCACTATTGAGGCGGATGTCGGTGCTGCTAAGATCACGATCCGCAGGCGCTATCCCAAAGGGTTCGAGGAAATAGATTTGTCTTCAGCCATAAAGGGCGGACACGGTGGCGGAGATGAACGTATCTTCCATCAATTTGCATCTTTCGTGCATGGCTCATCTTCGCAAGTTGTCCGTCCAGCGGAGGCGGCAATGGGAGTGAGGATCGGGCTTGCGGCACGCGAGTCGACAAAAGGAAAACGCATCGTCGAATTTTAACCGGAAACAACCTTTCGCTTCCCCATGAAAACATCAATGTTGTCTCGTAACACGAAGATCGCGTTGCTTGTCGCCCTGTTTGCTGTAAGCTCGGCGCCGCATGCATCGGGTGAGGTGACCGTGCGTGCGCGCATTACCAAGGTGGAGCCTGAAGCGCGCGTCCGCATTATGTGGACGTGGGGGGGCAGGGGACAAACCGCCGGCGACCCGGTCAATGGCGAATTCACCGAGGTTCCGTTGTCCAAAATGGAGAGTCCCAAGCCAATCGCTGGCGGTCAATTATCGCTCGGTACAGATGAACTGGACGCATTGCTGGGTGCTACGGGGGAGAAGGACGGATATCTAGTTGAAAAAGGCAAATCAAGCGACTATCACTGGTTGCTGCCAGGGGTGTGGTCGCCTGCCGTGCCTCTCTCAAGTTTCCGCAATAATGGTCTAAAATATTTGACCGTTGCGGCGCGCGGCTGTTCCCTTGGTGACCACCGCAAGCCGGTAAAGCTTAAAAGCGTCGTTTTCGAATTCGAGATTCTGGAGGATGGTCAGTCGCGTAAAGTCTTTTCGGAGGCTGGGGCAGATGGCCCCGTCGCGACGATCATTCTGCCCGTCCGGGCCCTTAACGCGAATCCTTCCGATCTTGCCACGTTGTACCGAGCCTGCGGGCTCTCCGAATACACACGCCGCTTGCGAGAAATGATGGAGGCACTCCCTTGGGCTGAAGATCGTCTGCCAGAGCGCTATGAGATAATGACTGATTGCGGCGGCTATGGAACTGAACTTTATGCCCGCACCAGCAACCGGGCGGTGTTCGACGATGAATTCCGCATATTGCGGCAGATGGGTATCAACGGACTGCGCGGAAAGCCGTCTTTTTTTGACGGATACATCCGCGATGGCAGACCGGAGGCACTCGCGCTCGCAAAGGCTGCTATAGGCCGCGTCGAAGGTTATCCATACATACCTGCTCCATGGAACCGAAATTCAAAACGATTCCGCCCCCTGCCGTGGGAGGAAGGGGCAGGTTGCCTTTACCATCCGGTATATTCGAACCGCACAACACAAGCGCAGGTTCAGGTTGCAAAAGCGTTGAAGAGTTCAGAAGGACTTCCGTTTGAGACTTGCTGGTTGCTGAGTATCGACGAGATCGGCGATGCTTTCGGAGGCACTGCGGAGGGACGCAGCCACATGGGCGTCTGTCCGTATTGCATAGCCAAGTTTCGCGACTACCTGCGCGGTCACGGTTTGACGCCAGCCGATTTCGACGAGAAAAGCTGGGACGCAATACGCCCTACATTCGTGTATTTCTCAAAGTCTCATGCTGAACGTGTGCGCGAAGCTGAGAGGCAACGCAGGGAAAACGCCGCGCACCTGCCTGATACAGTCGACCCTCGCGTGATAAAGATGGAGGAGGATATTGATGAGCTGATGGGAAAGGTTGTGGAAAGTGCCGAGCCGGACGTTCCTACCGGGCCTGCAGCTGTTGAAGCCGACTTGCCTATCTCTCCGCGCGGCTGGCACAAACTGACATATTGGTCGCGCCGTTTCTTGAACGACGGTTCGGTCATGCTCTTCACGCCGATGCGAGACGCCTTCGCGGCGGCCAATGCGGCTAAACATAATGCGCTTGCCGATGGTAAGAGCGATTCGCCTGCGGCACGCCAACCTTGGCTTTTCACATACGCTCTTCGAGGAAACACATTCCTGATGGGTGGACAAAGCATAGATTTCTTTGACTTCTACCGATATGCTGACACTGGATTCATGTACGAGACATCTAACCGCGATCCGAGGGTATGGTCTTGGGACAGCTATCTCTGTGATGTCGGGCGGATGCTTCACGATAAATTGGGCCTGGCCTTTGGCATATACATCAAGCCGCACCGCGGTGCCGGCATGCAGCGCGCTTTATCAGCGGTGGCAGGAGTTCTCGCACTCTGTACTGGTACACATACGGTCCGGAATGGACAAAGGGCGATTCGTTTGGTGGCTCAACAAATACGATGGCGATAGTCAGCCAGACCGCCCGTCTGATCGGTGAGGCCGAACCTGTTACATGGAGCGGTCGCTGGACCTTTCCTGCAGAAGTCGCTGTCGTGCGCCCGCGTACATCGGAATTCTTTGGCAACAGCGCCCAGTGGGAAGATGGCAAATGGGTCTACACGGCGCTCCAGCAGGCGCACCTTCCGATGGATCCGCTTGACGAAGAATGGCTCATGAGCGAGGATTTGTCACAATACAAGGCTATATACGTTACTGGCTCGCACATTAGGCGTGAAGTCGCAATGCGTCTTACCGAATACGTCAGGGATGGCGGCTCGCTATTCACCGGATGCGGTGGACTTTACCGCGACGAGGCCGGCGAGGTGATAGAGGAGCTTTTGCCTGTCTTCGGAGTTCAATCCCGTTCCGATCCAGAACTTTGGGGTAGGGTGCCGCGCTACGGTGCCACCGCTCTGGGCGCCGTTAGCGCAATCTCGAATGCCCCTGCCAATGCCATCGTTAAACTTGCCGACGGCTCCACATTCGGACTTCAAGTTGGCTGGGAGAAATTCAGAGTTGAGCCTGGCGCGGAATTGCTCGCGACGTTCAACGATGGATCACCCGCGTTTGTCCGCAACCGCTTTGGAAAAGGGAATGCGTATCTTGCCGCTTGGTACACTGGCGTCGAATATGCCACGTCTGTTATGAAGGAGGGCTACAACACCGCAATAGACTTCCCTTCAAGTCAACGCTCTATTATTGCAATGCCCGCCGTTGTTGCAGGGGCTAAGCCTGTGGTCGACGCGTCCAGCCCGGCTGTCGAGGGCGTGCGCATGATCAATCCTGAAACGGGGCGTGAAGCGGTTGTGTTGATGAACTGGGGGCGCAACGGCCATAATCTGGTTGGCATAGAAAATCTAAGCGTACGCATACGCGACGCTGGTGCTTGGAAAGGCGCCCGTTCTGTGTCTCAACGCCGCTCTGTACCCGCTAGGCGCGAAGGCGCCGACCTAGTCATAGAACTAAGAGAGCTGAATAACGGCGACGTGCTGCTGTTGGAGTAAACCCAAACTCCTGATCTCGCCTAAAATTATAAGCGAGCCACTAAACTCTTTCCCTTGTGGAAAATAGAGGATAGCCCGTTGACGCTGCCTTATTGTTTTATTACACGCTGCCGCTGATCTTGCCGTCGATGTAGCGTGCGATGGTCTCGTAGTCGTTCGGCAAAATCTCTTTGCGGCTTGGAAGTCCTTTGAGCGCTTCGATTTGAGGCGCGGTTGCAAGACCGGTTTTGTCCGTCGCTTTTTCGATGGCGTCAGGAAATTTGCCGGGATGTGCCGTGGCCAGGCAGATTATCGGAGAGTCCGATTCCTTTTGCGAAAGCGCGACATGGACGCCGACAGCCGAATGCGGATCAAGTAGATAGCCGTAGTCATCGTGGAAGCGTCGGATTGTGGCGAGCGTGTCCGCTGTGTCGGCCCGACCTGCCCTTATAACAGAATCCGGTTCAGTTGAAGCGGCTGGATTTTCAATTTTGAGGCTCTTGTTGTCAGCGAAAGACTTCATCCAGTCATTAAGCGTGGCAGAGTTTCGACCAGCGCGCAGAAAGAGCCAGCGTTCGAAATTAGAGGCGATCTGTATGTCCATCGACGGGCTGAGCGTAGGAACCACTTCACCGATTGAGTACACGCCCGTATTGAAAAAACGTGAGAGAATGTCGTTCTCGTTGGTGGCGAGATAGAGTTTGTCGACAGGCAACCCCATTAACGCCGCCACGTAGCCGGCGAATATGTCGCCGAAGTTGCCAGTGGGCACGCTGAAAGAAACTTTTTGGGCGCCGGTGCGTGCCTGCACCTTGAAAGCGCTGTAGAAGTAGTAGACGATTTGTGCGAGCACCCGGGCCCAGTTTATGGAGTTCACCGCGCCGAGGTTGTTTTTATCTTTGAACTCAAGATCCCCGAAAAGTTGTTTTACTATCCTCTGCGCATCATCAAACGTGCCTTGCAGGGCAATGTTGAAGACGTTGTCGTCGGTCACGGTCGTCATCTGCATTTCCTGAACAGGGCTGACACGTTTGTCAGGGTGCATGACGAAGATTCGTATGCCTTTGCGGTTGCGCACGCCGTGTATTGCGGCTGAGCCGGTGTCGCCTGAAGTGGCGGCTACAATGTTGAGCTCGCCACCTGATTTGGCGAGAAGGTACTCGAACATGTTGCCGAGAAACTGCAGCGCAACATCCTTGAAAGCGAGGGTCGGGCCGTGGAACAGCTCCAGTATGTGGACTGGGCCAACCTGCTTGACCGGCGCGACATCTTTGTCGCGGAAAACCGCGTAGCTGCGGTTTACTATGTTCCGCAGATCCGCCTCCGGTATGTCATCGGCGTAGAGCTTGATGATTTCGCAGGCAAGATTCTGGTACGAGAGTTTAGCCCATGAGGCAAGTTTGTCCGAGACGTCTGGAAATGACTCTGGCAAAAGAAGGCCGCCATCGCGCGCGAGGCCGGTCATGACCGCTTCCTTGAAAGTGGCAGGGGAACCGTCGCCCCTTGTGCTGATATACTTCATATTATGATCCGGGATGGATCGCTTTTGAGCCACGCGCGCAGTGAGGGCAGTCCTTTTGTTCCCATGTCACAGGCGACATCTGCAGTAGTGAATAGTGCGGTATCGCCCCAAATTTAGCATTGCCATTGCTGCGATCCACGAGCGTAACGACGGCAAGCACCTTGCCACCATTGGCCTCAACAATGTCAATAGTCTCCTGGACGCGACCGCCGCGCGTAACGACGTCCTCGGCAACGATCACTGGTTCCTCAGGGAGTATGCCGAAGCGGCGCAATACAAGCTTGCCATCCTGTTTCTCCGTGAAAATACTTTTCTTCTCGAGCGCCCGCGCCACCTCATAGCCCACCAGGATTCCGCCAAGCGCTGGTGATATGACGGTGGTTGCTCCGGTAGCTATTTCCTTCGGCAGCATTTTAGCAAGTTCGACGCAGAGCTTTTCTGACTGGCGGGGAAAGCGCAGAAGATTCGCGCATTGAAAGAAATCAGCGCTGTGCAGCCCCGACCTCAATTCAAAGTGCCCGTGCAGGAGTGCCCCCGTGTTTGCTAGTATCTCGAGAACTTGCTGTTGTGTCATTTTGGATTAAAGCCCTTGTTGTTGTTGTTGAAAAAGAAATGCCCAGCAGCCATATACACTCTGCGCCGCTTGAAAACTTTTGCAGTATATCTTGAACCACGCCTTTCGGGCAACTAAAATCAATTTTCGCTAGTCGCGCGCAAGGGTGACCGCAAGAACCCGTTCGGCGCCGTTTGCTTTGAGGGTGGCTGCACATTCGGAGAGCGTGGCACCCGTGGTCATGACGTCGTCAACAAGCAGTATGCAGCGTCCGTAAACCAAAGGGCGCATATTCGGTGGCGACAGGAAAGCTCCCGCGACGTTTTTGCGCCGCTGGGCTGCATCCAGATGTGTCTGTGTTGGGGTGTTGCGTGCACGGCGCAAAATTTTTGGGACGTTGGGTATAGAAAGGTTGCAGGCTAAATCTTTCGCTAGTATGGCCGCTTGGTTGTAACCTCTTGAGCGTTGTTTAACCGGACTTAGCGGGACAGGGCAGATTATGTCGATGCTTTCGGAACTGAAGTTGGCTATGACGCACCCCTCCAGAAGTTCGCCCAGCTCGCGCCGCAGCCATGTTGCCTTGTTATATTTGAACTTGTGAACAAGAGTGCGCAAAGGTCCGGAAAACGCTCCGGCGCTGCGGGCGGCGTCGAATTTGGGCGCCTGCGAGTGGCATTGTCCACACACTGCCACGACGTTGCCCGCCGACTCGGGGTTCATCATCATTTTGCCGCAGATGGAGCAGCAGGCCAGGGTAGGGTGGATCGTTACCGCAGCACGGCAATTTGCGCAGACGTGCGTTTCGGCTGTGGCTCCGCAGACGGCGCAGGATGTGGGGTAGATTATATCAAGCAGTGGTTTCAGCATTTGTCCAATTGAGCGAGGATGGCTTCGGCGCTGCGACCAAGCGCCCCCCGCTGACCCTCAACGACTGCGCGCGCCTTTTCACCAAGTGCCATGCTTGTGGCAGTGTCGCCACACAGACGCATAACCGCCTGCTTGAGCTCAACAGCGTCCTGGATTTCGAGGATCGCGCACTTCTCGCGGAACAAGTCCATGACTGATGCGAAGTTTTGCGTGTTCGGCCCCACGATCACGGCTCTGCCAGCCGAGGCGGGCTCTATCATGTTTTGTCCGCCGATGTTCGGTGCGAGTGTCTTGCCTACGAATACAATGTCGGCAAGCGAGTATAGCGGGAAAAGCTCGCCGGTTGTATCGACTAATAGTATGGCGTCCTGATCCCCGGAATTCGGGTCTGAACCCTTCTTCATGCGGCTGCGGCGGATTGTTTTGAATCCCGCTTCGGCAAGTTCTCTTTCGACTTCGTCACCGCGTTCTGCATGTCTTGGCACTATTACCAGGCGTAGACCAGGCGTGACCTCGCGCGCATGGTGCCATGCCTCGGCAATTGCCGTCTCCTCCGCTTGCCATGTGGACCCTCCAAGGAGTATCTTCGAGTCTGACGCAATGCCTGCCTCCGACAATGTTCTGCGAGCCGTCTCAAGGGCTTCGGGGGAGGCTGGCTTAACATCAAATTTGACCGTGCCCATCACGTGTACGCTTGCTGGCGGCGCTCCCGCGGCAATGAGGCGGTCGCGGTCCGTGGTTGACTGCACGAGCATTGTTGAGAACGACTCAAACACCTCTTTAAAGAAGAACTTGAGCTTCTTGTAGCGCGGCGCAGAGCGGTCTGAGATACGCCCGTTGACCAGTATTACAGGTGTCCCGTTCTTTTTTAAGCGTCGAATAAGATTCGGCCAGAACTCCGATTCGGTCAGAACCAGCGCCTTGGCATTTATTATCTTGAGGGATTTTCGCACAACGTGTGGAAAATCCACAGGAAGATAGATGAGTACGTCCTCCGATCGCGCGAGCTTTTCGCAAACTGCATGGCCTGTCGAGCTTGTGGTTGATATGACGAATGATTCTTCCGGTGCCAGTCGCCGCAGTTCGTTTATGACAGAGCCTGCGAGGTTAGCTTCGCCGACGCTTACGGCGTGTACCCAGATGCGCGGCTTTTCCGACAGGCGTGCCGCGACCTCGGGCGAAAACTTGCCTAGCCGCTGTCCGAAATCCTCCTTGTAACCGCCGCGTTTGCGCATCCGCAGGAAAAACTTCGGAAGCATCAGCGTATAACCGATTGCGAAGAGGATGTTGTAAATAAACCAGCGCACTTTATTAGAAAATTAATCTGTGATTGTTGTTCCCGGCAGGGTTTCCATGAAATCGAGTTCGGGCGTCCCGTCCGGGCCGATCTGTTCGCACGCATAGATGCGGTTTTCGGGCTCGTCATGCCAGATCAGCGCCTTGCCGTTGTGCCACCGACGGCTCATGAAACGTTCCTTGTGGTGTTCGCGCGGAGCATTGAAGATCAACCGTCTCGCGTTGTGACCGTTCACGTGGCAGGGTGTGGACCCGTCCACGCGGATTGAGTTAGTCATCAGGATAGGGCGGTAAAATTCGGTTAAGTCGTTGTCTCGGAAGACCATGTCGGCAAGCCCCCATCGGCGGAACACGACCTTGCGCTTTGTGGTTTCGCTTTCAAAGTTCATCAGCACGTTTGCGGGCAGCACCACCACATCCTCGATCTTGTAGTCCCATGGCAGCCTGCAGTGTATCCCGTGCATGTTGTACTCGCAGGCATTTTCATCATCGTTGAAATCGAATGCCTCGAGAATCGGCCGTATGATTTCCTCGCGCCCTTTTTTGCTTGAGTGCCCCTCGAACACCCAGCGTATAAGATGCATTGTGGAGGGGTTGAATGCCATAGCCTGACAAGGGGTGCTTTCATCAAGCCAGCCAACCAGAAATTCCCCGACAGTTGCGGTGCTGATGTCGTCCGAGCGCAGGTCGGGAGCGTTTTTCTTCCCGAGGATGTTGTTGACAAGAAATGTCGTCATTGTGGTCAGGCTGTCTGGCTCGCGGCTGCATGGCTCCCAGCCCACGGTCGCCTCCAAGCCGCGGCGCGTGTTGAACTCCACGCGTCCGACTCGGTCAGCAAGTGCATACCTTGGCACCTCCCAATCTGGCGGCACCTGCGTCCTGACATGGTGCCAGGCGAACTTGCGCCACTTCCCAGGGGCGAGAACCTCTTTAGACAAGTTGGGCTTGCGCTGCTTTCCGATTTCCTCTTTTTTCTTCATAGCATCCTATTTTGCTTCATTTGCCCCTTCCACGCAAGCCGTAATGTGTATTGGACTATTGTGAAACAGGTAACGGCATGACGCTTGCGGAGGCCTAAGGCGGAATTATGGCGGAGGGCAGGGAAGGCGCGGAAATCTATTCTGGTTTTTTTGAGATACGGGTGATCCCCGGTGATTCCTGAGATGTTGATCTCGGATATACCACTGCGGGATCGCCGAACAGCATCACGTATGCGATGGAATACCCATCGGGGATCTGCAGGAGTTTATGCGCGTCGTGATCAAAGAGTTTGAAGACCCAAAATGCCAGACCGCACCATGTGGTGCCGATCCCGAGGCTCTGCGCCAACGTCTCGAACTGGGCGAGGGCGATTATGGGGTCGATCTCCTTGCAGAGAGATTCGTCGCTGACCGATGCTACTATGATGTGGGGTGCATTTGCGAATACTATATCGCCCCCTTGTTCAAGTTTTGCGCGCCGCATTTTAACCCAGCGGAATGCGGGCGGCAGGGAGTCGGCCTTGACCATTTCAAACAGGGAGGAAGCGAAGAACGAGCGGATACCGTCCATAGCGTCAACGTCATCTACAACGGAAAAGTGCAGCCCCCTGTCGTTATGTCCGGTAGGAGTCCACCGGAGCAAGCCCAGAAGCTTGTCGAGCTTCGTTCTGTCGATGTTAGCGTGTTTGTACTGCCTGCAAGAGCGTCGGAACTGGTAAAGGGATGCCACTTGCTCCGGTGGTGGCAGAGTCCTGACCGTGCCACAGTCAGCCGGGGTTTTGCCGAAGATAGATACGGCGCCTTCAGGGCATACGGCTAAGCAGTGCTGGCATTTAATGCAGGTTTTTTCGCCAAAGCGCGCGACAGCAGGCGTGTCTCCGCGCATCTCCAGAGCTGCCGCGGGACAGTCCCGCACGCATGATCCACAGCCGGTGCATTTCTCAATGTCTACATGAAATTTCATTTCGGTAATGATGTCTGTTCGGTGGAGTTGTTGTTAGTGATCTTTTCAAGTCGGTCGCCAATCCAATGGGTTAGGGCGATTACGACAAGCGCTATGGCAACGTGCTCGGCAATGGTGTTCCAAGGGCTGACGTTGTTGGATTTGGCAATGGCGTAGCTCAGGACTGTCAGTATGAGCAATCCCCATGCGATGCTGGCGACGATTGCCGTCTCGAGCGGAAGCAACAGAACAGGGATCACGAACGTGAGCGCGAAAAACGCCTTCGTCATGAGAGTGGAAAAGGTGGCGCCCCAGACTTGCCGTTGCGTCGCCCCGGGTTCCGCTTCTTTCGAGATGTGTATGCCTAGCGCGTCAGAAAACGCGTCGGCGATTGCGATTGTTATTATGCCTTCCAGAACAACTAGTTTGCTGCCAGTGCCGGAATGTAGACCTACCATAAGACCGAGTGTTGTGATGACAGCAGAAGTCAACCCAAATGAGACGCCAGAACGCAGACATTCTTTCATATATGTGTGTACTTTTCTTCAGGAGTGGAAGGGCACCGCTCTGACCATTAGGCTACACACGTCTTTAGCACACGGTAAGCTGGTCTTTGAATATCTGTTCAGGCCCTTAAATGTGACGCGAATGGTAACAGAAATCATGCTCATGGTCAAACAGATTGAGTCGCAGAAAGCTTAAGGTCGCTTTAACGTTTGAAATTGCGAGAATACGTCAGCCTGTGATAAAGTGAAGGCGTATGGACACACAACAGAACGGGTTGTTTTGCTTAGGGCGCGTATTTCGGGGTGCGTGGTTTTTTGCGTTCGTCTTTGTTCTGCAGCTCTGCACGTGCGTGTCTTCAACAGCAGCCACAATAGTCATCAACACTGAAACGGAATACGACCCCGAGCGAGGAGATGTGGTGTGGCGCATTTCCAACAGCGGCGATGCGCTTGCCGACAATGTGTCCATAAGCGCGGTTTTGCCGGACGGTAATGTTGTGTCTAGCGACAGTATTTTTTTGGATGGCGGCGACAAAGTTGGCGGGCGTTTGCATGCTCCGTTCGGAAACGGAGGAATGCGAGGTAAATACACCATGCCTCTGCTGGTCGAGTACGTTGATATTGTGGGAAAAAGTTATTCAACTATAGCCTGGGTTCACCATTGGGTTGGTGAAAAACCCGGAGAAGTAGAACCCCCAATTGATGTGAATCTAGCTCCACCCGATGAACGCGATTTTCTGGAGGTGGGGCAGGATGCTGGTGGCAGCGGCACACTGTCTCTCATGGCTATGCCTTTTTCGGATAGCGATGTGGAGGCAAGCCTCCGCCTTCTCCTTCCCAGCGGTATAGAGTTAGAGGAGGAAATCCCCGGCATTGTTCTTATTCCCACTAACGGCATTTTCTTCCTTGAAATTGGAGTGACGAATACAGCTGTATCTAGTCCGGGAATACTGCCGGCGGCCGCGATCCTTGAATTCACAACATCCGACGGCAGACATAATTCTGTGGAGGCGGTCACGCGAATTCGGATGGAACCGGGTGCGGATTACGGTACAGAGGTGGCGATGCCGCAAAAGCTGCCGATAGAGATATTTGCAGTCGTGCTTTTTGTTTGGTTCTGTCTTTTCGTGTGGAGATGGTACACTGGTAGGCCGTGGCCTAAGGAGACTTCGCCGACTTTGCTGGCGTGTGCGGATGCGGTTGTTGTGTCTGGGTGCGCACTCTATCTGGGCTGGCTACTGAGGCTGGATCTCATTTTTCTGGATACGCTTTGCGTTGGCGGCGACACCCCCGCGCATCATTACTTGATATCGCATATTGCAGAGACTGGAAAGGTCGTTTCTTGGGCGTCTGGGTGGTGGAGCGGTTTCCCGATGTTCCGCTACTATTTCCCGTTGCCGTATGCTGTAATGGCAGGGCTTTCCACTGTAATACCCCACAACATAGCGTTTAAGCTCGGGTCCGTGACCGGACTTTTGGCTTTGCCTTTGTGCCTTTATCTTTCCGGGCGCATTCTAAAGCTCCCCCGTCCGTCGCCGGCGATACTTGCATGCCTGTCGATACCTCTTGCAATGGATAACACCCATAGCATGTGGGGGGTGAATGCCTACAGCACGCTGGCGGGCATGATCGCCAATAGCTGGAGTTTCGCGATTATGGCGCCTGCAATGGCTTCGGCATGCCGGGATGCCCTTGATGTGCGGTTTCGCTGGCGTACTGTGTTTCTTCTCTCGGCGATGGTTTTCTCGCACTTCTTCACTTCCATGATGGCTGCCGCGGTGCTGGCTGTGATAATGGGGCTGATTCTGCTTTGTGAGTCGGTTGAGGGCGTGCCGATTCGCAAGTGCGCTTGGTTTGTGCTTTTCAGAACCGGAATATGTGTGTTCCTGCTCTGCGCGTGGTGGGTGCTCCCTATAATGGCGTTCCGTGCGTGGTCGGTTGATTTCGGCGGCGCGTGGGACATTGATTTTATGAAGCAGCTACCGCCATCTCTGCCGTGGGCGCTCGGTGGCTCGATAGTATGCGCTGGCATAGCCTGGTTTTTTTCCGGACGAGAAAAACGGATACATGTCAACGTTTCAGGCCGCCTATGGATGACCGTCCACTTAGCGCTCCTGCTTGTTGCGCTGGCGTTATTCTACGCAGGGGGCTTTTTTTCCGAGGTTTTTGTCAACTGCCGTTTTTGGCCGTTCATCGTCTATGCCCTGCTGGTTATATCCGCATTGTTATTCGGGTTCGCCACGCGCATCGCCGGCCTGAAAATCTCCGGCACGTTAGTGACGCTCAGCTTCTGCCTCGCATTTGCTTGGCGTACCGAGGGCAATCCGGAGAATCCTGCTTGGTCGAACGCCAACCATGTGCCTTTCTGGGCAGCTGCGAACTTCAACGGTGTCGAGGGGATGCGTGAGGGGGGCGTTCTGTACGAAATTGCCGATGCAGTGCGCGGGACTCCAGGGCGCTTGTCGCATGATCTTCATGTCGGCAACGAAATGCTGGGATCCAGCCGCGTTTTCGAGGTGATGCCGCATTTGGCTGACAAGCCTATTCTTGAAGGAGGCATTGTAAACTCCGCCTTGGGGTCACTTGCGGCTTACACAGTGCAAGGGGAGGTTTCAGATAGCACCGCCGGCTTTCCCCTTATTGTCAAACCCCGGAGTTTCGATCCAGAGTCCGGCTTGCGCCATCTTGAATTTATGGGCGTGAGGCATTTCGTGGCAAGGTCCAGACGCGTCCACGAGGCGTTCGCGGCAGATGCCGGTTGGCGACTGAAGGCTGCGTTTGGCGGGGGCAAATGGAAGCTGTTCGAAAGCAACATGGAGTCTACCTCTTTGGTACGGGTATGGAATTCTCGCCTGCCCGCCTTTGAGACGAAAAAGCCTCAGCATGATCTGCTGGAGTGGATGTATGTTCCTGGCGCTGTTGAAACGCCGGCGATACTTTTGTGGGATACTGACGAGGTCGCGATGGAAGTTGCAAGCAATGATGATTACCTCGCATGGCTTGCAACCGCAACAACAAACGCTGTTCCGAAAGCCGGATGGCTCGACAAAGTGTCTCGTCCTTGCGAGGATGCGGTTGTCTCAGAGGACGGCACGGTTCGGTTCACCACTGATGCCGTGGGGCAGCCTCATGTTGTTGCCGTGTCATACTATCCCGAGTGGCGTGTTCGTGGTGCCGAGCAGGTCTATTTTGTCACACCAGGCTACATAGCGGTTTTCCCGACCGAGAACAATGTCGAACTGTACCTCGCCAAGAGCTTTGCCCAGCGTTGTGGTGAAATGCTGGGCATTGCGGGTCTTCTTTTGTTTGTGGGTTCTCTGGTCTTAAACGCGATGCGCGGAAAAACGGGTCTGTTTTCAGAGATTAGGGGCTAGTGTCCGAACCTATATAACCTGAATACAGACCGTGACATAGCGGATTAACTAAACAACATATCTCTGGAAGTATCAATTTTGATCTTTGAGTCCTCCAGGCGGAGTTTAAGAGCAAGTTCAGAGTGGGCGAAGGCCGGATCAATCTCAATATTGTGCAGGGGTGCTCCGTCAGCGCCACGCGGGATCTTCACGCCGCAACTTTCCAGCCAGCGCGCCCATTTGGCGACAAGAGCCGCTTTGCAGGTCGCGGGGGAGTCGTTGCCTTCGGCGTTTTTCACGGGTGCGAATTCGTTCGCGCGGTCGAATGCCATGCAGCAAGTTGATTTTGAGTCCGAAAGAGTGTCGAATATGAACTTTTCGAACTTGTACGCGTTTGGTTCATTCGGAGTCACTGTCGTGCCGTTGTCGTCGCAGTACGGGACTTTTTTAAATGCGAGATGGATGGGGAGTCCGGCCTTAGCTTCTTTTTCGAGAAAAGCGGTGGAGAATATGTGTATAGCAACGCTCCCGTATTTGTATCTGAGTTCACCTGAAGGCGTGCGTTCGTTTTTCTGCTCGGTTGTGAACTCCGTATACTCAACAATTTCGATTCTTCCGTTGCGTTCTACGGGCACTCCCAAACCTTCATCAGGGGAGCGTTTCGCGCAGACCTTGATCGAGATGTCGGCCAGGTTTTGAAGATGGAATCCTATGAACGCTGGGTCGGCGACCTCCACTAGTGGATTGTCAACCTGAAAGTAAAATACGTTTGTAATACCGCGCTTTTTCATGTCGGCCAATGCTCCGCTTTTTTCTAGAGCGGAGAGGGTGCCGCCGTGGCCGTCTGGGCTTAGAAAGATACTCGCTGGCTCTTCCAGAATGATTTTGCCATCCGGCGTAAGGGCGGGCCACATTCCCTGTGAGAAGAAAAAAACATCATTGGGATTTAGTCCGAAATAATCATTGTCCTTGAAAAACTGTCGTGTTTCGGCGTCGTTTGTCTTGCTGGTCATGATATATAGGGGAATTGTGCTTCCCCATTCTTTACCCAGACCGAGCAATTTTCGGGCATGAAAATAAAAGAGTGGTGCGTCCGAGACGGGGCCGATGGGATAGCATCCCTTTGGACCATCGTAGCCGAGACGCGAACCTTGGCCGCCCGCGACGACGATCGCAGCCACTCGACCGTTGCGGATTTCGAAGGAGCCGATGCGGGCGGCGGCGTCGTGTGCTTCCCCATTGAGAACTGAGACCTGCGCTGGTTCCATTTCGCCGGATTGCGGTAGGTTTACTTCGGAATCCTGCTGTTTAAGTAATTTGCGCATTTGGGCGATGGAGCTGAAATCAAGCTCCGATATCTGCTTCAGCAGACGTTCTCTGTCTTTTTCCTGTAGTGAGTCCCAGAACCTGAGTACCTGGGACTGTTCGTGTTGTGCGAGAATTTCAGACGCTTCCTGATATTGCATTTTTGACGGCTCCTTGTTTTTTGTTATGTTGCGGAACGCTGTAACGCCGTCAGTTTAGCAAACCATTTGGCAATCAGGCAAGTTAAATTAAAAACGTAAAAACATAATAAGTCGACCATGCAAAAGCCGCATTTTGCGCAAAGTGATTCCATCCGACTTCAGAT
>CAYOPG010000024.1:0-21010 GCA_964405775.1 uncultured Lentisphaerales bacterium
TGGAAGCGGAGATGGAAGCGGAGGAGGACGCAGACGCAAAGGCCTTCGGGAATGTGCTCGACGTCACAAGCATGCTTACGGATTTTTCGGAGGTTCAGTCGCGCAGGAGCCTCAAGATATTGCAGCAGGTCAACTCATTTGGTTTCGGATTTTCGTACGACATGGCAAAAGGATTGTCCTTTGACGTAAAAACGGCCTTCGATGAAAACAGCGAGATGGCCAAACTCATGAGCGGAGTGCGT
Source organism: uncultured Lentisphaerales bacterium (assembly GCA_964405775.1). Taxonomy (GTDB): domain Bacteria; phylum Verrucomicrobiota; class Kiritimatiellia; order RFP12; family UBA3636; genus JAAZFF01. Next base: position 243 of record CAYOPG010000024.1, read on the forward strand.
CCTATGAGTCCAGACTTGTTGGAAAAAATCCCGGCATCCGCGCTATTGGTCGGAGCCTTTGGGGAGAACCCTTTAGCGTTCATGGAGTCGAAAGGATTACTTGAAGACGTTTTACAATCTAGTGTCCCGAAGATCAAAGCCGAGCAATTAAGGGCCAGTATCTCAGATCTATTAAATGCTGCTATTCGCACCTACAACGATTATGAATCGGGTGTTTTTTACATCGACCGCGATTCGGCAGGCCGGTACGTCGCTGTCGGTATGAACACGCAAAAAGACATTGCATCGTTCAAGGACTTTCTTGCTATAAGGGACGAGATGCTGCTCAACGCTCTGAACCAGCTCGGAACCAACCAGAACATGGTTGCGGTCAGTCCGTCAAACGGCACCGTCAGCATTAGTTTTTCAGAAATACTTAAAAACGTCTCAAAATTTGATGACTCTGGATTAGATGTTTCTAAAATTGCCGAAATAGAGGGTTTCATCGATCCATTCTTGGGAAAAGGCTTGGAGTTCTCCTCCCAAATCAAGGATTCGAAGATCAGTTATATGCTAAAACCATTCGGATCCAATTACTCAATAGAACCTTCCGTCTCTGCCGCTGACGATATAAAGGCGCGCATTGGATCAATAACCCCCGCCGGCCTCACAGCCAAGCCTTCATCTATATTCATATTCTCGTTTGGGAATCTCCTAAAGAACGTTATGGAGGTCGCGAGCCAGTTTGAGACCGACCCGGAAGAATCGGCAGAGATAAAAAAAACCATAGCTGCTCTCCCGAAGTCGAAACCTTACGGGATTCTCGCACTGGCGTATGCTGAAGGAAGTGTGTACCGGACAAGGATGAACATCTCCACGGATGAACTCAAGTGGTTAGCGAGCTTCTTCAAAAATCTCACTGCTGTATCAAGGCAGAAAGCGTATGAAGGGCTTGAAGAGCTTGACGAAGACTATGGCGAGGAAGTGGAGTTCGAAGCTTTCGATGCGGAGGATGCGGAGGATTCGGATGCAGAAGCAGAAACTTCGGACGAAAAGAACGCAGAAGTAATCGATGTGCAGATCGCCGAGTAGGATCTAACCTTCGAATTTTTCCAGATCTGGCACTTTATACAACTCCCTGTTGTCGAGAGCCCAGACCCTTTCCGAGAACGCGCCAGGTTCAACATTCCTGAGCGCGTTTTCCATTTCGTATATGCGTGCGTCGAGTTCGTCGATTTTGCTGAGCACCTCTGCCTCAGGAAATCGCGGTGGCACTTGACTGCCGAATTCGACGCGCCCGTGGTGCGAGAGCACCATGTGGCAAAGCTCCATTTCGGCTTCTTTCGAAGCTCCAACACTCTGGGCTGCGAGAGCGATTTTCGCTGCTCCTATGGACAGGTGACCAATCAGCCTGCCCTCTGTCGTATATCCGCTTACAAGCCCTGTGGCTCCATCCACTTCCATTTCGTAGAGTTTACCTAAATCATGCAATATGACACCGGCGCAGAGCAGGTCCCTGTCGAGAGTCGTATAGACGTCGCAGACCGCGTTGGCCATGCGCAGCATCGTGGTTATGTGGTGCAGCAACCCGCCAATCTCGGCGTGGTGGAGTGAGCGAGCGGCGGGGAATGTCAAAAGCCGGCCGCCTTCGTTCACCCTGCGAAGCAATTCGCACACGATATCTCGTATAGAGCGGTTCTTTATGCCCGCCGCAGTCTTAAGAACTTCAGCTAGCATTTTCTTCGGGTCTTCTGGCGCATGCGGCAGCAATAGCGCTATGTCGTATTCACCTTCCTGCGCCGTCTCTATCGTTTCGAGCTTCAACTGCATTCTGCCGTTGAATTCGTTGCCCATTCCGGAGAATTTAACCACATTGCCTACTGAGGGTGGCGTCTGATCCGCCGGCCAATCCCACATTTTCGCGAAAACCTCTCCGCTGACGTCTGAAAGTGTTGCATCAAGATAAGGCTTTCCGCTTTTTGCCATCTTCACTTCCGCCGAACGCAAGAGAGCGTATCCCGAGCATTTCTCATTCGCAGTGATTTCTGCAATCTTTTTTGTATAAGATTCTTCCATACTCGCTCCATTCTCGGGGAATTCTACACAATCCGGCCGGAATGTGCCACTTGTTATCACGTTCTTTATGATGCTATACTGCCTACGATGAGAAACAAATCTTTTTATCTCGATTATGTGAATCCCCTTATAGGCGTCAACAGACCGGCAAACTGTCTGCCAGGTCCTTGCCTGCCATTCGGTCTCGTCCGGCTCTCTCCAGATACGCTTGACCACCAATGGGGTACGCACGGCTACCGCAGCGATCGGCCAATAAAGCACTTTTCCCACACTCACGTCAGCGGAACCGGTGGCGGCGGCCGTTATGGCAACATAGGCGTGATGCCGTTCACAGGCCTTCCACGCTTTGAGCTTGATGCCGCCGAGCCGATCGACGAAACGGCAAAGGTCGGCTATTATGCAGTAACTCTGGGCGACACCGGGATACGGGCGGAGCTTACCGCCACGGAACACACCGGCATACACCGCTACCGGTTTCCGGCAGGAACACCGGCGAACATTTTGGTCAACGTTACGAGTGTAATACAGATCGAGCACCACAAGCCCGGCGAAAACACTGGCGCGTGTATCGGCGGTTTCGCCGAATGGACCACCGGTGGCGAGCTGATCGGACGCGGTGATTTCCGCGGTGGTTGGGGTCACGACTTCCCGTACTCCGTCTTCTTTTGCGCACGCTTCGACAAGCCTGTTGAACGCGGTCTAGTTGCCGATGAAGCCGGCCCTTGCGCCGGAACCGTCGTTTGCGGGAAGCATTGCCGCGCCGTTGCGGTGTTTGGCGAGGTTGGCGAGGTGAACATGCAGGTGGGCATATCGTACGTCTCGATTGCGAAAGCGCGTGCAAGTCTGGATCGCGAGGCGACGGGAATGAGTTTCGACAAACTTCGCGATCGCGCCGAAGACGTATGGACGGCGGCGCTTTCACGTATAGAAGTTGAGGGCGGCACAGACACTCAACGCACTTTATTTTACACGCTGATGATGCGTCTGCTTACTATGCCCACCGATCTGGGCACCGATGACGAATTCAACCTCTGGAAGAGCGGAGTACGTCAGTTTTCTGATTTCTATTGTCTATGGGACAGTGTCCGAAACGCAAACTCGCTCATAGGGCTTTTCGCACCTGAAATGGAGGCTGCGTTCCTGAATTGTCTGCTCGACATCGCTGAACACACCGGCTGGTTGCCGGACGCGTGGATTGCCGGGCATTCGGCCATGATTCAGGGCGGAAGCAGTGCGGATGTGTTGCTATGCGAGGCTGCGCTCAAGGGTATCAAGGGAATAGACTATGAAAAAGCGTTGCGGCAGATGCGCAAAAATGGAGAGGTGCGATCTCCCGATCCACGCATGTACGGCCGTTATCTCGACGAGTATAACTCCAAGGGATATCTCTCCACAAATGTGATGGGATGCGTGTCGCGTCACCTGGAATACGCCTATCAAGACGACTGCATCGCAAGACTTGCCGCGCACCTAGGGCAGAACGACGTGGCGGAGCTTTATTTCGAAAGCTCGCGTAAAGTCTGGAATCTGTGGAGAGAAGACAAGCTCGCATTCTGCCCGCGTCACCCCGACGGCAGTTGGGTAGAACCCTTCGACCCCGACACTTATGCCGACCCAAGCTGGACTGATCCATATTTCTACGAAGCAAGCAGTCGCCAGTGGAGCTGGAACGTGCAACACGACTTCCCCGGTCTGGTGGAGCGCATGGGTGGCGCCCAGAGTTTTGTGGAGCGTCTCGACGCGTTTTTCGACGCCGGACAGTACCAATCCAAAGAAACCATGCTGCACGTGCCGTGGCTCTACCACTATGCCGGACGATCGGACAAATCGACAGAACGAGTGCATTGGGCGCTGAACAAATTCTTCAAACCGGATCGCGACGGCCTGTCCGACAACGAGGACATGGGCTGCCAAAGCGCGTTCTACATGTGCGGCACATTAGGACTCTACCCGATCATGGGGCAGGATTTATACCTCATTGGGTCGCCTGCATTCTCGAGAGCCGCGATAACGCAGGGAAGCGGCGGCCCCGTCTTCGAAATAATCGCTCCCGCGGCGGGCGACGGCGCTTTGCACCAAATCACAGAAGCAAAACTAAACGGCAAACGCATTGACCGGCCATGGCTCCGTCATTCGGAAATAGCCGGGGGCGGGAAGCTCGAACTTAAGTCGGAGAATTGATTGTGTTTGGATATTATCCATGGCTCATCATTTTTTGCTATTAAATGTAATCGTTTTCTCTTGTTTTACAGCACTCATTAAATGTAGACTGTCAAGCCTACATCATAATGGGTCTGATGTTTTACTAATGTTTATTATATATGAAACTAAATCCGCTTTTCTCCGATCACGCTGTTCTGCAAAGGGGCATGTTCGTCCCAGTGTGGGGCACCACTAAACCTGGTCTCCGCATACGCGCCAACATCGCGGGCGTTACCGCCAGTACAATTTCCAACTCGTCCGGGTACTTCATCCTTCGCCTTCCGCCAATGCCTGCGGGTGGTCCGCACACCCTCAAGGTGACAGCAGGCGGCAAGGGCGAGTCAGTCACGGTCAAAGACGTGATGATCGGCGAGGTATGGGTTTGCTCCGGCCAGTCGAACATGGAGATGAGGGTCAAGTCGACATATCCCGATCCGGATCCGATTGATTGCAATGGCATACGCATGCTGACTGTCAAGCCTACAGCGGAGATGGGCAGAGCCACGACTTTCACAGGAGAATGGAAACATGCCGTATCCAAAAACACCCCCGATTTCTCCGCCGCTGGATACTACTTCGCCAGAAGGCTGCACTCAGAGTTGGGGGTGCCGGTGGGAATGATAAGCACTTCGTGGGGCGGCACGCGCATCGAGTCCTGGATATCGCGCGAATCGTTGATGCGCATGCCCGTAACGAAACAACTTGTGAGGGACTATGAGGCTTCGCTGACGAACGAGGCGACGTGGAGGGGGCATCTCATGACTATACCCCTCCCCCGCGACCCCGGCAACGACGGGGCGAAAAAGAAATGGCAATCTCCCATTTTTGATGATTCTGACTGGGCGACGGCGGAACTTCCTGGAAATTTCGAGAGATGCTGCGGTCGGAAAACAAATGGCGCCTTTTGGTTCCGCAAAAGCGTAACCATACCGAAATCATGGGTTGGCCGTGCTCTGAGCCTGCATTTGGGCGGAGCGGACAAACACGATGTAACATACTGCAACGGCTTCAAAGTCGGCGCTATGGGTACGGGTGTCGAAACTGCATGCTGGGATACGCGGCGCGAATACAAAGTGCCGGCATCGCGCGTCAAAGGCACTGAGCTTCTGGTGGCAGTGCGCGTGTGGTCTTTTTTGTACGACGGCGGCCTGATAGGTCCGGCGAATGACATGTACGTGACGCTCGAGGGCGGCGAAGGAGAAGAACGCATTCCGCTCACTGGCGAATGGCGCTGGAAAATAGAACGCGACATCGGACTCACGCAGCGCCCGCCGGAAATGTCCTTCCTGCCCGGCAACCCGAACTGCCCGTACACCCTTCATGAGAGCATGATCGCCCCGCTGGTGCCATACGGAATACGCGGCGCGATATGGTATCAAGGTGAATCAAACGCCGACAATGGCCAAGACTACCTCTCTCTCCAAAACGCAATGGTCGCCGACTGGCGCCACATCTGGGGACAGGGTGACTTCCCGTTCATATGCGTGCAGCTAGCAAACTTCCAGCAGCCCAGAGAGTACGACGCCAGTGCAACTTGGCCACGGGTGCGCGAGGCGCAGTTGCTGTCAACTCGTACCTGCCCCAACACCGGCATGGCAAGCGCTATCGACATCGGCGACGATCTCGACATACACCCTCGCAACAAACGAGAGGTGGGCTTCCGTCTGGCACAATGGGCTCTCGCCAGGACTTACGGGCACGACCTCGTGGCCAACGGGCCGCACTACGCAGGCTACGAGATCGAGGCCAACGCGATACGCGTGCGCTTCACGGAAACCGGTGGCGGCCTTGTAATCCGGGGTGGCGCCATAAAGACGTGCGTCATCGCGCAGATCGACCGAAAATTCGTGCCGGCGCAGGCGGTCGTCGAAGGCGACACACTTCTCGTCAGCGCCCCCGGTGTAAAAAACCCAAGGGCGATCCGCTACGCATGGGCGAACAACCCAGAGGGCTGCAACCTTTACAATGCCGATGGACTGCCAGCCTCGCCTTTTAGAACCGACAATTGGAATTAGATTCCATATTTAACTTGTCCGGCCGGTACAGGATGGGATACACTTGAAGCTTAATCGAATTGGAAAAAAATTATGAACGGTCTTGCAAAAAAATGTCTCATCACCGGCGGAGCGGGCTTTATCGGCTCGCAACTGGCGCGGCGCCTGCTAAAGGAGGGAGCCGAAGTCACGGTGCTGGACAATCTGTTCACCGGATCCAAGTCCAACATCTACGATCTGCTGGACAATCCGCGCTTCACGTTTCTTATGCACGACGTGACGCAGCCGTTCTGGGGTCAGTTCGACGAGATATACAACCTTGCCTGCCCCGCCTCGCCAATCCATTACCAGCGCAACCCGGTCGAGACAATCAAAGTTTCATTTCTTGGCATGATGAACACGCTGGATCTCGCCCTCAAAACAAAAGCGCGAGTTTTCCACACATCCACATCCGAAGTGTACGGTGACCCCGACGTCCATCCGCAACCAGAAACGTACTGGGGTCACGTCAATACGCTCGGGCCACGCAGTTGCTACGATGAAGGCAAGCGAGCCGCAGAAGCGCTTTGCGCCGACTATGTTCGCGAATACGGCGTTGATGTTCGCATGATCCGCATATTCAACACTTACGGTCCCTTCATGCATCCGCGTGACGGCCGCGTTGTCAGCAACTTCGTCGTGCAAACGCTCCGGGGCATGGATCTGACGCTCTATGGAGATGGGTCGCAGTCGCGAAGCTTCCAGTACATAGATGATCTGTTGGACGCCATACATAAGTACATGGCGCTTCCACTTTCCAAAGTGCAGGATTTCTTCAAGCCCCTAAGCATGCCTGTGCCGGTTCTAAACATTGGAAATCCGGGAGAGTTCACAATAAAGGAACTCGCTGAGATGACCCTCGCGCTCATTCCTGAATCAAAAGGTACGCTGGTATACAAGCCGCTGCCTGCAGACGACCCAAAACGCCGTCGCCCCGACATCACGCTCGCAAAAGAACTGCTCGGGTGGGAGCCGAGGGTTGCCCTTAAAGACGGACTTCCCAAAACAATAGAATACTTCCGCGGCTTTTTGACGAGAAGCTAGGCGACACTAAGTCATTGCGGTCAATGTGGTCAATCATGTCACTATGATTGATTATGGTGTTTTTATTATAAAACCCAAATTAACGACCAGCTCGAACACTTCCACACTTGCAATAGTGTGGAAGTGTTCGAGGTCACGTGACAGCCTCTGCTCCACATGCCCTCTGCGATGCCAGCGCAGAAATATAACCAAATTATAACATGCAGTTGATAATTTTGTTGATAATCAATTAAAGCATTGAAAAGCAATAATATAGCGTGTTGATAACTAGTTTATAATTCAAGTTATCAACAAAGTTATCAAGTGGTGTTAATAAGTTTCGCTTGAAGCCCGGTCGTGTCATGGTGCATACTCTGCCACATGAACGACGAGAGAGCTGAAGCTCTTCATAATATTCTGCGCAGAGCCCGCATTAAGGCGGGGCTGACGCAGGCGGCTTTGGCCGCGCAGGTGGGCTGCACGCAGTCCGCCATCAGCATGATGGAGGCCGGACGGCAGGAAGTGCTTTCAAAAGAATCCCTCGTCAAGCTCGCCAAAATAGTTGGTGTCGAACTACCCGAATCTGTTGCCGGTGGCGGCGATCTTGGCACATCCGTGGGTAACGGCATCGCGGTCTGCACAAATTTCAACTGCCCTTCCAATATGCCGTACATGGTTGGCGACGAAGTATATTTCATGCCTCAAGGCACTTCCGGTGGCGGACGTCATTGCATACTCTGCGGCGAATTGCTGACTCGAAAGTGCCCCCACTGCGGTTCTGAGATACCGATGGCGGGCGGATGCTGCGGCTCCTGCGGCGCTGCCATAGTCGAACTTCCATCCGGATACACAGCCGACGAACGCGCATGGGTCGATGGGCGCATAGCCGCTATCGAACGGATCATGTTCGGCCATAACTGAGGAAGATCGCTTTTGTCTCTCCTTGCTTGCGCATCTCGGCAACCGCCGCCACTTCCGCACAGAACCCGGAGCCGGATGCCAAGTCTACGCAAAGCCCCGTGTAAATGTCGCCGCTCAGCGTCTGGATCGCCGCCAGTTACGCCGCGGCTGGACGGAGTCGTTTAGATTACGCTTATGGACAGCAGCCCGCAGAAATCCTTCAGCAAGGCGCGGTTGTCGCCGTAAGAGATTATGTAGTGCTGACTCATTACGTTCTGGATGAACTCCTCAACGGGATAGTCGAAGATCATCTCCAAGCTCGGAAGCTGCGGTGCAGGTGGAGCCCATCCCGCCTCCTCCCACTTGCGCGGTGTGCGTGCATCGGCCGTAGAGATGTGCATAGCGTAGCGTCCGCCGTCGTAGCACAGACGCGCCAGCGTGACAGTGCCGGTCTTGAGTTTCGAAACATTCAGAAGACCTTCTCCGAAGTTTCCGAATGCGTTTGGCATTACGGTCACCTTGCCGTCGACTATTGAAGACGGGACGTAGTCGGGCACGCCCATTAGCGCTCCGTTTTCCATGAACTCATAGAATTCAAGATACGCAGAGGCCTGACCCGTAAGACTCTTAACAATGAACTGCGTGACCGCGCCGAGGCTGTCGTTCTCCGGCACCGATGCGATATCCATCTCATCGTGAAGCAGCGTCATTGCACCGGCGGGGGCGAAGCCGAGCAGCTTTTTGATGCCGTCGACGTCGTTATACGAAAACGCCTGGTAGCCGCGCTCCTTTATCTTTGCGCTGATAGCCAGATATAGTGCGACGGATTTTTCAATAGTGCCGGGCTTCGGATCCTTGACGAAGGTCCAGCGGCTCCTGACCTCCTTAGAAAGGCGCGCAACCTCGGAGTTGTCCACCTTTTCCATAATCTGCGCAAGCTCCAGAAGCTCAAAATGCTCTATTTCAGGACCGAGTTGCCCTTTTAGCGACATCCCGTCGTACATCGTCCCGTACAGACGCATGTCGCGGTATCCTGCCATGCCGATGCGTGCAGCCTTTAGCGCTGTGACGGTATGCGCTGCCTTTGCGTAGTTGACAATTTCGCCGATACGCGGAGCCTGGCCTCGGTATGTGACAACATATTTGAAGCGGTACCCCATGTCTGCCATCGGCTTGCGCAGCGCGGTTGTGCCCGCCTGATCGGCGGTGGTCACAAAACGGTCGCCATCCTGCCACCCCGTCAGCCCCCAGAGGACTATCGGCTTGTGCTTGAAGGACTCTATAACATTGAACACGGCGCATGATGGGATCCAGCCTGCGATGCAGACCACCAGAAGGTCGAAGTCCCCGCCCGCCTTCAGTTCTCGCACCGCTTGTGCAGCCTGTTCCCCCGCCGGGCCGTCGCTGACTGGTGCAGACAGCACCAGTCAGCGACGGCCCGGCGGGGGAACGGGTTATGACTTGCGACGAGGCTCCGCGGGCTTTTTTCCGGAGACGGGTTTGCGGGGCTTGCTGGTTTTGGCGGCAGGCTTTTGGGCAGGTTTTTGAGCCGGCGATTTCGATGCAGACGCCCTTTGAGGCTTCGCCGGAGGACGATCGTCGGAGATTGCAAGCAGGATGCCAGCCATGACAAGCGTTGTGACAAGCGAGCTGCCGCCGTGCGATATGAATGGAAGCGGGATGCCTGTAAGCGGGATGGCCTTCACGACGCCGCCGATGTTGAGTAACGTCTGGATGCCGAGGCATGCGGTGGCTCCTGTGGCAATGGTAGCCAAATAGTGATCGGCCGTGCGTTCCGCTATTCGGATGCCTGAAATCACCAGAGCGCAGTAGAGCAACGCAACGCAAACGCAGCCAAGGAGGCCTAGCTCCTCCCCGATTATGATGTATGCGAAGTCAGATTCAATGATTGGAACCACGCTGGGCGAGCCGGCGCCAAGTCCGGTTCCAAAGAATCCGCCGGTGTAAAGTGCCATAAGAGCCTGAAGCGGTTGCCATCCGGACGAAGTGGCCGCCTCGAAGGGGTTGAGCCAGGCAGCCAGACGAGCGCGTCCACGGGATGAAAGAGGAATGAGAAGATATGCAAGAACGAAGATTCCGGAAAGGCCGCCTATGAGATACGCGGAGCGGTTGGTGACAGCATAGAGCATTACTATGAGCGTGGCATTCATGAGGGCGAACATGCCCATGTCGCCCTGAATAGCGAGCAGCAGCATGGGCGGCGCCCAGAGCACACCGACTGTAACTATGATGTTAAGTGGCGGGAGCGGCATGCCGAGGAAGCCTCGCTTCAATAGCAGGCGGTGGCCGGACAGCATTGATGCTATGAAAATTATTAGAAGAGGTTTTGTTATCTCGACAGGGTTGATGTTTCCGGGGAGGAATACGGCACCGCGGTATTTGCGGCCTGCTATGAGAACGAAGAGGATTACGGCCACAGACAGACCGAGGAACACCAGCCAGAATGGTTCGAGCCTGCTCATGCGCCCATAGCGTCCGATCCAGTAAACTCCGAGCATGGTGGCGACTCCTATAGGAAGCGCAAGCTGAGAGACGGAAGTTATTTGAAGAGACTGTATTGTGCCAATACGATATTGAAGTACAGTTCCGAGGCCACAGAGCGCCAGGGCGACGGCAGGGAATGCTATCGAGCCACGATAGCGAAGCAGGCGTAACGCTCCGTAAACGACGAACAGAACAACACCGAAAATGATAGTCGGCGTAAATTGTTCGAGGCCAAGCGTGGGGGTGTTGGAGAGATGCACCACAAGCAACGACAGCTGTAGCGGGAACACAATCAGAAATGGAAATAATACGAGCCAGAGAAACATTATCTAGCGTCCTCCCGGTTTTCTAGAACCTTCTCATTAGCAGCGTTTTCCTTCAACAGTGCGGCCGCAACAGGAAGGGCGGCGGCGGAGCCGAAGCCTGCGTTTTCGACTATGACGACGATGACGATCGTTGGATTTTCACGCGGGGCGAAGCAGACAAACCAGGCGTGATCCTCGCCGCCGGGATTCTGGGCTGTGCCGGTTTTGCCGCAGACTTCTAGCCCCGGGATGTCGGCTTGACGCCCTGTGCCTGAAGTTATAGCGCGACGCATTGCCTGCTTGACGCGTCGCGCTGTTACGGGGGAGAAAAGCATGCCGTAATCCTCTACTGGATCGGATTCAGCGATGCGCGGCTTTAACATCTGCCCGTTGTTCGCTATGGCAGCTACCATCATGGCCATGTGGAGCGGAGTGGTAGTCAGGCGCCCCTGCCCTATCGAGAGCTGCGAGAGCTCGCGCCGTTCGCCAGCCCCGAGTTTCGGGACGTTGCCGACTTGTGACGAAACCACGCCATTGGTCCCAACGTAGATAGGTATGCGGGAGTTAAAACGCAAGCGATCCGCCATGTTGTTGAAGCCCACTATTCCAGATCGCACTCCGGCGTTCGCAAAATAGGAGTTTGATGATTTCGCAAAGGCCGTGTCAAGATCGAGCATGCCGAAACCGGGCCATTTTTGACCGCGTCTTTCATACGCGTAGTATTCGTGGTCACGTATCGGACGGCGCGCGCCTGGCGGGTAGTACCCTTCTGCGGGGCAGTAGATGTTCAACGGAATGCCTCGCTCGACAGCGAGTCCGGCAATCGCAATTTTGAACGTTGAACCTGGCGGATAGCGTCCGTGCAACGCACGGTTGAGGAGGGGCGAATTAGGGTCGATGTTGAGAGCCCTGTAGTAACTGTTGGGGTCGAAAGAAGGAGAAGACAAAAGGATGCGTATTGCGCCGTCGCGCGGGTCGATCGCTACAACCGCGCCCTTGCGGCCTTCCATCAGCATGTGCGCGTAGGATTGCAGGTCGGCATCGAGCGTCAGGACTAGATTTGTTCCAACGTGCCGGACATCGCGAGAGCTGTGCAGCTCTGACGAGCTGATTTTCTTCAGTGCGCTTTCGCCTTCTGGCATGTAGCCGCTAAGCAGAAAGTCTGCTGCGTTCTCAAGCCCTGTCAGACCTTCTTCGGGGTGACGGAAGCCGATGATATGGGCAGTGGCGGAGCCGTAAGGATAGTCGCGCAAGCCTTTTGCAGTGGGATCGGTTTCAGCAAGGATCTTGCCATTTCTATCGAATATAGCGCCGCGAATGAGTTTTCCTGCGGCGTTGTCGGTACGCGGGTTGTGGCGTTCCATTGAGCGTACGAACTCACGAGATTTGAAGCCAGCCAGTTGCCATGTTGCCTGATAAAGCAGGATCGCACCGATGGCCACTAAAAAAAACACAGGGAACAGAAACAGAATACGGTAACGAGTGCGCGAGAGCATCGGGCTGCGCAGAGTCAACAACGCCGTGAAGGAGATAGCCGCAATGCAAAACATAGCGCTGAATACCGCGAGCGTCGTCCGGGCGTGCTCAGAGGTCAGGAAGTTTGTTATGGACTGCAGCACTTTTGTGCGGCTCCTCTATTGTTATCTCGGGATTCGGCGGCGGTACATTGCTCGCGCATCGGGCGTTAGCGCCGGGTTCGCAAGCAGGCGGCATTCGATTCTGCCGCTATAAAAAGATCCACGGTCTTCGGCGACAATCCCGGCTATTTCCGCGATCTCGGGGCTGCCGGTGAATATATACCCATCGTATGATGCGCGGTTGTCCTCCAGAAACACGCCGATGTCGGCATAAGTGTCGCGCAGGAGCATTGGGTCTCCCATCCTGTCTCCGTATGGCGGATTCACAAAAATGACGCCACGCTCCTTTGTTTCGGGAACAGGACTCATAGCAACATCCGCTACCTCGCAGCGTATGCGACCTTCGGCACCTGCGGCTTTTGCGTTTGCAAGCGTCGCCTCGACCATTTTCGGATCGATGTCGCTCGCAATGATTTCGCTCGGAATTGCTTTGTCTGGCTCATACGCTTTGACGGCGTCCGCCTTGACCTTGGTCCAGAGCGAGGGCTCGTAGCAGGCGAGATGCATGAAGGCGAAATTCTCGCGGGTGAGCGCGGGCGCGCGGTTTTGCGCGATCCAAAGCGCCTCTATTGCAATTGTACCGCCGCCACACATCGGATTCAGGAAATTAGTGCGTCCGTTCCAGCCTGTGGCTCTCACTAGCGCGGCTGCAAGCGACTCGCGCATCGGGGCTCCCGATGATTCCACTCGGTAGCCGCGGAAGCTGAGCGACTCGCCGGTGGTGTCGATATAGATCGAGGCGCGGTCGTCAACCCAATGCAGGAAGAGGCACGCCTGATCTCGTTCATTGCCTGAGTCGGGTCGGCGGCCGTTCTTCTCGCGCAACCGGTCAACAACGGCGTCCTTAACTTTGAGCGAGGCGTAGCGCGTGTCTAGAATCGTCGGATTTTCGACGGTTCTATCGACTGAAAAATAGCCGTCTGGCTGGATGTAGCGCTCCCACGGTATTTCGACCAGCGCATTGTAGAGGTTGTTGGCGTTGCGAGCGCGGAAGCGGTCGAGCGTGTATAGTACCCGGTGGGCAGTCCGCAGCTTCATGTTCAGCGTCATGCAGTCCGCAAGCGTACCCTCCGTCTCGACAGCGTACGACGACTCCCATGCCACGCGAAAGCCAAGCTCGCGCACTTCGTCGGCCAGAAACGGCCCGATACCGGCGGAGCAGGTTATGACGATTACGCTCGGCTCCCCGTCAAAAACTCCACTCATTCGGCCTTGCCCTGATTCTGATTGGACGCGATCTGCTTCATCAGGCCACCCGCGAGCACGATCGCCTTCTGCCTGTCGGAAAGTTTGGTGACGACCTCGAACGAAGTGTGCTTTGTGGTGTTGCGCACAACGAGCTTGCCATCCCCGCGCACCACGTCTGCGATACCGTCGAATTCCAGTGAGTCGCCTGCTTCGACGCCGTCGTATGCGGAGGGATCGCTGAAGGTGAAAGGAACGATGCCGAAATTGACCAGATTCGCGAAATGGATGCGCTCCATGCTCTTGGCGATCACGGCGCGCACTCCCAGATACATAGGGCACATAGCGGCGTGCTCGCGGCTGGATCCCTGACCATAGCTTTCCCCTGCAATAATTACGTTGGCAACCCCCTTTTCTTTATTGGCAAGCGCTTTGTCGTGGAATTTGGGATCGACCGGCTCGAACACGTATTTCGAATATTCAGGGATGTTCGAGCGGAACTTTAGACGCGAGCCGGCCGGCATAATGTGATCCGTCGTTATCTTGTCGCCGACCTTTATAGCGGCCACGCCGCGCATTGAAGGAGCGAGCGACTCTCCTGTCGGGACTTTGCCAATATTCGGGCCGCGCACGATTTCAGCGTCCGGCACACCCTTTGAAGCGGTGTCTCTGAAAAGGAACATCGAATCATCTATAATGAACTCAGACGGTATTGCCACGGCGGGTACCGTTTCAACAGTGGTTGGATCCGTGATAACGCCTGTTAGCGCCGCCGCCGCCGCTGTTTCTGGGCTGACAAGATACACCTGCGCCGATTTGGTACCTGAACGGCCTTCGAAATTGCGGTTGCTCGTACGCAGTGACACCGCGTTAGTACCCGGCGACTGATTGAGGCCAATGCAGAAGCCGCAGGCGTTCTCTAGGATGCGGACGCCCGCAAGCACGAGTTCGCCTAAAAGTCCTTCTTCAGCGAGATGGAGAACCACCTGACGCGAGCCAGCGGCGATGCCGACCGAGACGTTCGGGTTGATTTTCTTGCCCCTCAGCAACAACGCTACGGTCTTCAAATCACGGTAAGATGAGTTTGTGCAGGAGCCTATAAGCACCTGATTCACCTTCTTGCCCGCTAGTGAAGAGATCGACATAACGTTCGCGGGATTGTGCGGCCCTGCTGCGAGCGGCACTATTTCTGAAAGATTAATATCAAACACCTCGGCGTATTCGGCATCGGGATCGGCCTTGATCTCGACCCAGTCCTTCTCGCGCCCCTGAGCGGTGAGGAACCTGCGGGTTACTTCATCGCTGGGGAAAACGGAAGTAGTGACACCCAGCTCGGTACCCATGTTGGTGATAGTGGCGCGCGACGGCACGTCAAGTGTAGCGACGCCTTCGCCCGCATATTCCATGACCCTGCCCACATTGCCTGAAGACCCGTAGTGTTCGAGGACTTTGAGAATCACATCTTTTGCGGAAACGCCGGGGCGCAACTTGCCTGTAAGGTTCACCTTGATCACTTTTGGCGCCGCCAAGTAGAACGCGCCGCCACCCATTGCCACAGCCACGTCGAGGCCACCTGCGCCGATTGCGATCATTCCGATTCCGCCGCCCGTTGGCGTATGCGAGTCCGAACCTATCAGCGTTTTCCCGGGTTTCCCGAAGCGTTCGAGGTGTAGCTGGTGGCAGATTCCGTTGCCTGCACGAGAGAATATAATGCCGTATTTGCGCGCCACCGACTGAAGGTACGCGTGGTCGTCGGCGTTCTCGAAGCCGGTCTGGTCGGTGTTGTGATCCACGTAGCTTACAGACACCTCGGTTTGCACCTTGTCTACGCCCATGCTTTCAAACTGGAGGCAAGCCATCGTTCCAGTGGCGTCCTGAGTCAGGGTCTGATCTATTTTGATGGCTATCTCCGAGCCTGGCTCGAGCTTGCCGGATATGAGGTGCGCGTTTAGAATTTTTTCAGTTACATTCATAGATTCCTCCGCTTGCCGAATATGTGCGAGTGCGGTATGTGGTATTAAGAGGTGCTTCAGGGTACATTATGCTGATGTAAAAGTCCATTCTTTTCACGATCGCCGGAAATCGCTTTTCGAGCGTGTTGGGCATCTTTGCCTCCTCGCGCCTGAGCATTTCTTATGCTTTCGCATTGACTTTTGCGGCGGTTTGCTGGTATAAAACACAGCAGGTTTTTCAGCCGCCACCGCGTTGTATGTAGCAAGCTGCAAGTGCGCGGTGTCATGTTGCGTTCACGATGCCCGACCGCTTGCCCATCAGGCAATGCGTTACACAAGAGAAAGTCCCCCAAAGATGAACAACAAACGCCTTGCCATACTCTCGGTTGCCGCCGGCTTTGCCATTCTCAACGTTGCCTGCTGGTGGTTTTTCACCGGGCGCGGCACAGACTCCACAGACATGCCGCCGCCAGACCTCTACGAAAGCCCCGAGGACTTCTTTGCGGAGACAAACGAAGCATACGAAGGAGCATCGTCGCCGGTGGCGGACACAGCCGCTGCGCTGTTCCCGCTCGTCCCTTCTCAGATGCCTAACGCAAGAATCGACCTTGAAGGACGCGCAATATTCGAGCTGCTCTTCAACAGCGACGTCGTCAAGGAATCCGTTTCTCCGGAAAACATCTCAATCACTGCAGACGGCAAGGAGCTTGAGTGGGATCTAACCAGGTTTGGCGGCAACGCGATGCAAATCACGACACGCGAACCAACGGAGACGGCGCAGATCGTCATCACCATCGGCAGCGCCATCCTCCCGCAGGACACAACGGCGTTCGCACCGACGGGGAAAGAGTACAAATACGAGCTCACTCTCCCCAAGGGACTTGAAGTCCGCAGCGTCAACGCGGCGCCGGGCTCGTTTGAGAACCCGTTCCTGATTGCCAGCCTCACGCGCGACCCAGACGTTTCGAAGATAGCGGATTACGTGGTCTGCGAGCCGAAAGTAGCGCTCTCCTTCACGCCCTCGTGGCACTGGTTCAGCCGCGGGGATTCGTATTTCAGCGGCAACCTGCGCATTTCCGGCAATTTCGAGACGGGCCGCCAGTACAAAATCACGTTCCTCAAGGGCTTGCCCTCAACCAGTGGCCACAAGCTGCCCAAGGACGTGTCAAAGACGCTGGCCATACCGCACCGCGAAGGCAATGTCGCATTCGCCGCGGCAGGCCGCTACCTTCCGCCACAGGGGGCGCTGGCAATTCCCGTCAAGACGGTCAACATCACCAACCTCTCGATCTCGGCAGCCCAGGTGCTGCCACAGAACCTCGTCTATCTGCTGTCGCGTGAGAACATGTATGACGGAGAAAACGAGGCCGCGCGCGGCCTCTCGCGCAAGCCCGTCAAAGGCAACCTCGCCATCGAACGCTCTGTCGACAAAATCCAGAACTCCACGCTGCGCCTCGCCGACTTCCTCGGCGCGGCAAACCGCGGCATCTTCTTTGTGGAAGCAACGGGGCGCGACATACACTATGGCTCAGAGAGCGCCGCTTCGCGCCTCGTATGCGTAAGCGACATCGGCATCACCGCTCGCGCAGGTAAGAAGGAGACGCACGTATGGATCACCGCGCTTCGCAGCGGCCAACCGATGCAGGGCGCGACCGTATCGCTATATTCCAAGGCAAACGAGTTCCTCGGCGAAGCCACGACCGCCGCAGACGGAACAGCCATAATCGCCCATGCCGTGCCTGACACGGAGCCGTTCCTCGTTACTGCCAAAACACCCGATGGTTCCGACATCTCCTTCATCCCGCTCAGCTCCTCCACAGCCATCTACGGCACCAAATCAGCCAATCGCGACTACTTGGCCGACGGTGAAAGCACCGCGATGCTCTTCTCCGACCGCGGCATCTACCGACACCGCGATCCCATCCACATACAGGCGCTGCTGCGCGACGGCAACGCCAAGGCACCCGCCCCGTTCCCCGTGGTTCTCGAAATGGTCAAACCAGACGGGCGAGTCTTCCGCTCCTTCACTCTGATGCCAGACTCCGCCGGAGCCATCAGACCCGACGCCCCGCTATCCGTCCCGGACGACCAGCCCTCCGGCATCTGGGCATTCCGCCTCAAGACTCCGGGCGAGAAGGGCAACACGCTTGGCTCTCGCACCGTCCGCGTCGAGGAATTCGCGCCGCCGCAAATCCGCGTCGAGTTCACATCCGCGCCGGAAGAAGCCGCCTTTGACAGACCGCTCAACTTCTCCATCCACTCGGAACATCTATTCGGCACCCCGGCTGCCGGTCTAAAGACAGAGGCCGCCGTCACGTTCGCCGACAGCCCGTTCACGCCGGAAGGCTGGGAAGGATACACCTTCGGCGACAGTGAACGCAGCATCGCGGCAAACTACAAAAAGATAGGCACAAGCCGCCTAGATCAGGACGGCAACGCCAGCTTCGCCCTCCCGCCCGATCCCAGGCTCTCCCCCGCCGCAGCCATCAGTGCGACGCTCGAATCAACCGTATTCGAATCGGGTGGTCGCCCCGTATCCGCGCGCAAATCCGTGGTGCTCCACAAGTATCCGCACTACATAGGCATCAAAGCGCCGGAATCGCGGTACCTCTCCGTCTCCGAAGCAAACTCCATCTCCCTCGCGCTCGTCGCGCCGGATGGCGTGCGCGTCAAAGACACCTCCGAAATCGAGGTCGGCATTTTCGCTGTCTCCTGGGTTTACAGCTTCTCGCAAGACAGCCGATCCGGCTACACGTGGAAGGAGGAGATCGTCAAGTCGCCCGTATCAACCACAACCCTTGAAACCAGCCCGGATTCCGATACTCCGTTTGAATTCTCGATACTCGCCAACGGCGAATACATGCTCATCGTCGAGGACTCTAGCGGCACCTCGTCCTCGTGGAGCTTCCACGTCTCCGACAGCGGCTCCTCGTCCCTGCGCTCTTCCCTCTCAAACCCTTCGCAACTTGAAATGAAGTTCGACAAGGATTCCTATCAGGCAGGAGACACCGCCAAACTCCGCGTCACAGCGCCCTTCACCGGCATGGCCATGCTCGCAATCGAGCGCGAAGGCATCATCAGCTCGTCCCTGCTCGAAATGACGAACACAACCGCAGTCGTCGAAATCCCCGTCACAGCCGAAATGTATCCAAACGTCCACGCCTCCGCAACGCTCATCCGCCCCGCCGAGGCGGAGCAGTCGTGGAGCGCACATCGCGCGGCGGGAACCGCCCTGCTGAAAGTGGATCGCCCCGCAGACCGCCTCGAAGTCCGCTGCACCCCAACCGTGGAGATCGTTGAAGGCGGCTCGCGCATCACGGCGGCCCTCTCGATATCCGGCGCGACGCCCGGCGAGACATGCTACGCAACGGTGTTTGCCACGGACGAGGCGATTCACATCCTTACGGACGAAAAGGTCCCCGGTCCATACGCGTTCTTCTCTGCCCCATGCAAACCGCAGACAACTCTCTGCGACCTCTTCAGCATGCTGATGCCCATCACCGATGAAACGCTTGCCTCCGGAGCCGCAAAAATCGGCGGCGACGACGCCTCGCCCATGATGGGGCGCATCAGCCCGGTCGCCTCGCGCCGCTTCAAGCCCATCAGCCAGGCGGCCTCTTTCGCTGGCCGCGTCGGTGAAGACGGCACATGCGTTTTCACGCTGCCGGAGTTCGCCGGGGAAATGCGCATCACCGCCATCGCCTGGACAGCGGGCGCAACCGGTTCCGCATCGAACCGCGTCAAGGTCAGCCCCAAAATCGTCGCCAAGCCCGACGCCCCGCGCTTCCTCGCCTGCGGCGACTCGGCGGAATTCACGCTCACCGTGCACAACGTGAGCGGCTCCGACGCCGAAGTCGCCTGCTCCGTATCGTTCACCGCCCCGCTCATCGGCGAAGCAACTGAACAGACGCTCAAGATGAAAGCTGGCGGCGGCGAGACGCTGCGCTTCTCCGTAAAGGCGGCGGAGGCAATTGGCCACGGGTCCGCCATATTCACCACAAAAGGCGCAGGGGAGACACACGTCGAGACCGTTGAAATCCCCGTCCGCCCCGCCATGCCGCTCGTGACGACGCTTGAGACGCTCGTGCTGTCGCCCGGCGAAACGAAGGCACTCGCCGTGCCCGAAAATGTGCTTCCGTCGACAGTCTCGCGCACCATCCGCGCACACGACTCTTACTACTCGCAGTTCATCCCCGCCGTGCAGTATCTCGTATCCTACCCGCACGGCTGCCTTGAGCAGACAACCTCCTCCACATTCCCGCTCATCAACGCCGGCGGCGTCCTCTCGCGCTTCGCAGTCGATGACACCCTCACCGCCGAAGCCGTAATCTCCAAGATCGAGGCCGCAATCACACGCGTCAGCTCGATGCTCAACGACCGCGGCTACTGGATATGGCACGACGTGAGGCAAGTCGACGACTCCCTCTCCGCCTACGCCTGCCACTTCCTTGCCGAAGCGCACCGCGCCGGACACACCGTCCCCACCGCCGTGCGCGAGGCCAATGAAAAGATGCTGATACGCTTCGCAAACAAGGCGCTGCACAACAGTGCATTCGATTTCGCCGCATATTCGTGCCACATCCTCGCGCTGATGGACGCGCCAGAGCGGCCTACCATGATGGCTCTGTACGACTTCCGTGCCAACCTCTCCGACGCCGGGCGTGCGCACCTGTCGCGCGCGTTCTCGCTCTGCGGAGACCGTGACCGCGCACGCGAGCTCCTGGCTCCCGTCAAGGCTCCCGGCAACATCGAGGCCGCGGCGTTCGCCATACTCGCGGCCCTTGAGCTTGGCGATGCCGACAGCAACCAACGCGCCGCCATGTTTTTCGTTCATCTCAACTCCTTCCGCGACAACCGGCCACACTGGAGCACCACGCGCAACAACTCGCTCGCACTCCTTGCTATCGGTGCGCTTGCCCAGAAGCTGGCCGATCCGGCGGACGAACTGCGCATCACCGTCATGGGCGCTTC
>CAYOPG010000024.1:21110-27909 GCA_964405775.1 uncultured Lentisphaerales bacterium
GCCTGGATAGACAAGGAGCACGGCAGGGCCATCATGCGGCAGGACATCCGCGACGACCGCATCGTGTTCTTCCTCAATCCCGTCAGGGCGAAGGCCCTTGTCCACTACGCCGCGCGCGTCGTCTCCTCCGGCGCCTTCACCCTGCCGCCGGCCTCCGTGGAGGGCATGTACAACCCGGAAATCTCCGCGCGCACCATCCCCGGAGAGATTACAATCACGGAGTAGCAAATGCCCGCAGGCCGATGGACAGCATGGCGCCGCCGCATCCGGCGCGCCGCCATCGCGGCGGCGGCGCTTGCCTCCGCCGCCTTCGCCATCTCGCTCTCGTGCATACGCGCGCCGCTCGAGGCTGCCCGCCGCTACCCCGCAGGCGTCATACTGCGCGACTCCGACGGGGCAATCCTGCGCGTCGGGCTCGGCCCGAACGACCAGGACTGCCGCCCCTACTACAGCGCCAGCACAAACGACTGGGTCGTGCTCGCCCTCATCGCCTCCGAAGACAAGCGCTTCTGGCACCACCCCGGCATCGACCCGCTCTCCATACTCCGCGCAACAGGCCAGAACGTCTTCAGCCGCCGCCGCATCTCCGGCGCCTCCACAATCACATCGCAGGCCGTGCGCCTCATCACACCCCACCCGCGCACGTGGAGATGGAAGTACATCGAGGCGTTCCAGGCTCTACGCCTCGAAATGGCGATGACGAAAACGGAAATCCTCTCCCAGTACCTCAACCGCGCCCCGATGGGCTCCAACCTCGTCGGCATCGAAGCGGGCGCGATGGGCTGGTTCGGCAAAAGCGCAAAGGCGCTCAGCCTCGGCGAGGCCGCCCTGCTCATCGGCATGGTACAGTCGCCCACGCGCTTCCGCCCCGACCGCAACATGGACAGGGCGCTCAAACGCCGTGAATACGTCCTCGACCGCATGCTCGCGCGCGGCATGATCACCAAAGAGCAGAGGCAGGGCGCGGAAAGCGCGCCCATCGCGCTCCGCCGCAGCCCGCGCCCATTCGACGAGCCGTTCTTTGCAGACTGGGCTCAATCCACACTTAAACAGGCTTCAGGCGATTTCACCACAACACTCGACCGCACCATCCAACGCTCCCTCGAAACGCACCTCAAGCGACATGCGCGCGAGATCGACTGCTCGGCCGCCGGAGTCGTTATCGAAACGGCCACAGGCGCAGTCCGCGCCCTCTCCTGCTCCGACGACTATTTTTCCGGCGACGACGGCCAGGTGAACACCGCCCTCGCACCGCGCCCCGCCGGCTCCACGCTAAAGCCGTTCGTCATGGCGGCGGCGCTGGACATGGGCATCGTCACGCCGGGCCAGACGCTGCTCGACGTGCCGCGCCATTTCAGCGACGGATATTCCCCCGTCAATTTCGACAGCAGCTTCCGTGGCAGAGTCTCCGCCGCCGACGCCCTCGTCCTCTCGCTCAACATCCCGTTCATCGACCTGGTCGCAAAAATCGGCATCACACGCTTCCACGCCACCCTGCACGCACTCGGCCTATCCACCATCTCGCGCGATGCGCACACGCACGGCGCAGGCATCGCCACAGGCAACGCAGACGTCCGCCTCCTCGACCTCGCCAACGCATACGCCGCAATCGCCCGTGGCGGAGTCTACACCCTGCCACAGGCGCTTGAGAGCCGCACACCCGCACCACCCGGCACACCAATCTTCTCCCCCGCCGCCTGCTGGATCGTGTCCGACATCCTCTCCGGCCAGGCGCGCTCGCAGGCGGCTCTCGGCCACATCGCGGACACACGCCTTCCCCGCGCCGCATGGAAGACCGGCACCTCCTCCGCAAACCGCGACGCATGGACCGTAGCCTGGAACCCCGAATACGTCGTGGCAATATGGTGCGGCCACAAGCAAGGGCACTTCGGAGATGCGCAGATCGTCGGTGCGGCAGCCGCCGCGCCAATCGCATGGTCCGTCATGCGCGATCTCCACCCCGCAAGCTCGAACCCATGGTATGCAAAGCCGGACGACATCATCGAGCGGCCTTGCTGCACCGCATCCGGACAGCCCGCCTCCACCCTCTGCCCCGCGACTGCGCCGGCGGCCGCCATCAGAGGCAAGTCATCCACCGCACCCTGCACCATCCACCGCATGGCGCCCGACGGCAGCATAGCGGAGTTCTGGCCAGACACCACAGCTAAGGACACCGCCAAGTCTCAGAATCCCATCATCACATCACCGGCCGACAACGCCGTCTTCCGCATCGTGCCCGGCATCCCCGATCAGGCCGTGACGGCGCGCGCAGGCAAAGTCGCATCCACCGAAACGCTCTGGTGGTTCCTGAACGCCAAACCTGTCGGCACCACGCGAGGCGACGGCATGCTCATCCTCTCCCCGCCGCCGAAAGGGCTTCATCGCCTCACATGCTCCACGGCCGACGGACGCTCCGCATCTATTTCCTTCACGGTAAAATGACACTGGCATTGGCGTGGATGCCGACCGCGAGTCTTTGGCAGATGACGACCCCGCCTGTTCTCGCCGGCCACCAGCATCTGTTCCCGTTTTTTGCCGACCGCTCGGCGGCTCATCCTTCTGCATGACCTCTTAAATTGATCAGCCCCATGCCATCATCAATCAAAATATCCGTCTTTCTGCAGCGCCTCTATCAGGTAACCGTCGGGTAATGTCTTTCCCTTGATGAACCCTTTCTTCCTCTCCTTCTCTAATTCCTGGGGAGTTAATGGGTTTTCTGCCCCGCCAGCCAGTAGCCAGAGCGTTGCGCTGGCTACTGGCTGGCGGGCAGAGATTGAGTTTTGAGAACGTATCATGCCCAGAGCTTTCACTGTCTCCGTCCATTTTGCCAGATCGTCTTTGTCCTCAAGACGATCCAACAAGAAATTTTCCGACTTGAGGCATTGCCATGAAAGTTCAATCGAAGGCCGCTCGTCGTCATGAGCCTTGCTTTCAAGGGATTGATTATTGGGAAGCGCGTCTTTGCCGAGGTCTGAACGTTCCAATGCGCGAAGAAAAACGGCGCCTTCCACTTCTTCCCCGTATTCGACGAGGAAAGCCTTCCACTCGGAGCCATATCTTGCGAATTTCAGCTCGTTCAAAATCTCCTCAAGCGAAAGCCCGATCTTTTTCAAAGCCTCCTGATGGGCTCCTATCATCTCACGAGAGGTTTTTTCTGGAGGATTGCGCAAAAAATCCATCAGGTCTGGTTTCGCCCTGAGGGCTCGGAGATGCCCGAGAGCCGATAGGACGTTGGACAATCGGGGAACATCATTCTCCTTTCGGGAATCCCAGTATTCCGACATGAGGTCAGCCACGGCAGTTTCATACCATCCAATTTCCGGAGTTCTCTGCATAATGTCACGTAATCTTCCTCGTTTTGGACTTATTGAAGCCGCACGTGACACATACACCTCATCGTATAGCTCTTGTTCAGATAACATTTCATCCAGAAAATATTCCTTGTACAGTCCTAAACACATCGAGAAAACCACGTGGTTCTTGACCTCTGTCGGCATGGCGGCGTCATTAAGCATTGACAACAGTGTCTGGAGCGGAGGCTTGATGTTGCCAAGTGCTCGCGGAACAGGCCCGAAAATCGGTGTGGTCCTGCCAACTCCGCCAAATAGAATCCCCCATTGATTGTTGATATACCTATACATAAGGTTGGTCGTAAGCAATGGCACCGCCTTGCTTGAGCGAATGGAACCCAGTTCCAGAATCGCTCCCGTGGCATCAAACGTCCTGTTTGTCAGCCCCGTCGCGAATTCATAGAGAAGGATTGCCTCTCGTCTGTCATATGCGTCTATGATCTTGGCAATGTCATCGCCTGCAAAGACATTGCCTGCGCAGGCGCAAGCCAGCATTAAAATACTAATTTGAACTTTCATGTATTCCTCCTAATCAAGCGTCATAGTTGTTGCGCCCATTCCAGCGGAATTATCATTCGCATGCCCCGGGCGTGCATAAATCTCGAAAACACCGTTGCCGACTGGTCCGAGCTTTCGGCCGCCGACTCGCATCCACCATGCGAAATCATCAGAGCACCTTACGCCCCCATAGGTAACAAACTGGATGAAGTTCTGACGAATAAAAACTAGAGTCCCTTCTGGAAAGTTTGAAATAGGATCGACATCGCGTGTAGGCAATCCGGGACAATCCCAATTATATATGATGCCAAGTCCATCGCAGTAGCCGTCTTGTGTCTCAGGTGGCGGCATGTCATTTCCTTGCGGTAGTTCACGTGCGATACCAAGATTTGAGTTCGTTCCGCTCACCCCAAAAAGTTGGTCTGAAGAATGCACTGCAAGAAAATCATCTATGCCATCCCTTCCCCAGCTTAATCCCCCCGTGAAATTCGCCGGTTTTGCCGTTGCAGTGAATTCACAGACAAGCCCTAGACTCCTTGGTAAATCGTAATCAAAACTCGTGTCGTCTGTAATGATCTGAGCGCCTAGCAATGTTGGAACAGGAAGGAGGAGCGCATTGTTGCCATCCGAGAATGGCTCGTCTTGCCCCGCCCGAATCGTGATTGCATCCACCCACAGCACCGTCATTGGGAAATCGACAAGTTTAGCATTTGAGCTATCGGCAAGAGACACCTCCAATATGGCATCTCCCATTTCGTGACTTGCAATTTGCCCTGACGTGATGAACTCCACCCGGTCTCCATTGGCAGGCAAAATCAACTCTTGCGTTTCCTCAGTATTTACGCCAAATCTGATTTTCGGGCCTGACAGTCGTACGGAAATAGGTGCACTGTAGGTTGCCGCGAGGCTTATCAGATTTGTTATAACAGGGCGGCCTTCAGGGTTTGTAGAGTAGCGGCAGACTATATCGTCATGAAGTGATGGAGTCTTATTAACTGCTAAATTCACCTTTACAATCCTGACTATGCAGACGTCACTTTCTTCTGGAAGAGTCGACGATGTAGCACGGATCGTATATTCGCCTGGAGCAGAATTTGTCGGGCTGAACATAAAGGCGGATCCGTTCGAAACGGCCCCGGACAAACCGGCGGAAGGCGTTACCGTCCAGACAACACTTCCACCTCCTAGATACGTCTCCGAAGACAACAGATTGAGCGTGGCGGATGAGGAAGTCCATGCAAGGTTAATTTCATCTTGTTCAATATCAACATTAATGACTTTGAGTGGGGCGGATATAAGATGCGGTGCGCCTACAATATCGTGAACATGAGCGCTCACGGCGTACTCACCGGGCGGCAAGTCCGGCGGGGAGGAGAAAACACCGCCAAATGACGTGCAAATAGTCTCGCCCATACGAGACAATTTCCAGTCGATTGAGTCTGTTGCACATGAAAGATCGTACTCCGCCACCTGCCCGTACGATATAGTCTGCTCCGGCAGCGATAGATCGATGACCTTGATGGTCAACTCGTCGGAATATAACATGAGGTTTTCAGGCGTAACAATGCCGTATCTCAAAACCGCCACTGTACCGGTACGCGAGGCGTCAAGCCAGGCGTTGACAGTCGTGTCGCGGTCTGTGTCGGCGCTTCCGCCGGGGACGATGACGGTGGAGCCATTGCCGACCCCGATGAGGACAGTTGGACACGGGACGTCATTCCCCAGATACACACTCGGGGTCATGTCGCCGGGACATTCGTTCTGCAGAGCCAGCAGGTACGGGTCTTCGCGCCGCGCCACGCGCCAGACCGTAGGCTCCCCGGCGGCAAGGCGGGCGTCGTCGGCATTCACGACGCCGTCGCCGTCGCGGTCGGGCTTGATCTGCGCATTTGCGGCGGTGTAGCGGCGCGTGATGCGGCGGAGCACCTCCCCGTCAGGCTCCTTTGATTCATCGTGTATCTCGAACTCGATCCAGTCCGACCCAAAACTTGCGGAGGCCGACAGGGCCTCTATTGCGAGCGAGTTCGTGGAATAAAGCTTCGCCCCGGACCCCGCTATTTCCCCATCGACGCGTAGCCGGAGGCCGCCGGAGATTGAGGCCACTTCCCAGTATATGCTGTTTGCGTTCGAGCAGTGGCAGTAGTCGTAGCATCCCTTCGGGTCTGGGATGCGGAACATCAGGAAATCGTCCTCGCCATCCGCAACTACGGTCTGGCGGCGGTCCTCCACTCCGTTCAGGTCGTCATCGTCCGAGTTGACGCGTATGATCGCCGGGGCGCATGTGCACTCCGCCGTTATGCCGGACAGGGCTTCGCAGCCGGTCGTGTGCCAGCAGCCGGGGTCGGAGCCGTGGAAATAGCCGCACGCCATGCAGATGGCCGCAGGCCCACTATGCCTGTGGAAGCTAATGCTGGCGGAGGACGAGCCGAAAAGCGCCTCGTCCCTGTTGACATCGACGAAAACGGAACCATGGCTCTCCCACCCCCAGAGCATGAAAGTCGCCCTCGTCCTTGAGCTGTCAACGTCCAGCGTGCCGTTATGGGCACTCCATTCCAGCCAGTCTTTTGCAAACCCGGGCGAACATGCGGTCACCTCCACCGCAGCCGCATCATGGTAGCATCGGAAACTCCAGTCCCATACGGCATCGTCCAGCCCGATCTTCACAAAACCCATTGAGCCGGCGCCGGCACCGTTCGACCCTCCCCTGAAAAAGTTTTGCGGGTCGTCGATGACGAACGCGCCTGCGTCGCCTCCGTCAAGGGTTTGCGCCGCGGCTGCCGGGACGGGCGTGGCAGACATCTGGCTCTCGGCTCCCCCTGCTGTTCCGGCTTCCGGCTCCGGCATCACAAACGCAGCCCCTGCCGCCCCCGGATGGGTGGCGGAGAGCTTTACGAAGGGGTTTCCGTGGCTTAAGACCATGAAGTCGTACTCCACGCCCGGCGAGAGGCGCA
>CAYOPG010000025.1:0-16448 GCA_964405775.1 uncultured Lentisphaerales bacterium
TAACAGGCACAATACAAACTTCCACACTTGCAATAGTGTGGAAGTTGTAAATTCACTAAGTGATTGCACAACAATAGCTTAAAAAACGCAACTTGTACGAAGTCACTTCCACACTTGCAATAGTGTGGAAGTGACAGTTATAGAAAGTAATCATTCAATATACATAATATAAAATATAAAGAAGCTTTTGAAAGTTTGGTTCCAAGTTTGATCCCACAAATATAATAATGTGAACAACCCAATAAAATTCTTCTTGGCGACAAATAACTTTGAAGATTGTTTTTAATTACAAATGGCAAAATGTTTTTACAGAGAATAGGCGATTTCATTGATTTTTCTGACTTTGGATGATACCATTTAAAGGCATCATTTTTGGTGTCTGAACCATGTTTTGTGCGGATGGTGCTAATTGCTGTTATAACCCAAACAGGAGACAAGACGATGGAGAAAATTAAGGAATATTTATCCGATGCAGGGATTGGGCAAGAAACAGTTGCTGTTCTTGCGTTTTTAGCGCTCTTTTTGTTCGCTTTACTCGTATATGTTCTAGCAAGAATGATCATAAAATACTCTTTCGCTGTCTTTAGAACAAGAGAAAGCTCCCCTGATAATCTCTTGTATAAAAACTTAGAAAAAATCGCTAGACGCCTATCCCAGACGCTTCCTGCAGTAATACTGATTGCGGGCACAGGAGCTGTAGGAGCACTTCCAGAGTGGTTCACAAAGCTAGTGGTGAACTTGTCATCTGCCTACGTTGTTATAATTGTCAGTTTTACAGTGTTCCAATGTCTTGACCTAGTCGAAATAATGTATGCACGTCGTCCCGACGCCAGATCAAAGTCCATCAAGGGATTTGTTCAACTGATAAAAATCGTTTTCGGTATGATTGCTGCAATTCTGACTCTCGGAGCTTTGATTGGGCGCAGCCCGATACTGCTGCTATCCGGCATAGGGGCATTAGGAGCCGTAGCAATGCTTGTTTTTCAGGACACGATTCTCTCAATAGTCGCAAGCTTGCAAATTGGCGGGGACAACATGGTCAAGATTGGCGACTGGATAGAAATGCCGTCACAGAATGCCGATGGCGAAGTTATCGAAATATCCCTGCACACGGTAAAGGTACGCAACTGGGACAAGACCATAACGGCATTTCCTGTACGGAGTCTAATCACAGGCTCGTTCAAAAACTGGCAGGGCATGGTCGAAGCGGGTGGCAGACGCATCAATCGGCAGATTCTGTTAGACCAGCGCAGTGTGCGGTTTCTTGACGATGACGAGATCCCAAAGTTTGAAAACTTCATTGTCTTGAACGACTATTTGCATCAAAAGCGTTCTGAGATCTCCGGATGGAACAAGGAACTGGAAGAGCGTGGAGCTAAACCGGTCAACTTGCGCAGGATAACAAATCTTGGGACATTCAGAGCATACGTAGAAGAGTACCTTAAGCGTCTCCCTACTATCAACCACGAAATGACTACGATGGTGCGGCAGATGCAACCCGGCCCGACAGGAATTCCGCTCAATATTTATTGTTTTTCAAACGACACCAATTGGACGGTGTATGAAAAAACGCAGTCGGATATTTTTGATCATCTTCTAGCCATTTTGCCTGAATTCTATTTGCGGGTATTTCAGGAAGGTAGCGACATCGTGAACGTGAAGATCGAAAAATGAATAAAAAAACCTCTTTTTTAAGTCTTTACATCGCGGGCTGAATTGGAGGTTGAAGTGCTTGAAGGGCTGGAGCCGCTGACTACACCTCTGCCTCATGGAAAACAGAAAATTTTAAGTTGCAAGCGAATCAGAGTGTTTTAGCGTTGAGTTTCGTTGTGATAACGCATACAATACGCAAATGTAAAATCGGCCGGACTTTTGCCAGTTTTGTTTAGGAGCGAGTTCATCCAAGGTACGAGTCCGGCATATACTGAACACGGTAAGGAAAATACGGCGAAGGAGCCTCAAATGAGAATCAACTCCATGCATGTTCAAATGGCAAAGTGCGCAATGGCCTGTTTTCTGGGTGTTGGCGCAATCGCGTCGTACGGCGCGACAAAATACTGGGATGTCGATGCGGCTTCTGGATTGCAGGGCGGCAACGGCGTCTGGGATACGGGTTCGACGGCCATGTGGAGCACCTCCACGGCAGGCAGCAACCCGCTCGATGTGTGGGAGGATGGCGACAGCGCGGAGTTCCGCGCGACAATCGGCCAGATCTCGTACACGAACACGATTCCCGGGTCGGTGAACGTCAACTCCATAAACAAGGGCAGCAACAACCGCGTGGTCATAAGTGGCGGTACGCTGCGCATTGGCGCAGGCGGCATTATTAACGATGAAGGCGGAGAGACCAAGGCTCTTGTGATTGAGTCACAAGTGGAGCTGACTGCCGACCAAGAGTGGCGTGTAAAATGGACTTCACCCTCGATCATCCGCGTCATGGGAAATATCGTTGGGATGCTCCCGGCAGAAAACTGACGCTCGCCCGCTCCGCAGGCGGTCAAGGTGGCCGTTTTGAACTTTATGGAACTGGAACGTACAGCGGCGGCACGATCCTCAACGGAACAAACGTTGAGATTTGCGTCTATAACGCAAATGCCTTTGGATCCGGCCCTGTCACGATTGACGGCTCCATGTTTATGAACAAGGCAGAGATGACTATTACCAACGCCATTGTCATCGGGCAAAACTCCCAAGCGGCAAATCCGGGAAGCTTTGATTTTTCCGCTGGAAATCTGACTTTTTCAGGAGATATTTCTGGTTCGGGAGCGACTTTCGTCAAGAACGTCGATAATACCAAGACCATGACGCTTTCTGGCAACAATAGTGGATTTACAGGAATTTGGAGCGCCTCGAAAGGGACGCTCCGTTTCGCCTCTCCTGATGCTGGTAGCCCCAACGGCACCTGGATAATGGGGCACAATGGGGCTGTTCTGGACTTCGGTGGCGGCACCATACACCTTGGAGCGCTGAGTTCATCTACAGAATGGGCTAAGATCTTGCCGGCCGTGAATAGCGGCAACTACACCATTGTCGTGGGAGAGAAGAATGTGGATAGTACGTTCACCGCGCAAATCAATCAGGGAACGGGCAATTCAATCGGCCTTGAAAAACGTGGTACTGCTGTTCAGACGCTTGCCAATGCGGTAAGCAGCTACCGCGGTGGAACCACTGTTAAGGGTGGCATCCTGAGTGCCATGATCATTGCTGATGACTGGGTAAACAGTAGCATCGGCCAGACGGGGTCGCTTGTGCTCGACGGCGGCACGCTCCAGTACATCGGCGTAGGCAACAGCAGCAACCGCAGGATCACGCTCGGCCTCGCAGGCGGCGGTCTCGACGCATCAGGAACAGGAGCAATCATCATGTCAAATGCGGGCATGACCTTGACGCCGGGCGGAGCCCGTACGCTTACGCTGTCCGGCTCCAGCACAAGCACTAACCTGCTCAAGACCATCGTCGCCAACGATGGCGCAAACCCCACATCCTTGAGGAAGACCGGCACCGGCACTTGGCTGCTTAGTGCGGACAGCACATACACTGGTGCGACGCTTGTGGACGAGGGCGAGCTTGCCGTCGAGGGCTCCCTGAATGCGGGCAGCGCCGTAAGTGTGCAGGACGCGGGCGTCCTTGGCGGACATGGCAACGTCAACGGCACTGTCACTGCAACTGGTGGCGGCAGCGTGATGGGAGGGCGCAATGGCGGCGGGACGCTCACCGTCAAGAATCTTGACATTGGCGCAGGCGGGGCAATCAGGCTGAAGACGGCGGCGGACGGCGCATGCGGCGTGGTTAAGATACCAGCCGACGGTTCGCTGGCTCTGCAGGACTTCAACCTTTCTTTCGAGCCTTTGGACGGATATGCGCCTAGTGCGCCGGGAGTGAGATTTGGACTCGTGCGTAACGAGACCTCCGGCCCGATAGACACATCGGCTCTGCAGCATCAGGAGGGGGCGATCGTGTACAATTCTGGCGATGGCATGGGACTCCGCGTGACTTACACGGGCAACATCACCGACACGGGAGTGACGCTTGGTGGAACGGGCAATGACATTGTCGTGTACAGCGTGCTCGTGAATGAAGCGACGATGATCATCGTCAGGTAGGCAGCGGCGTATTTAATATGTAAAGGAGTGGCAGTGATGCGTAATGGTAGGATTGCGGTGGTTTTGGCGTGCCTGTCTATAGCGGCACATGTTGTTGCGGAGGAAATCTCCGTGCTTGTCTCCGACTTCGTGCGTCCCGGCTCCGCCTCCGAGTGGGGCTGGTACTGGGGAGGCGGGGGATCTGTAGAGGTGTCGGAAAGTGCGGAGCAGGCCCGAAGCGGGAAGATGTCCGCCAAGATTGCGTACCGATTTGCGAATCCGGACGGCAACTTTACGTTGCGCTGCGCAACCGCGATACCGCCGAACCCGACGTTCCTGCGCCTGTGGATATACGGCGACGGGTCCGGCCACTCTGCATCCCTGCGCATAATCGACAAGATCGGGCCGGGCGCTCCGCCCGTGCGCACTCCCAAAGGCAGGCTGACAACATTCCACTCGGTCGACCTCGACAAGACGCGCGGCAAAAACGGCTGGGAGCCGGTCTGGCAGAAGCGGTACTGCGCCGGCATCATGCTGCTTGACCTTGCGGAGCCGTGGAAGGTCGTCGGGCTATGTCCCGATCCGCTGTTGGCACCGGAGGCACCTTACGAGAGGAATGGCTTCAGGAACGACGTAATCTTTCCCGGCGGCATGATTCTTGAAGATAGCGGCGAGGTGAAGATATACTATGGCGCGGCTGATACTGTGGAGTGCCTTGCCACTGCCGATGTGCATGATCTTGTCGCAATGTGCAAGCCGTTCTCGCGGGCGTAGCCTCAGAATTTGGCGGAATTGATTACGGTCGTCGTTGATTTTGTGGCAGGGTGTGGACTCTGCCACGAGGTTGGAATCCAACAGCCATTTGTTGGCGGGCGAGCAAGCCAGAGGCATCTGAACATGCATGATGCGCATGACCGCGCACGTGTGCCATGCAAGATTTGGCGTTGACATGCATCGGCAGATATTCTAGATTCCAACACGTGGTTGCAGAAGTGTCGCACCGTAACTGTTGCGGACTCCTGTAGTACACATAAATAATACACTCCACAGCTCATCGCGCCCGCAAGGATGCGGCCCTGCTTGGAGAACCGGCCGCCGGGTCGGTAAACATCGTGCCAGCCTCCGCGTCGTTAGGCCTTAGAAGACGCGGAAGTCTGGTATTTTGTTTCTTGGTGATAATGAGAAGATTAAAAAAGACGGGGTCGTTCGAGGTGTACGCCCGGTACGCATTTCTGAACGTGCTGGGGATGGTGGGGCTGTCGTGCTATATACTTGCCGACACGTTTTTCGTCGCGCGAGCACTTGGCGCAAGCGGTCTTGCTTCGCTGAATCTGGCGATTCCGATCTTCAGCCTCGTCAACGGATGCGGGCTGATGTTCGGTATGGGTGGTGCAACACGCCACGCGATTCTGCACGGTCGCGAAGACCATTCGGCTATCGATGGCGTGTTCTCCGGAACGGTGATGATGACCTTCGCCGTCTCGGCAGTGTTTCTGTTGGTCGGCATGTTCCTGCCAGATGCCATCGCACGTGTTCTTGGGGCGGATGAGGAGGTGCTCGGCATGACAAGTACGTACCTCCGCGTAATCCTGATGTTCGCTCCGATGTTCATGCTCAACAGCCTGCTGCAGTGCTTTGTCCGTAACGACGGGGCTCCGCACCTAGCGATGGTGGCAATGGTTGCGGGCAGCATGTCGAATGTAGCCCTCGACTATGTTTTCATGTTCCCTCTCGGGATGGGGATGTTCGGCGCGGCGCTCGCCACGGGGCTTGCCCCGATATTCAGCATGCTTGTGCTTGCGCTGCATTTTGTGCGCGGAGACAACACCTTCAGGTTCTTGCCTGGGCGGTTCGCAGCGTCGCTCGTCAGGGACGTGGTGGCTCTAGGGTTCCCGTCTTTCGTCTCCGAGGTGTCATCCGGCATCGTCATAATTGTGTTCAACATGCTGATACTCGGGCTCAAGGGCAATCTTGGCGTGGCGGCATACGGTGTCGTTGCGAACTGCTCCCTAGTCGTCATCGCGATTTTTACGGGGCTTGCCTACGGAATGCAGCCCATAGTCGCGCGATGCCACGGCGCGGCAGACGCTCATGGCGCAAGAAAAACGCTACTCTACGCGCTGGCGACGGTCGTCCTGATTTCCGCTGCGATATATGGCGCGATATTCACTTGGGCTGACTCCATATCGAGCGTCTTCAACAGCGGATGCGATGTTCAGTTGCAGAAGATTGCCGTACATGGGCTCAAGGTGTATTTCTTTGGAACCGTGTTTGCCGGTGTAAATATCGTGATGGCGGCGTACTTTACTTCAACGGAGATGGTGCGTCCTGCCCATTTGGTTTCGGTGTTGCGTGGGGTGGTGCTGATCGTGCCGCTGGCCGTTGTGATGTCTCTTGCGTGGGGTATGTCCGGCGTGTGGGCTGCGTTTCCGGCGGCTGAGATTGCAGTATGCGTTGTTGGATGGTGCGCTTACATCCGTAGCAGCTGGGGTGGATGCCGGCGGAGCCACAACGGCAATGAGAGCAAAGCATGACATGCAACGCGAAATCACGGAAATCGCGGCGAAAAAATGTTTTCTTGATAGAAAGGGCGTTTGGCGATACAATTTAACGTCTCAATTTTTAATTTTTTTCGGAAAAGACACGATGACTGCAGATACGTTGCGCCAACTTTACCTCGATTTCTTCAAATCAAAGGATCACTCGGTGATTTCCGGGGCCTCTCTCATTCCGGAGAACGACCCCACCGTGCTGTTCACCACGGCGGGAATGCACCCGCTCGTGCCGTACCTGATGGGTGAGAGGCACCCAGCAGGCAGGCGTCTGACGAACGTGCAAAAGTGCGTGCGCACTGGCGACATTGATGCTGTCGGCGATTCGTCGCACCTGACGTTTTTTGAGATGCTAGGCAACTGGTCGCTTGGCGATTATTTCAAGAAGGAAGCGATTGAGTGGTCTTACGAGTTTCTCACGCAGAAGCTCGGGTTCAAGCCGGAGCAGATAAACGTCACAGTCTTTAAGGGAGAGGGAGAGATCCCGGCGGATGAGGAGGCGGCGACTATCTGGAGAGGGCTCGGGTTCCCCGAAGAGCGCATTTTCCACCTCCCCAAAGAGGACAACTGGTGGGGCCCCGCAGGGAAGACGGGGCCGTGCGGCCCTGACACCGAAATGTTCATCGATACCGGCAAAGCCAAGTGCGCCGATGGATGCCGCCCCGGGTGCCACTGCGGTAAATTCATCGAAATCTGGAACGATGTATTCATGCAGTACAACAAGCGCGAGGACGGTACATACGAGCCGCTGAAACAGCATAACGTGGACACTGGCATGGGCGTCGAGCGGACGATTTGCATGATGAACGGCCTTTCGACTGTTTACGACTCCGAGCTTTTCGCTCCAATCATGGCAAAGATCAGGGAGCTCTCGTCCGAACGCCCGGAGGATGAAGCTGCGGCCGTGCGCTCCGAGCGTATTGTAGCCGACCATATCCGTACATCCGTATTCATCCTCGGAGACCCGAAAGGCGGCGTTCGCCCTGGCAATGTAGGAGCCAATTACGTGTTGCGTCGCCTGATCCGCAGCTCCGTACGCCACGCAAAGAAGCTCGGCATCGAACAGGGCTACACGGCGCAACTTGCCAATGTTATCGTGGACAACTACAGGCACGTCTATCCCGAGCTGGAGGAGAAGCGGGATCTTATAGTCTCCGAGCTTACACAGGAGGAGGAAAGATTCGGCAAGACACTTTCTGCCGGACAACGAGAGTTTGAAAAGACGGCCGCTGCGCTGAAGCAGCATGGCCAGACGCAGATAAGCGGACGCACTGCGTTCAAGCTTTATGACACCTACGGCTTCCCAATCGAGTTCACGGAAGATCTTGCAAAGGAGTCCGGGCTTGGTATCGACCGCGCGGGGTACGAGGAGGCATTCCGCAAGCATCAGGAGCTCTCAAAACAGGGAGATGGAGTCTTCAAAGGAGGGCTCGCCGATCACTCCGACAAGACCACAGCACTGCACTCCGCCACGCATCTGCTGCACCGCGCGCTGAAGGATACACTTGGCGAGCATGTCAACCAGAAGGGTTCCAACATTACGCCCGAGCGGTTGAGATTCGACTTCTCGCACCCGGACAAGATGACTCCGGAGCAGATCAAACAGGTCGAAGACATAGTGAACAAGGTTATAGAGGCAGACATGCCCGTAACGATGGAAATCATGACGCTGGATGAAGCCAAGTCGGCTGGAGCCACAGCGCTTTTCACACAAAAATACGATGAAAAACTGAAAGTCTACTCCATAGGAGACTTTTCCAAGGAGGTCTGCGGCGGCCCGCACGTTGAGAGAACAGGCAGTATGGGGCATTTCCGTATTCTCAAGGAAGAATCCTCAAGCGCAGGAGTACGTCGCATAAAGGCGGTGCTTGAGAAGTAGCTGTTGAGTTTTCACCTCGGATGTGGCACAATCTGCGGCAGAAGGGAGCCATTTATGCGCACTATCAAAAGACTACTCGTATTCGTAATTATTCTTGCGGTGGCAGCTTACGCCGGGATGCATTGGTTTGTCAGAACCAACGCGGGTACGGCGCACGTTGCAAAAAGTATAGAGCGCCAAACTGGCTATAATGCGGATATTTCCTCCGCCGGGCTCACGTGGGGGATGAATCTGATCGTATCGGATATGCGGCTATGGTCCAAGGCCGCAAACGGCACGACCAACGTTCTGCTAGTCGCGCCAGAGGCGGTTGTGGCGGGGTGTGCACCCTGCCACGAACGCGCTGTCCGTCTTGTCCGCCCTATTTTCACTGCATCAAAATCTGAACTTGGCAGCTGGACCCCCACCCGAGCTTATGAGATAGCAAAGGGCGGTCGGTTTGACGAAGTGGCTGCAAGATTGGTAGACACGTTGGAATATAATTTCGAACTGGTGGATGCCTCCGTCATTTTCAAGGATGGAAATGGAGATGTGATTCAGACGTTTTCCGGTCTGGACTGGTCACGCTCCAAGGCAAAGGTGAAAGGGCATCCAGATGTGAGGTTCGACAAGGTGTCCCTGCAGTTCATCGACAACTCTGCTGTAGAATTCAAAGGCGAATGGTTTGTGGAGAACGGATTGCCTTTCGGGCTTGGAAACTCTGGCGAAATGCTTGTGCTACGCAGCCTCGAAGCTGAAGCGCCCGTAGCGGAGGACGGCCAGACAGACACGCCTAAAGCGACCGAAGGAACGGTTCAAACAGTTGAGGACGAAGTAGTTGAGACCGACAAAGAACCAGAGCCCGCAGCTGAAGAGGAGGTTGATTCGGAACCTGTTGTTGGCGAGGCTAAGGTTGAAGAGACGCCACCCGTAGTGCAGGAGGCGCAATAGGTTGAAAGTCATCGGTGTGATCCCCTCGCGTTGGGGTTCGGCGCGTTTTCCAGGCAAGAGCTTGGCACCAATATGCGGAAAGCCGCTTGTGTGCTGGGTCGTTGAGGCATGCATGAAAGCCAAGGGGCTGGATGAAGTCGTGGTTGCGACGGATGATGCACGAATCGCGGACGCGGTTAAGGACAGCGGCGCTCGTGTGGCTATGACAAAGCCCGATCATCCGTCTGGCACCGACCGCGTTGCAGAGGCTGCTGGCGCAGAGGACGATGACATAGTGGTGAACATCCAGGGGGACGAACCGCTTATAGACCCTGCGTTAATTGGCGCTGTGGCTGCAAAGCTGGTGAATGACGACCGTTGGGAGATGTCGACAGCCTGCACCCCGATAGCGTCTGTGGAGGACTTGATGTCGAGAACCGTGGTCAAGGTCGTGCTGGACTCATTGGAAGGAGCACTTTACTTCTCGCGTTTGCCTGTGCCTTGCAGGCGAGATGGAGAACCAGATCTGTCTTCTGGACTTTATCAACGGCACATCGGCATATACGGCTACCGGGGGGCGTTTCTCAAAAGGCTTGTCGCGGAGGTGCCATGCGACCTTGAGAAAGCGGAGTCTTTGGAGCAGCTTCGCGCAATGTGGATTGGCGGGCGCATTGGAGTGGTACGTACAAACGACAAAGGGATCGGGGTAGACCGTCCGGAAGATATTGCCGTGGTCGAGCGCATAATCAAAGAAAGGGGGCTCGCATGAGCACGGGGGAAAAATTGAAAAGACGTGTAGTTTCTACAGGCGGCGCTTTCCCGGTGTCATTCGGCGGAACTAAACCATTGGCTCTGATGGCGGGCCCCTGCGTGATAGAATCTCGCGATGGTTGTTTGGATATAGCGCGCAGGCTAGCCGACATGGCAAAGAAACTTGACATACCGTTTGTTTTCAAAGCATCATTCGACAAAGCGAACAGATCGTCAGTCGAGAGCTACCGCGGCCCCGGCATAGAAGCGGGGCTGGAGATTCTGGCTGAAGTTCGAAATACATTTTGTGTTCCTGTAGTGACCGACATTCACGAACCTTGGCAGGCTTACGAAGTTGCGAAATATGTGGACATACTGCAGATCCCGGCTTTCCTAAGCCGCCAAACAGATTTACTCGTGGCTGCAGGAGAAACGGGCTGCGTTGTAAACGTCAAAAAAATGCAGAGCATGGCGGCTGAGGATATGGAGCATGTGATCGGCAAGATAGAATCGACAGGCAACAAAAAGATATTGTTGACCGACCGCGGAACATCGTTTGGCTACCGCAATCTCGTGGCGGACATGCGCAATCTCCTAATAATGCGTGAATTCGGGTATCCAGTGATATTTGATGCCACTCATTCAGTGCAACGCCCCGGAGCGCTGGGTAGCGGAAGCGGCGGCGACGGCAAATGGGCTCCGGCGCTTTCCCGCTCCGCAGTTGCCACGGGTGCAGTGGACGGGGTATTCATAGAAACCCACATCGATCCATCCAAAGCGCTCTCAGACGCGGCAAACGCCATTGCTTTCTATAAAATGCCAGACCTCTGGAAAGAGCTTGTGGCGATAAACGCGATTGCGAGGAAATCAAAGTTTTGAAAAACATAAAAAACAATTCGGGCGGGATCATTAAACGGCGGGCAGCGGCTCTCCTACTCTGTGTTTTGGCAGCAGCGGGCTTTCACTCGCTGGCACAGTCCGGGGGCGGTATCGCTGACATGGCGCAGGTTGTGGAGGGGCTGAAGCTCCCATTGCAGCGTTACGAAAACGGTCGGGTCAGAACCATGCTTTCGGCGGATCGTGCCAGAATGACAAACACAACCGTCATCGCCGAGGGAAACATCTTAATCCAGCTCATGGCAGAAGACGGAAGTACCAATGGACTAGCACGAGCTGAAAAAGGCGTTTTTAACCAGCATGACGATACGGCGCAGTGCTACGGCCCAGTGTACATGGAATTCAATGGCAACCAGCTCACAGGAACCAATCTATACTGGAATTCAAAGCTACATCTTGTGCGTGTCGAAACGAATGCAACATTAACAATATTCAGCGGGGATAGCAAACAGACAGGAATTACGGAATGAAATACAAGACAAAAAACCTCTTACAGGCAGTTTCGATCGCGATCTTGGTTGCGGGCGCAGGGCGCTCGTTCTCGGCCGATCCTGTATCGTCTCTAAAATCGGACAATCGGGACAAGAACATCCCGACCGTCATAACTTCGAATAAGCTCGATTTCGACTACGAGGAGATGGTGGCGCTATTCGATGGAAACGTTGTTGTCAAAGACCAGAAGTTCACTCTCAAGGCGGACAGAATGATCGTCTTTTTGGAGAAGGACACTAATGAGATCAAAAGAGTAGACGCTTCCGGCAAAGTACATTTGACGACGCCAGGCGGCATAACCGCCACATGCGGCAAGGCGACATACACCAGCAAGAATGGGCAGATAATCATACAGATTGATCCCGTCGTCAAGAAAGACAGCAACGTTATCTCCGGCAAAAAAATGTCGGTATGGCTTAATGAAGAGCGTGTTGTGGTGGAAGAGGACGTCGCGTTGGAGGCAACGCCCCAAAAATAACACCTGAAACGGTTCTTTCGAGTGGCTAAATAAAACATGGACACAGGCAACACTGGCAGCGACATATACACCCTTGAAGCCCGTAACTTGACCAAGAGTTACAAGGGGCGCAAGGTTGTCGAAGATGTAGATATACACATCGACAAGGGTGAAATTGTGGGGTTGCTCGGTCCGAACGGGGCGGGAAAGACTACAACGTTCTACATGATTGTCGGCTTGGTGCGCCCCGATTCCGGGAAAATTGTTTTCAACGGACTTGACATAACACGGTATCCAGTTTACAAGCGCGCAAAATCAGGGCTGGGGTATCTAGCGCAAGAGCCATCGGTTTTCAGGAAACTGTCAGTTGAAAACAATATAAAGGCGATTTTGGAGACCTTGCCAATCAAGGCGAGAGCTCGGAAGGAGCGTCTGGACGAGTTGCTAGAGAGTTTCGGGCTGACAAAAGTCCGCAAGCAGCAGGCTTACACCCTGAGCGGCGGAGAGCGGCGCAAGCTTGAAATCGCACGCGCGCTTGTGCAGAACCCCGCTATTTTGATGCTCGACGAGCCTTTCGCAGGAGTCGATCCGCTGGCAGTTGCGGATATACAGCAAGTGGTACGGAGTTTGCAGTCGAAAGGATACGGAGTGCTGATCACGGATCACAACGTCCGCGAGACGCTCTCTGTAGTGGACCGAGCCTACCTGCTTTACGAGGGGCGGGTACTGCGTGAAGGAACAAGCGACAGTCTTATTAACGACCCGGAAGTTCGCAAGCGCTATCTGGGAGAAGAATTCAGAATGTAACACAAACAAAGGAGCAAGAAAAATGTCAGTAGAAGTAACAATCCGCCACATGATCCTAAGCGAAAGCCTGCAGCAGTATGCTCAGGAAAAGGCCGATAAGCTCAAGGAGAAATTCCCGACCATAGAGTTCATCCGCGTGGTGATGGATAAAGACGGCCCGAACTACTCTGTATCGCTTTCAATCCAGGGCGGACAGCGCGCCACGGCTGAAAGCACGGACAAGGGCTCGGACGTCATGGCTACAATAAACGCCGCGTTCGACAAAGCTAACGCGCAGCTTCGCAAGAACTCACAAAAACGTCAGGACATCAGGCCATAAGGGGATCGGAAGTGACAATAGTCAAGGAAATACCTCTGATAAACAAATACGGGATGCACGTGCGCCCCGCCGGAGCGCTCGCAAAAGTATGCCAGAAGTACATGTCTGAGGTGACCGTCGAACACAACGGCAATCAGGTCTCCGGAAAAAGCGTGCTCGGTTTGATGACGCTTGAGGCACCGGTCGGCACCGTGCTAAAATTCACTGTCACCGGTGACGACGCCGAGCTCGCAGTCAACGAGATCGCTGAGTTGATAGCCAATCGTTTTGGCATAGCCGACGAATAAGACACTGCAGAAACGATATGCCCATATACGAATACACGTGCGCTTCTTGCAACAAGCGGTTCGAACACTTGGCAAGAAGCTTTTCGGGAAAACCTCCCCCCTGCCCCAGCTGCGGCGCAACTGGGGCGAAGAAGGCGCTTTCCTCGTTTTACACAACAGCCTCCACACAAGCTGGCGGCTCATGCGGTTCGTGCCCTGGACGGGATCTCGGATGCGCCTCTGCTGGGCACGCACATGGTCCAGGCTGCGGATGCTGCCACTAAACCTACATAGTACAACGGAGTTCAACTAATTATGAAGACCAAACATCTCTTCGCCTGCATGTTGGCAGGAAGCGTTCTTTTCGGAGGATGCGCCACTAAAATAAAGGTCACCTCGGAACCGGCCGGTGCAATGGTGCGCTACCGCGGAGAAGGCCGCGCGTCATACAGATGGAAGACCGCTCCCAAGCTCACCCCCTGCGAGTTCAGTGTGCCATACGGCCGCATAAGCGCATATGCCATTTGGCCAGACAAAGCGCAGGCAAAAACTGAATCGGGCGGCATGAACGGCGTCCAATCCGAGAGAAAACAGGTGAACCTCTCCCTCCTTCGCGACGAGGAGTCAATTCACTTCACAAAACCGAAATAAAGCATCCGAAGTGGGGAAGGTCGGATCAACCGCGTCGTATATTCAATACGCTTTTGTAAGAGCCGCCGTAGCGTTGGTGGATGCAACCCCCGTTCGAGTTTCGCTGGCAATGGCCCGTTGGGCGGGGCGTGTTCTCTGGACATTGCTGCCAAAGAGGCGCAATACGGCAATCAAAAATGTTTTGCTCGCCGGAATAACGGACGACAAGAAAGAGGCAAGGCGGATCGCGAAAGCTTCTATGGAAAGCTTCGCCATGGTGACGGTCGAGTCTCTCGTGGGAACGCGCATTCTAACGCCGGATACGCTCACGGACCACATTGAAATGATCGTGCCTGAAGAAACGGCACGTCTGCTGAACGACCCTGAGCGCGGCGGGATCTTCGTCTCTGCCCATCTGGGCAACTGGGAGGTGAGCGGCCACGTCATTTCGTTCTGGAAAAGACTTGTGGCGGTTGCACGTACGCTGAACAACCCGTACATGCAGAGATTTCTGGAAAAGCGCAATCCCCGAGCGAACATGGAAATCGTTGCAAAACATTCGAAAGACCGCATGGCCTTGCTGCGTCCTCTCAAAAACGGCATGATGCTTGGGCTTATATCGGATCAGCATGCCGCCAGCCACGGCGTGATGGCTGATTTCTTTGGACACCGCGCTCAAACTGTTGCCTCCCCTGCCCGACTGCATTTGGCGACGAAATGTCCGCTCGTCTGCGGTTATTGCGTAAGGACAGGCACGATGAAATTCAAGATGAATGCAAGCGAACCTCTCATCTACGAAACAACGGGCGACCATGACGCGGATATCCTTCGCATAACAAACGACCTCAACAAACATTTGGAAGAGATGATAAGGCAATATCCAGAACAATACCTGTGGATGCACCGCAGATGGAGGGATCCTGAATAATGAGTTATAAGAACATCTTTAATGCCCCGGATAAGCCCCAATGGCCCGTTGTTTTGTTTGCTGTTGCGGTGTTGATGGGATTTTGCTCCGGCTGTGCTACGCAAGAACGTGTTCACCCCACCGACGGGCCGATCACGTTCGTTCAAATTTCCGACACCCACCACGGCATAGACTTGCATGCTTACCGCTTCCGGAGTGCAATTGAAACTATAAACAATTTGCCGTTCGAAATAGACGTTGTCGTTCATACAGGGGATTTTTCGAGTGACAACTTGTTTATAGAGGAGAACGCAGCAGCAATTTCAAATATGCTCTCCCTTATAAAAGCTCCGTTGATAAGCGTTGCAGGGAACCACGACATTTCATACCGCAGCGTAAACCCAGCTAAAAGATACGCAGACAGCGCTGAGATGTTCAGAAAATACATAGGCGATATGGGGCAGGTTTACGAGACCGACAACGCTGTATTCATCGCCGTATACACGGAAAGCCTGCGGAAGGTTCTTCCGGAGATAGAAGGATTCGATCCAATCAAATGGTTGGAGACTCAAATTAAAGAGTCAGGATGCAAACCTGTTTTCGTATTCACTCATGCAGCCGACGGCCAAGATTTCTACAACAATGAACTGCATGAAGGCTGGCCTGAGGAGAACCGCGCCAAGTGGCATGCTGCCTTGGCAAAAGGCAACATCAAGGGCGTATTCTGCGGCCACTACCACCGAGATGAACTTCAGCAGAGTGATGACGGGATACCGGTTCATGTCTGCAACTCCATAGCAAGCTTCTGGGG
The DNA here is from genome assembly GCA_964405775.1 of uncultured Lentisphaerales bacterium. GTDB lineage: Bacteria > Verrucomicrobiota > Kiritimatiellia > RFP12 > UBA3636 > JAAZFF01. The sequence goes on from CAYOPG010000025.1 coordinate 15,759, forward strand.
ACGTCAGGCATCGTTTCGTATCTATACCTACCAAAACGGACGCATATCTTATCGCACTGTGTACATAGAAGATCCCCCAGAGGGTTCAGTCATCAACCCCGACGGCACGCTATCACAGTAAAGGCTCGGTGGCAGAGTCATCCGCATCTACTTTTGCCTTGATATAAACGGTACCCTACATCTTGGCAATTCCGGATGTTCCCGAAGAAAAGCTTCTGTATAATTCTATAAGTTTTGTAACATTTGACAGAACAAAGAAGAGTAGGAATTCAACCATGAAACACGAAGAATTTGAAAAAACGGTTAGAGAAGTGCGCGCTCGACACCAAAAAATGATTGAGCGGCCAAACGAAGTACGGGAGGAATTCTACAACGGCGTTTTCAAGCGATATAAGTTTCCTGTGCTCACAGGGGATCATGCTCCCCTCGAATGACGTTTCGACTTCAATCCAGAAACAAATCCTTTCTTCCTTGAGCGGCTTGGAGTGCACGCGGCGTTCAACTCCGGCGCAATGATGTTCGGTGGCAAAGTCTGCCTCATGGCACGGCTCGAAGGCAACGACCGGAAATCTTTCTTTGCCGTGGCGGAATCCGAAAACGGCATAGACAGCTTCCGTGGGAGACCTGTCATCCGCCGTTGCGCAGTGTGGAATAGCCAGAACAATGGATTTGGACAACTGGGAGCGACTG
>CAYOPG010000025.1:16548-27664 GCA_964405775.1 uncultured Lentisphaerales bacterium
CGTTGCGCAGTGTGGAATAGCCAGAACAATGGATTTGGACAACTGGGAGCGACTGCCTGACCTTATATCCGAATCTGCCCAGCAGCGCAACGTGGTGCTGCATCCGGAATTCGTAAACGGCAAGTATGCGCTGTACACTCGTCCTCAGGACGGCTTTATAAATGCCGGCAAAGGCGGAGGCATTGGCTACGCCCTCTGCGACGACATGACAAATGCGCGTATAGGTGAAGAAGAAATCATCGACAGGCGCATTTACCACACAATAAAGGAAGTCAAAAACGGACACGGAGCAACACCGATAAAAACATCCAAAGGGTGGTTGCATATTGTGCACGGCGTTCGCGGTTGCGCCTCGGGACTGAGGTACGTTGTTTATGCGTTCATGACATCCCTAGACGCCCCTTCGAAAACGATTGCCGCTCCCGGAGGATTCCTGATCGCCCCGTATGCGGATGAGTACATCGGAGATGTAATGAACTGCGTGTTCACCAACGGCGCGGTGGTAACACCTGACGGACGTCTGCTCATCTACTACGGCTCGGCGGACACAAGGCTCATGGTTGCAGAATCCACCGTCGAAATCATGGTGGACTACTGCATGAACACGCCTCCCGACGGCTTGCGCTCCCCAGAGTGCGTGAAGCAGCGCATCGAACTTATCGAACGCAACAAAACGTACTTAAACTCTCTCGCTGGAACTCGCTAGAAAAAACCGTGTTTACTTTGCGACACTTTTTATGATAACATCCGAACTTAATTGATGAATTTTGAAAAACGGCGCCAACAGCGCAATCACAAGGAAATGGAGAAAATAATGGTCAAGCCTCTGTCAGTGCAGTTGTATTCACTAAGGGAGTATTCGAAAACAAAAGAAGATTTCATTAAGGTAGTTAAACGAGTGGCGGAAATCGGCTACAAAGGTGTCGAGCCAGCCGGGTTTCATGACATGACCCCAAGAGAGTTTAAAAAACTCATCGACGACCTGGGCCTTAAAATCTATTCCTCGCACTCACCATGGGCGCGCAAGCCGGAGGAATCTGCGCAGCTCATTGACACCCTAGGCGAACTAGGACTTAACAACTGCGTTTGCGGTTACGGACCAGACGATTTCAAGGACATTGACGCAATAAAGCGCACCGCTGACAACACAAACGGAATAATCGAGAAACTAAAACCAGCAGGAATCACCCTCTTCCAGCACAACCATTTCTGGGAGTTCGAGCGCATCAACGGCAAACTCAAGTACGAAATTTACCGCGAGCTGTGCCCTGGGGTGAAGTACGAAATCGATTGCTTCTGGTCGACCAACAAGGGCACGGAGAACCCTGTTGAAATGCTTAAGATTTTCGAGAAAGACACGGTTCTAATCCACATGAAGGACGGGGTGTGCCGCCAGCAGGCTTCTCTGGACGGGATGAAGAACGGCCTTCTCGACATGAAGATCGACCTAATGCCTCTAGGCACTGGGGAACTACCGATCGGAGAACTCGTTAAAAACACACCTGCCAAGGTCGCTACAATCGTGGTCGAACTTGACTACGTGGCAGAAGGGCTCGACATGTGGGAGTCCATTGAAAACAGCTACAAATTCATGACCTCCAACGGCTACGGCGAAGGCAACAAATAAAACGCAGAACGGATACAGAATACAATGGCTAAAAAAGCAAAGAAATTCCGCAAGGTTAACATTGGCATAGTCGGCTGTGGCATGATTAGCGACACGTATTTTCAAGCGTCGAAAAAATTCAACATGCTTGAGGTAGTGGCGTGCTCCGACATCATCCCCGAGCGCTCAAAGGCGAAAGAGGAGATGTACGGGTGCAAGGCGATGACAAACGACGAACTATTCGCGCGAAACGACATAGAAATCGTGCTCAACCTGACCCCGCCGCAGATACACTCGAAAATTGCGATCGACACGCTCAACGCCGGCAAGCACGCTTATTCAGAGAAGCCTTTCGGTGTGGACACTGGCGATGCGGCGAAGGTCATGGCGCTTGCGGAAAAGAAAGGCCTCCGCGTCGGTTGCGCACCAGACACGTTCCTCGGCGGCGGCCTTCAGACTTCCCGCAAGATGCTCGATGACGGATGGATCGGAAGGCCTATCGCAGCAACGGCAATGGTGCTAGGGCGCGGTCCCGAGAAATGGGGTCAAGCTCCGTTCTTCTATGACTACGGCGCAGGCCCCATGCTTGATCTGGGACCTTACTATATAACCGCCCTGGTGAACTTCTTCGGCCCTGCAAAGCGGGTAACCGCTTTCACCACAAAAGGTTCGGAATTCCGAACGTTCGGGGACGAGGTTGGCGAAACGTACAAAAAGTTGTATAAACCGTTCGACCGCTACCCCGTCACGGTTACGACGCATTTGACCGGCGTCGTGGAATTTGAATCGGGGGTGCTGGCCACGGTCATTACCAGCTTTGAAGCCCAGTCGCACAACCACCCGCCGATCGAAATCTACGGTGAGGAGGGTACCCTGTGCGTACCGGATCCGAACACATTCGGAGGCCCGGTCAAACTATTCCGCCGCGAGGATCGCAAGTGGATCGAAGCGCCACTCTCGTTCGGATACTCGACCAACAGCCGCAGCATAGGCGCGGCAGACATGGCTTGCGCACTCCAGTCCGGGCGCGACCACCGCTGCAGCGGCGAGCTCGCAAACCACGTGCTGGAAATCATGCTCTCGTTCGATAAGTCATCGGCAAGCGGCAAGGCTGTTGAGCTGAAAACCACCTGCAAACGTCCAGCGCCACTGCAACTTGGTCTCGAACCCGGCGAAGTGGAAAAGTAGAACGTAGGAAGTTGAACGGAACTTGATGCAACGGCACGTCTGCTGCGATTCAAGACTCGTAGGCGCCGGCGACGTCTTTGTGGCGATTCCCGGCGTCAATGCTGATGGCATGAGTTTCGTGTCCGGCGCAATAGAACGTGGCGCCTCGGAAATAGTGGCCGAGGTGCCACGCCCCGATACTGGTGTACCCAAATCCGTTAAGTGGCGCATGGTGCCAGACGCGAGAGCCGAGGCTGCGCGTCTCGCTTGCGTGGAATTTGGAGACCCCTCTGACAAACTCGCCGTCTTCGGCATCACTGGCACCAATGGGAAAACTACGACAGCCACGCTCGTTCGACGAATTCTAAATGACAACGCCTGCCCCGCGGGATTCATTTCGACTATCTGCAACATAACATCGCCGCCTCGTAAGCGGACTGCACTGGATCAAATAAAACGCAGGGCAGCTGTCGAGCAGAACGTTACACCCGCCGTTAATACGACCCCAGGTCCCATAGAGTTGCAGAAGTTATTCGCCGAAATGCTCACCAACGGGTGCAAGGCTGTCGCGATGGAGGTGTCTTCCCACGCGCTTGACCAGCACCGTGTGGAAGGAACGCGTTTCGCAATGGTCGCGTTCACGAACCTGACACAGGATCACCTCGACTACCACAAGACGATGGACGGGTACTATCAGGCAAAACGCAAACTCTTCATACCGCTCCGAGCGCCGGAGGTTATAAACATAGACGACCCTTACGGCCGCCGACTTTATGGAGAGCTGCTCCAGGAAGGCGCGTCCAACATACTCACTTACGGTTCATCTGAGGATGCGCAGGTTCGTTTTTCCGACGCAGAACTTTCTCTTGAAGGGTCTTCGTTCCTGCTATCTTTTCCAGGCGGCAGCGAGCACATGCACCTCAAACTCATAGGACGCCACAACATCTACAATGCGCTGGCAGCGTTTTCCATGACGTTCCTATACGGCATTTCGCCGCACAAAGCCATACTGTCGCTGTCTGCAGCGGAGCCTGTGCGTGGACGCCTTGAGCGCGTAAAAACTAAAATCTCCTCCGCAACTTTTTTCGTGGACTACGCCCATACACCGGACGCTCTGGAAAACGTTCTGAAAACTCTTCGAGAAGCCACGACCGGGCGCATCTTCGCGGTCTTCGGCGCGGGTGGCGACAGGGATCGCACTAAACGTTCGATAATGGGCGCCGCTGTTATGAATCTCGCAGACGTGTGCATAGTGACATCGGACAACCCGCGCAAGGAGGATCCGTCGCAAATCATAACCGACATCCTTGCGGGTATGCCGGGGCATGAAAAAGAGTACACGCCAGACGGGACCCGCCGTGTAATAGTGGAGCCCGATCGCCGGGCCGCCATTAGCCTGTCAGCAGGTCTTGCCACAAGGCCTGACGACATAGTACTGATCGCGGGCAAGGGTCACGAAACATACCAGATATTCGCCGACCGCACAGAACATTTCGACGATCGCGAGGAAATCCTTTCGCTCTAGCCCTCGTCTGACGCCTCCCCCTCCTCGCCCCACTCCTTGAGCCTTCGGTGCAGTGTGCGGCGGCTTATGCCAAGAGCCTCGGCGGCTTTTGTCTTGTTGCCGCTGGCGGCTTGAAGAGCAAATAGGATTTTACGTTTTTCCGCATCCGCGAAAGTTTCGATTTTTGGCATTTGCCCGCCAGGCAATACAGGAACCACAACAGGCATTTGGGGAAAGCCAATATGATGGACCGTTCCACTGGCGACCTCTGCGCGAATGTTTTCAGGCACATCGTCAACGGACAAAGTGTCACCACGCGACAACACCACCATTTTCTCGATGGTGTTGCGTAGTTCTCGGACGTTGCCGGGCCAACTATAGGCCTGTAGCATCTCCATTGCGGCAGGGGCTATGCGGTTGACGCTACGCCCGTTTGCCTCGGCGAACTCACGCAAAAAGCGGTCACAGAGCATAACGATGTCATTGCCACGTTCGCGCAGAGGCGGCATCTCTATCCGAACTACGTCAAGGCGGTAATAAAGGTCTTCGCGAAACTTGCCTTCATCGACATACTGGCGCAAGTTTCTGTTCGTAGCCGCAACAATTCGTATATCTACTTCCAGCGTTTCTGTGCCGCCAACGCGCTCGAAGGTGCACTCTTCGAGAACGCGAAGCAACTTGATCTGAACAGACTGATCGATTTCCGAGACTTCATCCAGGAAGAGCGTCCCCCCATCGGCAAGTTCGAAGCGTCCCCTGCGCTGGCCGACCGCGCCCGTGAATGCCCCTTTTTCGTGCCCGAACAGTTCGCTTTCAAGTAGCGAAGAGCTTAACGCGGCGCAGTGCACCGCGACAAACGGACCATCTGAACGTTTGCTGAGACGGTGTATAGCCTGAGCCACAAGTTCCTTTCCTGTGCCGCTCGCCCCCTGTATGAGAACTGTTGCCTGCGTTGGAGCAGCTTGCCTTATGGTGTCAAATAGCCGTTCCATGGCGGGAGAGCCGCCGATGATATTTTCTATTCCGTACTTGGAATCAAGCTGAAGTTTAAGCGAAGCATTCTCGCTCTCCAAGTTGCGCTGGCGGATTGCCTTGGCAACAATCATATCAAGATGGTCGAGATTTACCGGCTTCGTCAGAAAATCGACCGCGCCGAGCTTCATCGCCTCCACTGCCGTCTCTACGCTACCGTAAGCCGTGAGCATTATGCACACGATCTCGGGAAATCGGCGGCGCACAGCCTTCAGAAGTCCAAGCCCATCCACCCCCGGCATCCTTACATCGGAGAGCATGACATCGATTTGATTCGACCCTAGCACTGCGAGCGCTGATTCGGCATTTTCCGCGAGGTGCACTTTGTAATCGCCTCTGAGCGCCCTTCCTAGCCCCTCTCGAGTGTTTCTCTCGTCATCAACGACGAGAACCGAATATTTTGCCAAGTTGTTTTTTGCCATTTCCCCTACCCTCCGAATCCACCATTGTTAGTGCTATTGGCAGGAAGCATCCTCGCTTTGCGGTTTGCCAATGGCAATATAATCCTGAAGCACGATCCTGTGCCTTGTTTGGTTGAAACATCTAATCGGCCGCCATGATCCTGAACGATACGTTGCACGATCATAAGCCCCAACCCGGCTCCTTTCGCCTTGTTGGTCAGAAACGGCTCGAAAAGCCTGTTGAACACATCTTTGTCCATTCCAGAACCGGAGTCTTTAAAGGAAATGGTCAGGTCGCGATCATCCGCCACTAGACGGATCTCGAGTCTGCCGCCATCCGACATCGCCTGCATTGCGTTCTTCACGAGATTGAAAAAAGCTTGTTTCATGTGCTGCGAATCTGCCATTACTGGCGGCAGCTCGGATTCGCTGATCAACGCCACCTCAATGTTGTGCTCGCTGATTTCGCTCCGCATCACGCGCAGAGATTCTTGGACGAGCTTCGTCATGTCGCACTTCTCAAGCACTGGTGCGCTTGGACGTAGCGCCCTGAGAAACTTAGAAATCATAAGATCAAGCCGCGAAACCTCGTCGCGGGCGATGGAGACAAGCTCCCCGATCCGTTCCCTGGAATCGTCGGGCAACCCCTTCACATCGCGTTCGAGCAACTGAAGGTGGATTCCAAGCGCATTGAGAGGATTGCCGATCTCGTGCGCCAAGCTTGCCCCAAGGATGCGAATGGCCTGCATCCGCTCCGACTCGACCATCGCGGCCGCATCCTCGCGCTCACGCGTAACATCGCGCAAAATTGCCACGACGCAGGAGCCTGCTCCCTCGGGGCTCTCCTCCAACGGCACAGCGGATATGCTAAGCACCCTGCGCTGAGGGCGGAAAATCTCCACTTCACTCGTCGAAAGTTTCACCCACTCGTCTTCATCTCTTCCTGCCAGACTTTCCCAATCGATATCAGGAATGTATCTAGTTATAGGCCTCCCCCGCATCCGCGACACTTTGAACCCGAACATATCCTCGGCAGCATGGTTTGCATAGAAAAGCCGGCCATCCGCAGATACAACGATGACCCCTTCCTGAATAGATTGGAAGATAGTTTCAAGTAACCCTCGTTCCTTAACAAGGCCAAGGAATTGCGTTTGAAGGCTTTCAGAATCCAGCCTGTTCATGTGCATAACCAATTTATCTAAAAAACCACCTTGCGACGTCATGCCTTATCTCCTTCCCTAAATTGCGCCAATACTGTGACAAACCATATCGTATTTGCGACATTTTGTCAAGCCAAACGGCTCCAATTGGACTTTCCGCAAAAAGGCGAAGCTTCGGAAACAATGGAATTTGGCATCATTAGTGTGATAGAATGAAAAAACAGACCAGCAGATCAGCAAACGAAGCTCCCGTAATATCGTTGTAATAGGCAAAATATGAAATCAAAGAAATTTTTGACTCTCTCAGTAGCGGCATTGATTACCATTGTTTCTACAGCTAAAGACGAGCCTGTTTCTCACCTTGCCAAAGTGGAAAACCCTTCTAAGGGCTGCGTGATTTTCATTCATCCAGATGGGACGAGTTCCTCCCACTGGATCGCAGCCCGCATGGTTATCGCCGGTCCAGACGGGACTATAAATTGGGATCGTATGCCATTCATAGCCGCATATCGCGGGCATATGAAGTCGGCACTTGCCGCCACTTCCCATGGCGGCGCCACGACGCATTCATACGGCAAGAAAGTACACGCAAATTCCTACGGCATGGATCGCGACCAGCCACTAACCGCGTTATCAGGAAAACCTATGAGTATCATGCAGGAGGCGCTGGCAGGCGGAATTGCCGCCGGGACTATTAATTCGGGCAATATCGACGAGCCTGGTACTGGAGTATTCCTGTCGTCATCTGAAAGCCGGAAAAACGGAGAGAGTATCTCAAAGCAAGTCGCGCTCAGCGGCGCCGATGTAATAATGGGTGGCGGAGAAAAATGGCTTCTACCGGAAGGCGTTGAGGGGCGCCACGGGAAGGGAGTGCGTACTGACGGCATAAACCTCATTGAAGAGGTAAAGAAACGTGGCTACGCGGTCGTCTACACACGCTCTGAGCTGAAGACTGTTCCAGACGATGCCCAACGACTGTTCGGAGTGTTCGCCCACAACCACACATTCAATGACAAAACGGAGGAGGAACTGCGTGACGAGGGACTCCCTCTGTACAAGCCTGATGCACCAGATGTCGGAGAAATGACGGAAGCCGCACTCAAAGTCCTCTCACGCAAAGGCAAACAGTTCCTGCTTGTAGTGGAGGAGGAAGGAACAGATAACTTCGGCAACATAAACAACGCGGCCGGGACAATTGAGGCAATGAAGCGCGCAGACAGGGCTTACGGAGTGGCACTCGACTACCTCAAAAACCACCCTGACACGCTAGTGCTGACAGCAGCCGACAGCGATGCGGGCGGGTTGGAAGTCATCGCCGCACCTATGGACTATGCAACGAAACCTGTCCCAGCAAAGATGACTAACGGAGCGCCGCTGGACGGAGCTCAGGGAACAGAAACTCTTCCTTTCATTGCGCAGCCCGACCAGTTCGGGAATCGAATGCCTTTTGGAATAGCATGGTCCGGCACTGACGATGGCGCAGGAGGTATCCTAGTACGCGCGGCGGGTATAAATGCAGAGGCCTTGCGGAGCGGCTCCTGCGATAATACCGACATATACCGCCTGATTTACATGACGCTTTTCGGTCATACCCCTGACTTGCCCCATAGCCCTCAGGGAAGCGCAAAATAACTGCCTCCAAACAGACACGTCTCCTTAAAACATAATACCCAACTCTAGCGAAGATTATAGGAATGTGATCGGTTCTGTTGAACATGACGGCACACGTAAACCATAATACTTGAATCATTTTCGAGAATAAAACATGCAAGTCTATTTGAAGATTTTAACTTTATGAGAGAGAAAACCGACAACAACCAGAAAACAGAAGCAGCAATTGGGTTTGGATCGAACATGGGCAACAGGATGGCGCACCTGCGCGAAGCTCTTGCCCGGTTACTGAAGCTGGATGGCGTTAAGTTGCTTTGCAATTCTGGAGTGTATGAGACGGAGCCTGTTGATGTACCAGACGAGTTTGCCGACATGCCCTTTCTTAACGCCGTTGCCATTTTTGAAACAAGCCTCGGGATCGAAGAATGGTCGACCGCTGTGCATGCGATTGAAGACGCCATGCTGCGCATCCGTGGCAAAGTGCCGCATATTCCACGAACTATTGATCTCGACCTGCTTTACTTCGGTGATGCGGTGGTCAACCGCCCGCATCTGCATATACCGCACCCACAGATTTCATCCCGGCGCTTCGTATGCGAGCCGCTGGCAGAGCTGCGCCCGTGCCTGACACTGCCCGGTCAGACTTACACTATCAGCCAAATCCTCGCCTCTCTACCCGCGGAGCCGACTGTCCGCCGTGTTGGCGGCTTCGTCTAGTCTACGCGTTAAGATTACGTTCTATGCGCTCCTCAGTTTCACCATGTCCGCTGTAACGGATTTTGGACTTGCTTTTTTCAAGCCTCTTCTCATGCTGGATATTTGTTGTCGGCGACTCAATTGCGAAACTCTTCCAATGTTTTACGCTGCCGTGCAGACTCCGTCCCGCCAACAGTATGACAGTATTGTCAGGTGTATTTTGGCAACATCTTGCCATGCCCCTCGATCATGTCCTCGCAGAGTTGACGAATCTTATCGAGCGGAAGTTCCGCTGCAGTGTTAGGGTCGAGATACGCCGCGTGGTAAATCGACTCGCGATTTAGCGTAAGGGCAGCCTGAATGGCAAGCAACTGAACGTTGATGTTGGTGCGGTTAAGCGCGGCGCACTGCTCCGGGAGGTCTCCAACAACGACAGGCTGTACGCCATTGCGGTCAACGAGACATGGCACTTCGACAATTGCCCTTTGCGGGAGGTTTGTTATCAAGCCGTTGTTGAGGACATTACCGTGTATGCGCAGTGCGACATCCGTCTCCGCTGACTCGATTATGTAAGAGCCGTATTCATGGCTTCGGTGCTTGGGTTGGTCCTTGCCTGAACGCGCTTGTTCGTACTGCTTGTGCCAGTTTGCGAGGCCGCTTTCGCAGCGGCGCAGATATTCATCGATCGAGATGTTGAAATCCGAGACGAGTTCCGGGAACTGGCTTTTTATCCAATATGGAGAATACTCAGCTGTGTGAACCGATGACTCCGTGACGTAATACCCGAAGTGGCGCATAATTTCGTAGCGCACCATGTTGTCATGCTTCTGAGCGCCAGTGCGGAGAGCATCGCGGTTGAGCTTGAAGGCGCGGCGTTTCAGTTCTGGATAAAGGTCTTTGCCGTTGTCTGTCACACTCAGCAACCAGGCCTGATGGTTAATGCCGGCGATGGTCCATTCTATGTGGTGTCCTGTATCCGCGGTGGCGATATGCGTCAGAGGAACTTCTTCGTGGACGTCATCCAGCATGCCGAGGCGCAACATAAGGCCGCGAACGCAGCCTTGAATCGAGTGACATAGTCCAACACACTTAACGTTCGTTCCGTGCAGGAGTGCGCCAGTGACCATAGCCATCGGATTCGTGTAATTGAGCAACAAGGCATCGGGGCAGACGCTCTCAATATCTTGCGCAAAATCGAGCATTACCGGAATTGTGCGCAATGCGCGGAATATGCCGCCGATGCCCAGTGTGTCGCCTATGGTCTGTTTGAGACCGTATTTTCTGGGTATCTCGAAATCTACAAGCGTTGATTCATAGCCGCCCACTTGAACGGCGTTTATCACGTAGTCTGCGCCCTTGAGCGCGGTACGCCTGTTCTTAACCCCGAGATGAGCCGTCACTTTCGCCCTACCGCCGTTCATGCCCTCGTTAAGTACATCTATTATCGTCTTAGACTCGCGCAGACGTACCGGATCGATGTCGTAGAGGGCGAAGTGACTGGACTGCAAGGCAGGTGCGAACATGCAGTCCCCGATCAAACGGCGGGCGAACATCGAGCTGCCCGCCCCGAGAAAGGTTATTTTGGGCATGTCTTATTTTGCTGGTGGTGCTGGAGGCGTCCCGGAATAGACCATGACCGGACGGAGGATACCGCCCAGCATAAGCTCCGAGATCCAGTTGTGGTGAAGCTTTAGCGTGACCACATACTCGGTGTCGGGCTTTAGGCGGTTGCCAAGTTCGATGTCAAGCGGCTGACGTGAACGGATTTTGCCTTCCTCCATTATGACTTCGCCATTAAGCCAAACCTTGATTTCGTTGCCGTCAGGCTCCATGAACCACAGAGTTGTCGCTCCGTCTGGCATGTTCTTGGGCGTGCGGAAAGAGGTCTGATACCACATCCATGTGAGCTGTTCGGGAATCTGCTGCTCGTTGAGCGTGG
>CAYOPG010000026.1:0-26434 GCA_964405775.1 uncultured Lentisphaerales bacterium
TCGGCGCAGAGACACCCGCGAAGGTCGGTATTATCTACGACTGGGAATCACGTTGGGCTCTGGATGCCGCCAATGGACCTTCTCAGTTCACGAAGGATCACGATGCCGCAATGCTTGCCCACTACAAACCATTTTGGAAGATGGGAGTGCCTGTGGATTTTCTGAACGGCGACTCCATTCTTGACGGCTACTCGATAGTCATCGCTCCGCAGCTTTACTTACTCCGAGAAGGTTTCGCGGAAAGAGTGGAGAAATTCGTTGCCACCGGAGGAAAATTCGTGGCGACATACCTGACCGGAATCGCGAACGAAACGGATCTCGTATTCACCGGCGGCTTACCCGGGCCACTGCGCGAAGTGCTGGGAATCCAAGCCGAGGAAATCGACTACCTATACGAAGACGAACGCAACGCGCTCTCGATCTCCTCAGCCAACGCCCCGCGCGGCTTTGAGGGGACATTCGAACTCGCTAATGTGTGCGACGTAGTGCGCGCAGAAACAGCTGAGGTGATCGGAGTCTATGAACGCGATTTCTACGCTGGCAGCCCCGCTTTGACACGCAACAAATTCGGCGCCGGCGAAGCATGGTACGTTGCCGCGGCGTCTTCCGACGGAGCTCTCCTCGATTCACTGTACAGCGCGCTTGTGGCAGAGTCCGGACTCCGCCACGCGTTGCCCGGGTGCAAGTTGCCGGAGGGCGTTACGGCGCAAATAAGACGCAACGCAGAGAGCGAATACATATTTCTGCTCAACTTCAACAACGCGGAAGTCGAGCTGGAGCTTCCAGAGCCTCGTATAGAGATTATATCCGGTCACAAAATAGAAGGTACTTTCCGCCTTCCGGCATACGGCGCCCTGGTGCTTAAGTGAATTGTGAGGATACAGCGGCTACATGGTGTCAGGCAGTGACTTCTCGAACTTCTCCACCAGACTGTTTTCAAGTTCTCCGGCATATTCGCCGGCAAAGAATTTGTCCATTATTTCCTCTTTGAACAAACGCCACGATTCGACCTCGTGGCCCGGCATGACGGGATAGAACGGGATTCCGGTTGCACGCGCGGCGGCAAGGTCGCCGAGGGCGTCGCCAATTAAAAGGGATCTTCCACGCTCGTACTTGCTCCCTGCCGCCATGCGGATATGTTCCGCTTTTGTCCCGAGCTCCTGCCCTGCTATCGCGCGAGTCAGGTGGTTGATTCCGTGTTGGTGCCATTCGCGGACAAGCGCCTCTGAAGGAGTTTGCGAAACAACGACGATGTCGGCCAATTTCGAGATTGCCTCAAGCGTTTGCACAGCGTGTTCGAACGGGGGCACCGCCTTCATGTTGTGTTCGATATCTTCATTGACGGCAAGGCTCCACGCGAGCACATCCGCTAGTTGCTTACTGCCGGTGCGTTCCACCTCTGACTTCAGCGAGGCATTCCCGAGAGGGAGTCCGGAGTTGCAATACGCGCGGAGATCGTCCATCGGAGGCATACTGACACCGGACTCTGCCACGCCGGGACGCGATGGCAGCATCTCGAACGTCTTTAAAAGCGACGGAAACCTGTTGGTGCCGCGGAAACGCGAATTGAGGTTAATGAATTCGGCGACCTCGCGCAATTGCTTTTCTATCTTCTCGAACCCCCAATGCTTTACAATAAGCGGATGGAAGTGGTGGCATTGCTTGACGGTCATTGTGTCGAAGACGCAACCATCTGAGTCAACGCCTACAAAGAAATCGAAATTAGGGCGAAGGGAAATCAAGTCTTGTTTTGTCGAGTGTTGCATGCGGGCATTATCGCACAGGCATAAGCTGAAATCCACTGTTTTATCAACCGTTGCGGCGACTCGGCTCCAACTTTATCACCCGTCGTTAGCTCCATTCTACCGACGACATTACTGCACACTCCGAATGCTCCAATTGGAGACCCCTTTGCTGTTGACAAACCGCCCGGAAAAAACCAAACTGTAGGGCTTCAATTCAGTTTCAAAGCAGAACAACAGGAGAGACAAGACAAATGACAGCTTATGACAAGATAACCGTGCCTCGTGAGGGTTCCGCGATAACCATGGGAGCGAACTGCACACTGCAGGTTCCCGACAATCCCATCATTCCGTTTATCGAAGGTGACGGTACCGGCCCCGACATTACGCGCGCGGCGATGGTAGTCTGGAACGCCGCAGTAGAGAAGGCCTATGGAGGCAAACGCAAGGTGTCCTGGATGGAAGTATACGCCGGAGAGAAGGCGAACGAAGTCTACGGGGCAGGCACATGGCTGCCTGCTGAAACGCTCACGGCGTTGCGCGAAAACCTCGTCAGCATAAAGGGACCTCTAACAACGCCAATCGGCGGAGGCATTCGCTCGCTCAACGTAGCGCTGCGTCAGGAGCTTGATCTGTACGTATGTCTGCGCCCAGTCCGTTGGTTCAAAGGCGTGCCCTCCCCCGTCAAGCGTCCGGAACTCACCGACATGGTCATCTTCCGCGAAAATACCGAAGACATTTACGCAGGCATCGAATGGATCTCCGGCTCTCCCGAGGCTAAGAAGGTGATAGATTTTCTTCGTACCGAAATGGGTGTAAAGAAAATCCGCTTTCCCGAGACTTCGTCTATTGGAATCAAGCCGATCTCCAGCGAGGGTACCGAGCGTCTAGTGCGTGCAGCCATAAAATACGCGATAGACAACGACCTACCGAGTGTCACGCTGGTTCATAAAGGAAACATCATGAAATTCACCGAGGGTGGATTCCGCGATTGGGGCTACGATCTCGCAAAACGTGAGTTCGGAGCGTCAGTAATCGACGAAGGACCTTGGTGCAAGCTCAAAAACCCGAAGACCGGGCGAGAGATCATCATCAAGGACAGCATTTGCGATGCGTTCCTGCAGCAGATTCTCACACGCCCTGCCGAGTACAGCGTAGTCGCAACGCCAAACCTCAACGGAGATTATGTATCTGACGCGCTCGCGGCTTGCGTGGGCGGCATAGGCATAGCCCCCGGCGGCAACATCAACTATGTGACTGGTGCCGCAGTATTCGAGGCTACGCACGGCACCGCGCCTAAATACGCCGGACTGGACAAAGTCAACCCCGGCTCTCTGATACTCTCCGGCGAAATGATGTTCCGCTATCTCGGGTGGACCGAGGCTGCCGATCTCATTATCAAGGCCATGGACGATGTGATTGCATCGAAGCGGGTCACTTACGATTTCGCTCGCCTTATGGACGATGCTACAGAGCTTAAGTGTTCCGAATTCGGCGAGGCGCTCGCCGCCGCGATTCGCGGCTGAGAAGAGAAGAACGGACGATGAAGATCCTGTTTTTCTCGGACACGCATGGTTCTTGCGATGCCCTTGAGCGGATTATGGAGCTCGACGCCGAGCTTAAACCCGACTTGCTCGCGTTTCTCGGCGATGCGCTCTACCACGGACCACGCAATGAAATCAGCGCGGACTACAATCCTCGCGGTGCGGCGAAACTTTTCAACGACATCAAAGACAAGCTGGTCGCGGTTCGTGGGAATTGCGACAGCGAGGTAGACCAAGTGATGCTCGAATTCCCGCTCATGGAAAGTTACACGACCATAATCGACGGATGGCAGCGCTTTTTTCTCACTCACGGCCACATCTGGGGAGAACAGCAAGTTCCACCCCTTCCGTCCGGAACCATATTTGCCAGCGGACACACCCACGTGGCTCGCATAGCCAGAGGGGAAAACGGGATAGTATTCCTCAACCCCGGATCTACAACCCGTCCGAAATACGGCGCGCCACCCTCGTATGGGCTATACGATGGACGCCGCCTGTCTGTGCTGGAGCTGTTTACCTCGAAAGAGATGCTCTCGCTCAACCTAGGCGCGGCTGATTAGCTTGAGTACCCCCGGCGTCGTTAAACCCGCCGGGAGCCGTCAGTCAAGTTGAGCTATTTAGTCGACTGTTTCGTTGGTTTGGGTCCTAGCATACCGGTTATGCTGCGCCCCATAAGCAGGGGTTCCTGTTCGACGATCGCGACATCCGCAACGTCCTTGCACACACGTGCGATTACCTCTTCCCCCAGTTCCTTGTGCGCGTTTTCGCGTCCTCTGAATTGAAGGGTCAATTTTATTTTGTTGCCGTCGGCCAGGAAAGAACGAATGTTCCTAATCTTCAACTGGTAGTCGTTTTCGTCCACATTGGCGTGGAACTTCACTTCTTTTGTGACTACCTTGGATTGATTTTTTCTGGCCTGTTTCTTCTTCTGCCCCTCTTCGTATTTGAACTTGCCGAAATCCATGATTCGGCATACGGGGGGATTGGCGTTGGGGGTGATTTCCACGAGATCAAGCCCGTGATGCTCCGCCAGCCTCAATGCTTCGCTGAGCGTCATAACCCCTGCCTGGCTGCCGTCGGGGTTGATGCATCTAACTTCCGACGCGCGTATTTGCTGATTGAGTCTGGTAAACGAACCTTTGGTTGCAGTTTTGCCGCGTTGATTCGTTGATCTGCTATCTTCTTGACTGATGATTGCCTCCTTTTGGTTTCTATTATTTTTTTACTAGGAAAACCGCCTACGGCTACTCCTTCAGCGATTCCCTGAACATCTCTATGAACGCGGAGACTTCCATCGCCCCCTTGTCCCCCTCGCCCCTTGTGCGCACGGACACAGTGCCGGTCTCGGCCTCGCGTTTTCCTATGACTAGCATATACGGAATCTTGTCACCCTGAGCACGGCGGATCTTAGCGCCAAGCTTGTCTGCATGAGAATCGACGCCTACGCGCACGTCATCACCGCGCAACTGCGCCGCGAGCTTCTCCGCTGCCGGCAGTTGCTCATCCGTTATTGGTATTACGCGCACCTGTTCAGGCGCGAGCCACGCCGGGAACGCCCCCGCGTAGTGCTCCACCAGAATTCCGAAGAAACGCTCAATGGATCCGAGCAATGCACGGTGCACCATGTATGGGCGGTGTTGAAGGCCGTCCGCCCCGATGTATGAGATATCAAAACGCTCCGGTTCGTTAAAATCGAACTGGATCGTGCCAAGCTGCCACTCGCGCCCGATTGCATCCTTGATCTTGAGGTCAATCTTGGGGCCGTAGAAAGCGCCGCCGCCTTCGTCAACCTGATAAGGAATGCCCTCGGCTTTGAGCGCCGACTCGAGAGACTCCGTCGCCTGATCCCAGCGGCTCTGTTCGCCCACTGCCTTCTCCGGCCGTGTGGAGAGGTACGCTGCTATGTCCTTAAAGCCGAAACGGCGCAGAATCCGCAGAGCGAATTCCACGGTGTACTTTACCTCCTCGACGATTGTCTCCGGAGTGCAGAAGATGTGAGCATCGTCCTGAGTAAAGCCGCGCACGCGAAGAAGCCCGTGCAGCACACCGCTTTTCTCGTAGCGGTACACAGTGCCAAGCTCTGCCCACCGCAGCGGCAGGTCGCGGTATGAACGCATCTGGCTCTTGTAGATCTCGATGTGGAACGGACAGTTCATCGGCTTGACAAAGTAGTCCTGCCCATCAATGTCCATAGGCGAATACATGTTCTCTTTGTAGAAGCCGAGGTGACCCGAGGTTTCCCAGAGCGTAGAGCGGCCGATGTGCGGAGTAAAGACCATTTCGTAACCGGCTCTGAAATGCTCCCGGCGCCAGTAGTCCTCGATTGCGATACGGACTCGCGCCCCTTTCGTATGCCACAGCACAAGACCTGGCCCGACGGCATCCGACATGCTGAAGAGTCCGAGCTCTGGACCGAGACGCCTGTGGTCGCGCTTCTTGGCCTCTTCGATGCGCTCAACTATGGCATCGATTTCCTCCTGAGACTCCGCCACGATTCCGTAGAGGCGCTGCAGCATGACGTTATTCTCGTCGCCCCTGAAATACGACCCGGCTATCGAGGTTATCTTGAACGCCTTCAATTCACCAGTTGTGGCAAGGTGCGGACCCCGACACAAATCCGTGAATGCGCCGCTGCGGTAGAAGGAGACGGCCTCACCTTCCGGGATGTCCGTCAGCCGTTCAAGCTTGTACGTCTGGCCAGCTTTCTTTAGCATCGCCTCGGCATCGGCCCGCTCCATCTCGAAACGTTCAAAGGGATGGTTGGCCTTGGCTATATCGAGCATCTTCGCTTCGATCGCGGCGAAATCGTCTGGCACCAGCCGGTGCGGCATGTCAAAATCATAATAGAAACCATCATCGGTCGCAGGCCCTATGTCCAACTTGACGTCTGGGAAAAGTTCGCAAACCGCCGCCGCCATTATATGCGCCGCACTATGGCGCATTGTATTAACATTCAATTTTAGTTGCCTTTCTGCAGAAACGACCGGCCATCTCCCCAACAACGGGAGACATGCAGTTCGCCCCACTTGGCATATTGAAACATTATCAAGCCCTGCAAGTCAAACCAAAATCAGCATTTGGAAAAGAGAATTTTGCCATAATCTGGCTCCGTGCAAAAGCCACTCGCGGCAAGTAAAGGCGATATTACACCGCGAGCAAGCGAACCGCCGCGGCTAATCCGATAGCTTCACCGTCATCGCCGATCCATCCTCCTTAGTAGTATTGCTGGAAGGGCTGTATACGTGAGTAGAAATCTCATTCTTGTCCGTGTCGATTGTCAGTAGGCGTACGGGGTTGTTTTTGCCATCGTGGTAGCACTGCAGGAACTGGTGGATAAGGTTGCCATGATCGCCCTTGTCGACGCGGTATCCATGGCCACCGGTGTGTCCGCTGAAGACCATGCACACGTTCGCGTATGGCTTCATTGCCTGTTCGAACACATACTGCGGACTCTTGTCTCCATATCCTCCGTTATCCTGCTGGATACTGGAGTTGGCGAGCAAGTGTGCATGCGTGAGGAAGATAATTTTGCTGTGCGGATATTTCTCGGCAATTGATTTCGCCCACTCCACTGCGGCTGGTCTCGCCCAAAGCTCGAGCTGGACAACGAGCCAATCTTCTCCTCCAGCGCTGAACTTGTGCACGGAGTTGTCGATCTTGCCAGACTCAAACGTCTCAACCAGCGCGGTAAAGCGGTTTGTCGGGAAATGCCTGTTGAAACGCTCGGTGTTGCGCAAGTTAAGGTTCACATTGCCAGGGGCTGCGCTACCGCCGTCAACTCTTACCGCCGCTGTGTCGTGATTGCCCAGCGCAATTGCGTGGGGGATGCCGGCTCTGTCTAGAACTTCGTATGCGCGTGATTGATCAACGTACTGAGTCTCGTCGTTGAAGTTCATCAGGTCGCCGACCTGAAGAACCATCTTAAGGTTCAAGTTCGTGCTGTTTGCGACTAGCCACTCCAACCTGTCGCGCATTCGCGAATCATGCGCCTCCAGCTGCGCGTCAGGTATGACTGCAATTGTAAACACCTCGCCGTATGCGACACTGGCGGACAAGCAGGCGCATGCCGTCACAGCAAAAGCCAAGGTTTTAAACATAGTAACGGCGCGCTTCGTAGTCATATCAGATGCGTTTGCCGTAGTTTTTCTCGATCCACTGCCGGTATGCGCCAGTGCGCACCGACTCAACCCACTCAGCATTGTCGAGATACCAGCGTACCGTCTTTGCAAAGCCAGAGTCTGACGTCTCCGTCTGCCTCCAGCCGAAATCGTTTTCCAGGCGCGCGCAGTCGATCGCGTACCGGTGGTCGTGTCCGGGGCGGTCCTTAACAAATGTCATCAATTCGATACGCGGCTTACCGGAAGGCAGAGGCGAAGCGAATTCATCAACAAGCGCCGCGATGTGCTTGACAACGTCAATGTTGCGCATCTCACAGCGCCCTCCGACCACGTAGGTCTCCCCCGCCTTGGCTTTGGTCATAACCGTCCAGACGGCCGAACAATGATCATCGACATACAGCCAATCGCGCACGTTGATTCCCTCGCCATAAACAGGCAGCGGCTTGCCTTCAAGCGCGTTCAAGATCATGAGCGGGATTAGCTTCTCGGGGAACTGGTATGGACCGTAGTTATTGGAGCAGTTTGAAATCGTAATCGGGAGGCCGTATGTATCGTGGTAAGCCCGCACCAAGTGATCCGACGCGGCCTTTGACGCCGAATACGGACTGTGAGGCATGTACGACGTAGTCTCCGTAAAATACCCAGTGTCGCCCAAACTCCCGAAGACCTCGTCAGTGCTGACATGATGGAATAGCTCCGTCTTCTCCCCACGCTCCTTGGCGACCTGCAGCAAATTGAATGTGCCGATGATGTTCGTCTGAACAAAGTCATCTGGCGCGACTATCGAACGATCCACATGAGATTCCGCCGCAAAGTGGCAGACGCAGTCTATGTCATATTTCTCGAAAATCCCTTTGACAGCCTCTCTGTCTCTGATATCGGCGCGCTCGAACACATAACGCTCGCCATAGTCCCGCTCAACATCCGCCAGACTAGCGGGATTGCCGGCGTAAGTGAGAGTGTCCATATTAACAATACGTCCATCGAAATCTGTTTTCTCGAAAACGTATCTAATGAAATTTGAGCCGATGAAACCGGCCCCTCCTGTTACGAGCATGTTTTTAAACTTGCGCATATTTGATGTGATCCCTCTAACGTCCTATCGCGAGATTATAGAAATTTTAGATGCATTGTACAATAAACACCTCTTACCCGCAAGCAAGCAAGCAAAGGCTGGTAACAACGCAGCAAATGGTCATGTTTTTGCTTTTTAATTGGCCGATAGACGATGACTCTGTAGAGAATCCCGGTTGTGAATACCGACAACCCCCACTTCACAAAATCAGCCTTACATGCTAGAAGCCGCCGCCATGACAAACGTTTCGTCAGAATGTGAGGCATACCCCTTGTTCTGGACATGCCTTGGAGGGACTGGAAAATGTTATGACTTTAATTCTTTCCCTCATAATCCGGACTTGGATAAGCGGATTAGCCTCCAAACATTTATTAACAACCTCGGCTTGACGCCATTTCACATGATTGTCCCCCAGACCCAGCCACGCTCTTAAACATGCACAACAACAAAAAGATCGCCGTAGTAATGCCGGCGTACAATGCCCCCAAGACACTTGAAAAAACAATCCAAGAAGTCAAAAATCAGTGTATTGTAGATCTCATAATAGTTGTGGACGACTTTAGTAAGGATGACACAGTAGAGGTCGCCCGCAAGATCCCCGGCGTTGAAGTCATACAGCACGAAAAGAACAAAGGCTACGGCGGCAACCAGAAGACCTGCTACGCCGCCGCGCTTGAACACGGAGCCGACATAATAATCATGGTGCATCCGGATTACCAGTACACTCCAATGCTAATACCCGCCATGGCCACCATGATTGGCAACGGGCTTTACAACTGTGTGCTCGCTTCTCGCATTCTAGGCGGTGGCGCTCTCAAAGGTGGAATGCCATGGTGGAAATACATCTCAAACAGGGCTTTAACCTGGGTTGAGAACATCATGATCGGCGCCAAGCTTTCCGAGTACCACACCGGATACAGGGCATTCTCCCGAGAGTTGCTCGAGAAGCTTCCGCTCGACCGCAACTCCGACGACTTCGTCTTCGACAACCAGATGCTAGCTCAAATCGTCTGGCAAGATGAATTCATCGCTGAGGTCTCATGCCCCACTAAATACTTTAAAGAAGCCTCGTCCATAAACTTCCGCCGCAGTTGCAAATACGGCTTTGGTTGCCTCCAAACCGCCCTGCTGTTCCGTCTTGGGAAAATGCGAATTCTCAAACCGAAGCTTTTTTACTAAGCCATAGGCGTTATCTCCTTTCAAGCATACCAACATGACGTCGTTACCTCCTGTAGCAACAGACAACCCTATGAGCATTTCGCCACGGAAGACCAACCACGCACGCTTTCTCTATCAGATGAAGATTCAAAAATGGTGCGTGCCTTAAGCACGAAACGTGTGTACCGAGATTTTTTTGGCAGGTTTTCGTGTAAATCTCATTGCATCGTTTTTTCGGCATGGTGTGATCCCTATGTTTCTAATCAATAACGCACAAGCTTCCACATGCTTCCAAACCATGAAATGCCAACATGAAAAGCAAGAAAGAAACCTCCACCCCCAAATCAGGATTCCAGCCACCCCGCCCGAGAACCGCGATCCTCGCGGACATCGCCTCACTCGGCGCCGCTATGGAGAAGCAGGAACCGGCGCATAGACACCGTTCCCTGCGCTTCATGCAAGTTCAAAGCACAGATTGTAAAAACCTTTCAAAAAATGGGGAAAGCCAAAAAAACTAATCCACTTGTGTGAAATCTGTGTTTTTGCTTTAATTCTAAGGAGTTCGGCCAATTGGGCTTGCGTTCTTAGTGCAACTTGCACGGTGCAAATGTGTGTCCAGTTCAGGCGGAATTTGAAAAAACCTTAAACCGTGTCCACAAAAGAACCCAGAATCATGGTTCTGATACCATGCTACAACGAGGCTGAGGCCATCGGCGGGGTCGCAGGCGAGTGCGTTGCCCGCGGCTATGATACCGTTGTCGTAAACGATGGTTCCAAGGACGCCACTGCCGAGAACGCCCGTGCAGCAGGAGCCACGGTGATATCGCACGAAGTCAATCGCGGGAAAGGCAGTGCGGTCGAAACAGGCATACGGTACGCCTGCGAAAACGGATATGACGCCGTTGTCATGATCGATGGTGATGGACAGCACTTGCCTTGCGAGATCGTTCGGTTCATAGACGCTTTCAAGGACTCCAACGCAGATTTCATTATCGGCTCCCGTATGCAGAGCTGCAAAAACATGCCGTTCGTGCGCCGACAGACAAACCGTTTCATGAGCTGGCTTCTCAGCCGCCAGATCGGACACCCGATTTCAGACACGCAATGCGGGTTCCGGCTTATCGGACGCAATTCTTTCCCTGTTGCGCTCCGTTGCTCGTCCGGCGGCTTTTCCGCGGAATCTGAAATACTCCTCCAGCTTGGCCTCAACAAAATGAAGATGTGCGAGGTACCTGTCTCCACCGTTTACGGCGAGGAAAAGAGCAAGATACGCCCCGTACGCGACACGATGCGCTTCATCAAAATGCTGAAACGCTTCAGGAAGGAGCGGCGCGCCCGCAACGCTGCGGATAGACGCCAGCGCAGCAATTAGCCATCAACAACCAAAACATGCCCCTTTTCCAGAAAAACCCACCCAAGCAGACCATTTCGAACAACGACATAGACCCGGACGCCGTATCGATTCTGCGGCGCCTAAATAAAGCCGGGCACACGGCCTACCTCGTAGGCGGCAGCGTACGAGACCTTATTCTGGGACGGATTCCGAAAGACTTCGATATTGCCACAAGCGCTTCGCCGCGTCAGGTGCGCAACCTTTTCCGCAACGCGTTCGTGATCGGCCGCCGCTTCAAGCTGGTGCTCGTACGATTCGGAGACAAGCAGATCGAGGTCGCCACCTTCCGCCGCTCGCCCGAACCTGATGACGATGCTGACAACGATGAGGTTGGCGCCCTGTATGTTGATTCCGACAACCTCTTCGGTACGCCCGAAGAAGACGCAATTCGGCGCGACTTCACGGTCAACGCCCTCTTCTACGATATCACTTCGTCCAAAATCATAGACTACACTGGCGGCTTGCGCGACGCCTCAAAAAGGGTGCTACGCTCGATTGGCAACCCGGCGATCCGCTTCCGTGAGGATCCCGTGCGCATGCTCCGTGCCGTGCGTCTATCCGCTCGCCTGGACTTCGAAATTCATTCCGAAAGCGCCAAGGCTATCACGCGCCACTGCGGCGAAATCATGCTCGCCGCGAAGCCTCGACTTTTCGAGGAAATCGGACGGCTCTTCACCTATAATAAATCAGAAGAGGCGTTCCGCCGCCTCTGGGCAACAAAATTGATGAGCGAAATGCTGCCCGAAGTCGATGAGTACATAAACCTGACCGGTAAAAAAAAGTCGCATTTCTGGGACTACCTCGCCGCCTTCGACTCAATGCCGCCCTCGGAAGAGACCGACAAGCGCTCGCCGCACTTCATACAGGATGCTCCGCTGCGCATGGCCGTGCTGCTCGCTCCGCTTTATATCCACAAGTGCAAACGCGAGGAGTATAAAGACTCGGTGGACACCCTGCAGATTGCCGAGACGCTCATAGATTCAGTGCTGGTGCACCCCTACTCAACAAACTCCTGGCGTGTTCCGCGCCTCATGTGCGAAGATGCCGCGCACATCCTGGATTCACTTTTCTTCCAGGCAGACGAGAATATCCGCCGTACAAAGTACTTTCGCAGACCGTGGCTGTACACTGCCATCCAGTTCTGGAAAATCTTCGCAATAGCCACCGGTGGCAAATCCGACGATCTTTTGATACAATCGTGGGAAAAAGCTTACGACGACTTTGCCGCGAAGCACTTAAACGCGGGCGATGGCGGCGCGGGCAGACGTAATGTGTCCGGCTCGGAATGGGAGCACACGGAACTGTTTCCAAACCGTATGAAAGGAAGTCAAGACCGATCTGGCGGGAAGAAACGCCGGCGGCGCCGCAAACACAGCAAAAGCAACGGAGAAGGCAATAAGGCGGAGACCCAATCCAGCGGATCAAATGGCGGCGAGTCCGCCACGAAACAGACTGAGGCTACACAACAAAAATGAACATTCTTATAGTAGGCAACGGTGGACGCGAGCACGCTATCGCATGGAAAATCCACAAGGACGACCCCAGTGCCAAAATCTTTTGCGCACCCGGTAACGCTGGAACAGCGGCAATCGCGGAAAACCTGCAGATAGAGGCAGACAACATCAAGGGAATCGTAAAGTGGGCTGTTGAAAACAAACCAGACCTTACCGTGGTTGGCCCCGAAGTGCCGCTTTGCCTCGGACTCGTCGACGAACTCACCATACGCCGCCTTCCGGCTTTCGGCCCTTCAAAGGCGGCCGCCCAGATGGAAGGCAGCAAAAAATTCGCCAAGGAGGTAATGACGGCGGCTCAGGTCCCCACCGCGCGCTCAACCATCGTCAGGACGGAAGCTGAAGCGCGCGCCGCTGTCAATGACTTCGGCATCCCCGTTGTGTTCAAGGCAGACGGTCTCGCTGCAGGCAAGGGGGTGTCCGTATGCACGACCCAAGCAGAAATAGACGAGGCGCTTCAGACGTTTTTCGTCGAGCGCAGCTTCGGCGAAGCTGGAATCGATGTGCTCGTTGAGGAGTTCCTCTCGGGAGAAGAAGCCTCGATTTTGGCTTTCGTCGACGGCACGACTGTGATCCCTCTGGCCTCCGCGCAGGATCACAAACGCCTTCTTACCGACGATAAAGGGCCAAACACCGGCGGTATGGGGTCCTACTCGCCTGCCCCGTGTGTCACGCCCGACCTGCTCGCAGTCATTCAGAGCCATGTGTTCAAGCCCGTCGTCGAAGAGTTGAACGTGCGCGGCATCAAATACACGGGGATACTGTACGCGGGCATCATGCTAACGAAAAACGGCCCAAAGGTGCTTGAGTTCAACTGCCGATTCGGCGACCCCGAAACGCAGTCGATTCTCCCTCGCATGGAAAGCTCGCTCGTGGATGCGATGTTCGCATGCATTAACGGCACACTCTCCAATTTCGAGGTTCGCTGGAACAAAGGCTCCTGCGTGTGCGTCGTCATGGTCTCTGGCGGATACCCGGGACGCTACGAAAAAGAAATTCCGATTGAGGGGCTGGAAGAAGCCACTAAGGTCGAAGGTGTCACAGTATTCCACGCCGGCACAAAACGCCAGAACGACATGGTTTTGACTTCCGGCGGACGCGTTCTCGGCGTCACCGCCACGGCACCCGCTTTGGCGGAAGCCGTCTCGCGTGCTTATCAGGGCGTGCTCAAGATCCGCTTTACAGACGCAGACTACCGAACAGACATTGCGCAGCGCGCGCTCAGAAAAAAGGAGCAGAAATAAAATGGCAGATCCACTTGTAGGAATTGTTATGGGCAGTGATTCCGACTGGCCCCTCGTCACCCGCACTCATGAGACTCTCGACGAGTTCTCGATTCCACACGAGGTGCACGTTATATCGGCTCACCGCTCGCCGGACATCGCAATGGACTACGCTTGCACTGCCCGTCCCCGCGGTCTGAAAGTGATCATCGCCGCTGCAGGCGGCGCCGCTCATCTGGCAGGCGTTATCGCATCGCACACCACGCTCCCCGTAATCGGCATACCGATACAGGGCGGTGCAGTGAATGGATTGGACGCCCTCCTTGCAACAGTGCAAATGCCTGCCGGCATCCCCGTAGCGACAGTCGCTCTCGGCTCGGCTGGCGGCGTAAACGCCGCGGTTTTGGCCGCTCAGATCCTCGCGACAAACGACGAGACGCTAGCCAAGGCTCTTGAGGACTACAAGGAAAAGCTACGCGAAAAAGTTCTAGCCGCCAACGACAGGATCCAGTCGCAGCTCGGACACTGAACCAAGATGAAGACGCTGCGAGCACCGCTAGACGAGGAAGCGTTGAAGGAGGTGGCGGAATGCCTCCACCGCGGCGGTGTGATTCTAATGCCTACCGACACCGTCTACGGAGTGGCCGCCCTGCCCTCTGACACAAAGGCCATCTCTCACATATTCGAACTCAAACACCGGGACTCCTCCAAACCCCTGCCATTGCTTGCATCGGATGTTGAAACAGTCGTAAACTCCGGACTCGTTTTGCCACCCAGAGCACAGAAAATCGCCGAACGTTTCTGGCCCGGCGCGCTTACACTCATACTTGATAACCAGAATGGCGGTTCGGAAGCCGTGCGGGTGCCCGACAATTCCACCGCGCGTGCCATCTGCAAAGCCGCCGGTGGCATGCTCCGCTGCACGAGCGCCAACGAAAGCGGTGAACCGCCTGCTCTTGACTCTGCCACGGCAGCAGAAGCCCTGCCAGAAGCCGACATCCTCATAGATGGAGGTATGGTCAAAGGAGGCAAGGCAAGCACCATCGCGCGTGTAACCGAAGCCGACATCTCCATCCTGCGCCCCGGCGCCATATCCCTTGAAGAACTCGCAGCCTGCGTCAAACAGGACAAACCCATGCCTCCAAAACCAGCAAAAATCATCACTGTCTCCGAGATGCGCGCGGAGCGCGACCGCCTCCACGCCGAATCAAAAAAACTCGTCTTCACAAATGGCTGCTTCGATATCCTGCACGCCGGTCACATCTCTTATCTTGAATTCGCGAGAGCCCAGGGCGATGCCCTTTGCATCGGCATCAACTCCGACGCATCGGTGCGCCGCAACAAAGGCGACAAACGCCCGATTATCGATGAGCAGAACCGCGCAAAACTTCTCGCGTCGCTGCGCTTCGTAGATTACGTTGTCATATTCGACGACAGCGAACCCAAGGGCATAATTGCCGAAATCTTGCCGGACGTTCTGGTGAAAGGCAAAGACTGGGCGCACTACGTCAGCGGCCGTGATGTCGTCGAGGCAAACGGTGGAAAAGTAGTCCTGTCGGACATGGTTGAAGGACTCTCCACCTCCGCGATAATCGCCAAAATACAAACGCTCGGAGCCACGGACTCGTGAACTGGCTCGCGCATTTGCTTCTTTCGGAACCAACTCCCGGCTTCATGGTTGGCAGCATACTGCCCGACCTCGTTATAACATCACGGCTTACGGGGCTGGATCCAGAAGTGATGCTCGGAATCAAACGCCATCTTGACACCGATATCTTCACCGACGCACATCCCGTTTTCAAGCGCAGCGTCAGACGATTTGAGAAGCCGCTGCGCAGCTACGGAGGCATAATCACGGACGTCCTTTACGACCATTTTCTCACAAAAAACTGGTCATCTTACTCGCCGGTAAAGTTGTCGTGCTTCACGGCAACAGCTTATGAAGCCTTCGGCAAACGTTTCGACGGAGTTCCCACCGAGGCTTGCACCATGCTTGAAAAAATCAGCAAAACCGATCTGCTGGGATCATATTCCGAACTGTCGGGAGTTGAAAAAGCGCTCCGTGGAATCCGCCTGCGCCTCAGCCGCTCTTTCGACACAGACCTAGCCATCGAAGAAATCCAAGCCAAATACGACCTCTTCTTATCCGACTTCAACGACTTCTTCCCCGAACTTAATAATCGTTACAAAACCAGATAACCAAAATCCAGTGAAGACTCTCGACATTTCCGGCGACAGCGCCAGACAGACCATAATTGCCGCAGGCACAGAGGAGGTTTACAACGGACACCCCACTACATTGCTGATACCGGACGGGAAAACTATGTTCTGCGTCTGGACATACGGACACGGCGGAAGCTGCGGCCCGATTGCGCGCAGCGACGATGGCGGCCTTACGTGGATCCGGATAGACGACCTAATGCCCGAGGTTTTCCACCAGCACTACAACTGCCCCAGCATCTACAGGATGGTGGCGCCTGATGGCACTGCGCGGATATGGATTTTCTCCGCACGGCCTGATATGGCGCGGATCGTCAGCGAGGACGACGGTAGGACGTGGAAGGAAATGCCGCCGCTCGGACTGCCGTGCGTCATGGCGTTCAGCAGCATTGTGCAACTGACCAATGGCTCGTATCTCGGCATGTACCACCTCAGGGACGACGGCGCCGCAGGCGAAGCACCAGGCACGCTCCCGGTCGTGGCGCAGTGCGTCACAGAAGACGGCGGCTTAACGTGGAGCAAACCAGTCGTAGTTGCCAATGGCGGAGAACATCTGCATTTCTGCGAGCCCTGCGTATTCCGTTCGCCAAACGGCAAAGAGCTGTGCTGCATACTGCGCGAAAACGCGAGGCGGGGCAACAGCTACATAATGTTCAGCCACGACGAGGGCAACTCGTGGACCGAGCCGCGCGAAACTCAGTGGGAAATCACGGGCGACAGGCATAACGCGCTTACCGTGGAAGGTGGCAGAGTCCTCCTGGCATTCCGTGACATGTCGAAGGGCAGCGCTTCACAGGGCTGCTTCACCGCATGGCTTGGCAAGTACAGCGACCTGAAACTTGGCGCTCCCGGCCAGTGCCGCATCAAGCTGCTGCACAGCTACGCCGGCTGGGACAGCGGGTACCCCGGTCTGGTCCGCCTGCCGGACGGCACTGTCGTGGCGACGACTTATGTAAAGCTGCACCCCGGCAATATCAAGCACTCGGTTGTTTGCGTGCGCTTCACGGTAAAAGAGCTGGATGGAGCCACAAAAGGCTGCTACCTGAAAAACTGGTCCACGCCTGCATCCGTGAGTGGCCTGTGCGCGGAGCATCGCGTTAATCCTCTTGGTCTCGCGGAGACGAAGCCCCACCTATCATGGATAATAAATGACGGGAGGCTTGGGGCAAAGCAGACCGCCTACAGAATTGTTGCGGCAAGTTCAACAGAAAAACTCGGTAAGAAACCGGATTTATGGGACAGCGGCAAGATACGCAGCGATGAAAGTGTAGACGTCGTGTGGAACGGCAAGAAGCTGAATTCGCGCGACCGCGTTTTCTGGCGCGTACGCGTGTGGGACATGGATGGAGTTGGAAGCGAGTGGAGTCCAACAGCGAATTTTGCGATTGGCCTGCTATCGCAGTCCGATTGGAGTTCGGCCTGGATTGGACGGAAGTCGGACGAGGGGCGCCCTTCGCCATATCTACGTCGCAGCTTTAAGCTCTCCAAGGGCGTGGCGTACGCCCGCGTCCACGTCGCCGCGCGAGGTGTCTTTGAACTTTCCATCAACGGCAAACGCGTGGGTGAAGATATCTTCGCGCCGGGCTGGACCGATTACGACAAGCGCATACAGGCTTCTACATACGACGTGACAGAGCTTCTGCGCGAGGGCGAAAACGCAATAGGCGCGGTTCTGGGCGATGGCTGGTATGCTGGCAGAATACGCGGGCTCGGCAAACGTTTCTGGTATGGAGAGCAGCTATCGCTTCTTGTGCAGCTAGAGATCGAGCATGACGACGGCTCTCGAACTGTAATCTCAGGCGACAAGAAATGGAAGACTTCGACTGGTCCGATACTGAATGCCGATTTCTACGATGGCGAAACTTATGACGCTCGGCTTGAGATGCCGGGTTGGAATGACGCGGGATTCAACGATAGCGAATGGGCTTCGGCAAAGACATACCCCGCCCCGGACGCGAAGATTGTGCCGAGCTTGAGCGTGCCCATCAGAATGCAAATGGAACTGCGCACAGTAAAGATGACTGAGCCGCAACCCGGCGTATACGTTTTCGACCTTGGGCAGAACATGGTTGGCTGGACGCGTGTGAAACTGCGTCAGAATGCCGGCCGCCAAGTGACGCTGCGGTTTGCGGAAATGCTAAATGAAGACGGCACTATATACACGGAGAATCTGCGAACGGCAAAATGCACCGACCGATATATCTGCAAAGGCAAAGAAGAAGAGACCTATACGCAGAAATTCACATTCCATGGCTTCAGGTACGTAGAGCTGTCGGGTCTTGAAGAGAGTCCCGAGATCAGCGACGTAGTGGGCATCGTTCTTTATTCAGACATGCAGCAGACAGGAGAGTTTGCGACCTCCGTCCATCTTGTGAACAGACTCCAGGACAATATCGTCTGGGGACAGCGCGGCAACTTTCTCGACATACCCACCGACTGCCCGCAGCGCGACGAACGACTGGGATGGACTGGAGATGCGCAAATATTCGCTCCGACGTCATGCTTCAACATGGACGTTTCAGCGTTCTTCACGAAGTGGTGTGTGGATCTCGACGATGCACAGCACAAAGACGGAGCCTACACGCACGTCGCGCCAGACGTCTATCAGGGAGACGCGGGTACCGCGGGCTACGGGGACGCAGGTGTTATTTGTCCGTGGACTATGTACCTGCATTACGGTGACAAGGCAATTCTGGAGCGTCATTACGATGCAATGTCGCGCTGGGTCAAATGGCGTGAAGACAATAGCCCCGGCCTAATAAACTCCTGCACGCTCTACGGAGACTGGCTTTCCATTGACGGAAGCGAAAACACCTCGGGATGGCAGCCGACACCGCGCGACCTAATAGGCACGGCATATTTTGCGCACACCACGCAAATAATGGCTAAGGTAGCGAAAATACTCGACCGCAAGGCAGACTCCACGCGTTTTAGCCGCCTTGCGCAGCGCGTGCGCAGGGCGTTCAACAATGAGTTCGTATCTCCCAAAGGGCGGCTCACGGGCGATACCCAGACGGGATACTTGCTTGCACTGGGGTTTGACCTGCTGCCCGAAGGAGCTAAGCGCAAGCGCGCACTCGAAAGACTAGTCAAGGATATCGAGAACCGCGGCGTCCATTTATCCACGGGATTTATAGGAACGCCTCTTCTAGCGCCTGTTCTGTCAAGGTTCGGCAGATCTGACATCGCCTGCAAGCTACTGCTCCAAACAAGCTACCCATCTTGGCTGTATCCTGTATTGCAGGGAGCGACAACCATGTGGGAGCGTTGGAACAGCTACACGATCGAGGGCGGCTTTGGAAATGCCGGCATGAACTCATTCAACCATTACGCATACGGAGCGGTTGGCGAATGGATGTACTCGACACTCGGAGGCATCGCCATAGATGAGCGCAGCCCCGGTTACCGCAACATCATCATGCGGCCATACCCGGGCGAGGGTTTCACTAGCGCACGCGCAAGCCTGCTCACACGCTACGGGCGTACATCTTGCGGATGGCGCGTCGCAGACGGCGGCGTACTTGTCGTTGAGATAGTTGTCCCAGCCAACGCAACCGCAACACTTTTCATGCCGGGCAGTCGCAGGCAAAAAGAGCTCTCCGGAGGCACATACCACTTCGAGACCAAGAACTGGGCGTAACACGACCAACCCAAACTCACGCTGTAATCCGAAACATCAGGTGATGTAGATCGGCTCTGCACTCAGGCGCGAAGGAAGGAGAATCTCTTCGCCACACATGTTGTAGACCTTGGAATGCTTGAAGGGTATCTCGGGGAGAGACTGGTGTTTGCCCGACTTTGCTGACGACCACGCGACAAGGATGTTGTCGCCCTCTCCAGAAACA
This sequence comes from uncultured Lentisphaerales bacterium, assembly GCA_964405775.1. Taxonomy (GTDB): domain Bacteria; phylum Verrucomicrobiota; class Kiritimatiellia; order RFP12; family UBA3636; genus JAAZFF01. The sequence goes on from CAYOPG010000026.1 coordinate 19,830, forward strand.
AACTGAAATGCCCATGCGTCCTTTTCGCCGGTAAGAATAGCTCTCGTGTAATGCCCGTGCTTGAAAAGTCGGAAGAAAAACCGCAGAGCCTTGAAAGCCGGCCTGCCGCGCCACTCCGCATCGGGTTTTGTGCCGGTGTCGACAAGTCCGAATCCATGTGCAGCCAACGCCCAGAAGACCATCGAGTCGGCAAGTCCGGAGCATAGGCCGAGGAAGATGTAGCGCATGGTGTACGCCGCAGCGTCCTTTTCAGACACACTAGGGTCGTTGTAGCGCGGGCCAGGGGAGACATAAGGCGACCCTACGGGCGACCATTCCCGAGTGTTCTGCAACGGCCAGTTGAATTCGGACACAATGAGATGATCCTGGAAGTTGCCGGTTGAAAGAGCCATTGCACGATATAGCTGCAATTTCCCAATGGCGTTGAAATGCCCTTGATACGACTCGGGGGCGCCGCGCCTGTCCACGTAAAGATGCGCGGACAATGCACCCATATTCGCGTCCGCAGGGAAGCGTGCCAGAGCGGCGGCAAGGTAGTCCCATTCGAAATCTATTACGGAGGGGCCGATGAAAGTCACGTCTTCGTATTTCGAGGCAAGAGCGGGAATCACTGCAAGCATCGCCTCCAGTTCGTCGAAATTCCAAATTCCCCACTTAACACGGTTGACGGCGTGCAGATACTCCACCCATATAACCTCTTTATGAATGTCGTCAAGAACTCCCGAGCAGAATTCAAACCATTCATCGGGATCTTTTGCGGTACGGCGATCCTGCACAAGCGAAACCGCCACCGCGTAATTAAGGCTTTTTAGACGGTGCACTGCGTGTTTCTTGAAATCGGTAACTTCCGTCGGGTCGTGGGCGTACATACGCACATGGACACCTATACAGCCCAAGTTCGCCAGCCAGAGAAGCTCCTTGTCGAGGCGGTCTGGATCGGCGGACAATGAGACGAATACACGCTCGGCAAACGATAGTATCGGCCGCTCGAAGGAAATGTTTTTAAAGTAGCGCCTGTTTTTCTCATACTTAGCGCCATTGCGCAGAATTGCAGCCAAAGGCGCGGTCACACGCGAAACAGACTGGAGTTTATGGCGATCTTTTTTTAGCAGTGTTGAAATCGCCTGTTCCGATCGCGGATCCCATATCCATAAGTCTCTTGGTGGTGGGTAGTCGCCGTCTGGATCCTGCACACGTTTCCTAAATGGATGGCGGAGCCTGCGTGTGGCGCTATGGAACGCGTATGCTCGGCGGCACAGACGCTCGCGGCGGAGAAACGGCTCTGGAGGAACCGCACCGCGCCAGTACATTTGGAGGAAAACCCGCAACAAGTCTGACGGCAGGGCTATGCGCGAGATGTCCCGCGCACGCTGCGGCGTCGATAGCGATCCTTTGTAAATGCGGCTGCGGTTGAGGTCAATGAACAGCACTTTCGGCTCGCTGCGCGCGCCCTCGTACGTGAGCATTATGTTTTGGTTGCCCAAATCGCGGTGCATAAAGCCCGAGTCGTGCATCCGTGCGCAGCTCTCTGCTACGACCTGCATGAGGCTCATCAAGTCGGGGCACGGCCCGTTGGAGGCGTAGAGGTCAATCAGTTTTTTCTTGAAACTGACCATGTCATGAGCATAGCGGGTCACAAACCAGCTTTCGCCGGGCTTTTTTTCGGTGCCTGTCTCAACCGCGCAAATAGGCTCTGGCGTTGAATCGTGGTTCCGGTCGAAAAGGTGTTTCGAAGCGAGATAGGAGCGCACAGCCTTGCCTTTGACGCCACGCAACTTGTTCAAGAAATTGCGAAAAGGAGACGGCGGAGGGAAGCGCTTGATCACAACGTCCGCGTCAGTGCCGTCTGCAAGCCGCAAAGTGGCGCGGACTGTAAGGTTACGGCCGTCCTGAAGAACAACCGCCCCGGGAGCCTCCATTGCGGCCTTCAAAGTCTGATCCGAAAAGTCTCCTATGGTTTTCATTCCACGTTTTTATAATCAGGTGAAGCTACCTTGAAAAGGCGATCATCGGGTGAGGAGCCTATAGCGATCTCAACAGAAATTGCTCGAGCCGGGAGCTCGTCTCCTGCTCGCTCGGGCCATTCAACTGCCATTGCATCGCCGGAATCGACGTAGTCTTCCCAGCCGATTGAGTCAAGTTCCTCGGGTCCGGAGAGGCGGTAAAGATCGACATGTATCAGACGCCCCCCTTTTGTGCTCGTATATTCGTTCACGATGGTGAACGTGGGGCTGCATACTGCGTCCTTGATTCCCAGAGCGATTGAAAGCCCCTGGACGAAGCAGGTCTTTCCAGCGCCCAAGTCACCATAAAGCGCGTAGAAAGCCTTCGGGCCGAAAATGCCCACAAGTTTTTTGGCGAATGCCCGGGTCTCGGTTTCATTAGATGTTTTCGTGCTGATGATCATCCTTTGCACCCCTCCTTATCGAAGTGGTCATAACCGCGCTCCGGCACTCGCTCCCCGTTCGTGAAAACCACTCCGGCGATTCCATTAGACACAACTTCCCCAATGCGTGTGCACTTGAGATCGGGGAATCGGCGGCGCCATTCGGTCTCGAACTCGGAGTCCTTTTCAGCAGGCAGGGTGAAAAGCAGTTCGAAATCCTCACCGTCATACAGCGCGCGGTCCAGCGGACTCTCATCAGTTGCGGCAGTTGCGGAAAGCGGCACCGCATCCGCGGACAACACCAGCGACGCCTTGCTCTCGCGCGCTATGTGCCACAGCTCCGAGGAAAGACCGTCGCTTATGTCTATCATCGAATTCACGCGGTCGCGAAGCCATTGTCCTTCAGCCATGCGAGGTGAGAAAGACAAGTGTTTCCCCGAGGCGAGGCTTCCGCCCAGCTCGCCGGTAACGCGGATGACGTCGCCTTCCCTGGCACCGGATCGCAGCCGGGCAGAGCCACGTGGCAGAGTCCCGCAACAAAAAACATGAAGATGCAGCTCGCCGCTTCTGCAGGTGTCGCCACCCACAATCGCGCATCCGAATTCAGCCGCCACCGAGTTCATGCCTTTGAATACGGCGGTTATGTACTCGAGCTGCGTATCTCCCGGCGCCACGAGATCCACCAGTATCCATCTGGGCTTGGCACCCATCGATGCGATGTCGCTGAGCGCGCGCCCCACGGCTTTGCGCCCTACGAGTTCCGGCGGTGCATCGCCTAGAAAATGGCGTCCCATGATGATGGGGTCCGATTTGAGTACAATATCTTCTGCGGCTTCGGGAGAGATGCGGACCACGGCGCAGTCGTCGCCTATGCCAACCACCACGTCGGGACACGATCCCGCGCTCTGCCGCAGCAGCTCTATCAGCGGTCGCTCCCCTACTAGCGATAGAGGTTTGGAATAAATGTCAGTTCTCGGTTGCACGCGTTAGAATATATCACAACGCAAATTCCCGTGCCAGTATGCTTTTGGCGCACATGCGGTGAATCCACACTACGACCCAATTTTATTGGCAGCCGGGGGTGAAATACTCCAATTCATCTGATAGAATGCGGGAATGTCAGCATGTCGTGGGTTTCAGCCGGGTGCTGAATTAAAAACAAGCCTATGGAATGCTGGTAAATTTTATTTATAAGGTTGCCATGATGCAATCAAACTCCGTGAATTAATCGCAGACGTTTGCAATTTGCCGGACGAGAGACAACGGAGAAGGAATGATTCTATGAAACAGCTTAAGGTTGCAATACTAGGACAGGGACGCAGTGGCTATGGGATACACACAAGCTGGCTGCGCAACGACAAGGAACGCTTTAAGATAGTAGCCGTAGCAGATCCGCTTGTCGAAAGCATGAAAGAGTGCGCCGAGGAATTCGGCTCGAAGCAATACGACGACTACAAGGCCTTGCTGGCCGACAAGACCCATGATGCCACCTTGGTCGTTAACGCGCTCCCAAGCCACATGCACGTCGAAGGCACCATCGCTGCTCTAAAGGCAGGGTACGACGTAATCTGTGAAAAGCCCGTTGCACGCACCGTCGCGGAATTCGATTCCGTGGTGGCCGCCGCAAAGGCAAGCGGCAAACTATACCTCCCCTACCAGAATTCACGCTTCCAACCAGCATTCCAGAAACTTCAGGAAGTGCTTGCATCGGGCCGTCTGGGCGAACTCGTGCATGCGCGCATCTGCTTCAACGGGTGGAGCCGCAGATGGGACTGGCAGACGCGCCGCGACATGGGTGGAGGCAACTTGTTAAACACCGGACCGCACCCTCTGGATCAAGCCATAGTCCTTTTCGGTGAAGAAATGCCGCAGGTGTTCGCACGTCTTGTGAGCAACAATCCGTTCGGTGACGCTGAGAACTTCGCTTCTGTGACGCTCTGGGGGAAAGGCAAACCCACCATCGACGTCGTCACAAGCTCATTCGCGGCATATCCTCAGGGCGAAATGTACAATCTCGGTTGCACGCGTGGCGGTCTGTCTGGCTCTCTCACGGAGATGAAGTGGAAGTACTACAACGTGGACAAGGCGCCGGATCATCCGCATTCATCTACGTCCACACACTCCGAGAAGCGCAGCTTCTGCCGCGAGGATCTTGAATGGACGGAGGAGACGTGGAAGTTCGAGACGAAGAGAGCCGTCATTACAAACGTATTCTACGATGATGCATACGGCATAATAGTGAACGGAGCACCCCGCGTCATCACCCTCGATCAGGTTCGCCGCCAGATAGCGGTGCTGGAAGAGGCACACCGCCAGAATCCCGATCTGATCTAAGTCTGCCGGCCGCCTTCAAACACCCCGACATTATTCGGAATTTGGAGCTGGGGATCACCCTGTGGTGTCACCCTGCTCCAAGCCTACGCCACGCAAAAGAGTATCACTCGCACTGCGCTGCGCCTCCGCAATATCGCCGATCAGCGGCCAATGTCTCTTTTTAGCTTCTCTGCGACCGGATGTCCAGGACGCACCTTCAGGGCTTCGTCAATTAAAACCGCGGCGTTGTTTGTTTGGCCTGTCGCCATACGCAGTAGCGCAAGTTGGATCATGGCATCCGCATTCTTCGGTTCCAACCAGTTTGCACGGGTCAGACATTCATCGGCTGACTTCATTTCCTTCTTCGCCATAAGCGCGGAGCCCGTACTCAATAGCAATTGCGCAAGTTCGCGTCGCAGCACCGGATCGTAAGGGTTGAGGAGAAAAGCGTTTTCTGCCGTGTCGATGGCAACGGGGATGTTTCCGATCATGGCGTGGCAACGCGACTGTTTTCTGTACGCCCCGACCATGTTGTATCCGTATTCAGACACTTTAGCGTACTCGTTGCATGCCCCCATGTAATCCTTGCTGTCCCACAGTATGTCGCCGAGCCAGCTCCTGAAAATCGGAATCTCCGGATACAGCTTGACCAGCTCCGACACCGCCTCAGCCCTTGCCTCCCGCGGCTCCATACTGCGAGCCTCGGCGGCTTTTGCTATAAGCTTGACACCTTCCGCCCCGATTTCACCGACAGGCGCACCTTTGTATGGAGGGATCAGCCCTTCGCCAAGATGCCCACCCGCCTGCATAACCAGCATCTCCATCTGGTTGGCCATAACCTCCGGCACAACCTCCCCCAGTCCAAGCGGTGGCAGAGTCTCCACTTCGCCACGCTCTACTTGCAGCACGGCCAGTCTAAAGATATACCACGGCATTACCGATTCGCTGTAAACCGATTGCGATCCCCCAACTTCCTGAGGTTTACCAGCGGCAGCATCCAAAAGCACGCCCTTGACATCCGCCACGGAAAAAATTTCCTCAACGACACCGGCATGGCCGAGTCCCCACAGTGCCACCGAAACGCGTGTGGCATCGTCGCCCACGGACATCCCGCGGAAAGGAGCGTTTGTCTCCATCCCCCAAAGAGGGACAAGAGCCTTGACCGAACCTTCGGCGTCAAACGAATCGAACAGTCTTTCAATCTGAACCACTGCCTCCGACGCTGACTCTGGGCGCCCATCTGTAAACGGCGAGACATGAACCCATAAGAAGACCGGCTTGCCGGCCTTGCGAGCTTCCCCTACGAACCCAAGCGCCGAATCCACCACATTGGAAGGAGCAGCGACCAAGCCTGATGAACTGCGCCTCAAATCAATCATCTGCCTGTATGTAGCGAACCCGTTCGTCAGGCCGTGCGCCGGCCCCAGCGCACCAGACGCGAGGAAAGCCGCGCTTCGATAATCACTGTGAATCCCAGCGAGCTCCTCGGCTATATTCTTCGCCCCGGAAACCAAAGACCCAACACCGTCAACGCGCAGCCCGTGCTCAGGAGGGATCAGTCCGGTAAGCACCGATGCCGCCGCAGGCAACGTCGAAGGAGAAGTCGTATACGCCTTAACGAAAGAGAGCCCTGTCACGTAGGTTTGATCCATCGGCAGATTGCCGTCGACCGTCACAAGCAACAAATCGGGATGTTCGCCTTTTTGCCGCTCCCGCGCACACCCCGCAACCGCAGCCGTCAGGAGGACAACTGCAACGCCTCTGATAAAACCACGGATTGTATTATTCATGCGTCCGATTATACACACTACCCCCGCACCGCGTCAAAGATTGAATCACTAGTCCGCGAACTTTTGCATTTCATACACGCGAATACTATGTTCCCAAAATCATCACAGCTAACTTT
>CAYOPG010000027.1:0-26138 GCA_964405775.1 uncultured Lentisphaerales bacterium
AGTGCGTGCGAGGAAACCATACAGTCAATTTCTTCGTCGCTTGGCGGATGGCACGCCCCAACCACAAGAAGATGGCGATCCGTTTTCGCTGCGATATTGCAGTAAGCCCTTAATATCTTCCGGAAGTTTTTGTAGTTTTGTCGATATCCAACATGTAAAAGATATGGGGCGCCACCTGTATGCTTATTGCGAAAAGAAATGCCCTCCTCTGCTGATGGAACAGGAGCGGCAAATATGAGTGGCACACAAGGATAGGCAAGGAAAATCTTACTTGGGTCAACACCGGTGTGTTCGACTGTGAGTTGGCGAGTAGTCTCAGAAATCACAACCACTGCATCAGCGTTCTGAATGAGCTCGCGCTGTTTATCAACAAACTCTGCGTTATGCGGACGTAACATAGGGAACATCGCGTCAATAAAATCATATACAGTCACAACCTGCGGGCATCTCATACGTGGCCAGCGGGTATAATATGTGCTATGGAAAATGTCGCTCTGCCGTGCCGCGCGGTAAGCAGTCAGACTTCCAGCGCGGTATGAACGTGCGTGAGAAGGTTTTATAGCACCGGGTGGCAAAACGACATCGAATCGGAGTCCAGAGTCCGAATTCTCGAATTCTTTAAACAGATCACTCCAGTATCTTGCAATTCCACCACGGGGTGATTGGCGAAAAACAGTTCCGTCCACACACACGCGAATCATCTATATCTCCTGGAAATTGAGGATTGACAACAGACTTCTACACATGCAAAAAAATTCATGACATCAGAACAATATCATAACTTCTGACACCTCTGCACCACATTCCATCGTTCTTTATGTCTTTTCGGCCGTTATTGACCTTTTACTCCCCAAAAAGTATACAACCTTCCGGGGGTTTGGTCTTTCACAGATAGTTGATGAAGTGCCCAGCGCTTTACTGCCGGTATAATGCGGAACGCAAGATCTCCAAGCCTTCCCATCTGATCGCTTATCAATTTTTGAGCCTTCTTGCGAACAAGCTCTGGTGCTGCAGGGTAAAAATTGATAGGCGATTCATACGCCCCCCATTCCCGGATTCCGACAAGTCCAGACCTAACCATCGCCTCCCGGTAACACGACGTTGGGTATGCGTTTTCCAGCACACCGTCGGAAACCAATCCGTGTTGCCGTCTGAACGCCTCCACCTCCTCCGGTGTGTCTGCCACATGCTCCCGAGTCATCAGCAACACCCCTCCGGGCTTCAGCAAATCAACACACTGTGCGACCCCATCTTCCAGCACGGGGAAATGATGGGCGACCTGACGCAAATAAACGATATCAAAACCACCACCTGAATCCTGATATTTCCCTACAGGAGAATCAATTGACTGAATTGATCCCATCTCGAGATTCTGCAGCAAACTAGTCATCGCCCCCCTTCCGACAATGTCACTGGGATCAGGTTCAAGCGCAACTACGTTACACCCCTTGGAAGCAAAGGCAAATGATGCTATGCCGTTTCCGCTCCCCACATCCAACACACGTTTACCTTCGTTGTTCTGGCTTAAACCGAGAAGTCTGCATACCTCCGCAAATTCCGCACTGGAAGCAAAACGTCTGGCTGCCTCTATAGGAGCGTCAAAGTAGCACTGACGGACGAGTTCTGCCTTAGTCGGATCAGAACGCAATCGCAAAACACTTCGTTCATAAGCAGAACCTTCCACTGAAATCGACTGTTCTATCTCATTCATTATTAAATTTCGTCTGACTTTAGCATGATTCTCATTTATCTACTTACCAACGCTGTCATTGACCGAAAGAACCGGGAAAGTTTTTCCATAACACTCGTCTTCCATTTGGACATAAAACCGCGTTCGAGTCCCGGCTTACGACGCGGTGGGAAAAAAGTGATTTCCGACGCTCGCTCTGCGGCCATGTCACGCTGGAAGTCTGCAGGATGTCGCAGCGGGAAACGCATTGCCTTAGAAGGGAATATCGTTTCGCTTGAAAGTGATTTCTTGGTATGCGTAGCACGATTGTCGAAGCCGATGTTATTAACCATGTTTACGGAAGGCGCAACGCATATGCCTCCATGGAGCCAACAGGAAAAGTTCCAAGGCAATGCCCACGAGTTGATTAGCCCAGCGTGGTAGTTAGCAACAGTTTGGCTCCAGTATTCAGCGGCGGAATCGCTTTTCAGCAGATCAGCGAGCCAAGTTTTGTCAAACAGTGGGGAATTGTCGTCCAGCTTGGAGTTGTAATACCGCCATGCTCGGCGCCATGTGGCCCAGCCCCACACATGATGGTAGATGGAAAACGAATACGAAGAAACAGGGTTTAAATCAGCAGTTTTGTAACTATCTCCGCTTATTGCCATAACCTTTTCATCGTCCTTGTAGCGATCCAGCAATTCCGCGCAGAAAGGGAAAAACGAAATATCCGGCAAACAATCATCCTCAAGAATGATTCCATATTCGACTTGATCAAAAAACCAAGTCAAGGCCGACTCGACTGCCTCTCGGCACCCAAGATTGTTCTCACGGAACAAAGTTATTACCTCGCACGGCCAATCGACTTTTTTGACGATATTTCTAGTTTCAAGACATGCGGAAATATCATCCGGACGATTCGCTCGGGGACCATCGGCGGCGATGAACAAACGCGACGGACGAGCCTTCCGAATCCGTTTCAAAACCCGTCCCGCCAAATCCGGGCGGTTGAAAACCAAAAACAAGACAGGCACATCCTGAGGCACGGACACTACATTTTCTCCTTTGCCAGAGACCCGGTGGTAGGTACGGCCAGCAAGTTATGAAATTGGAAAATCTCATTGCGGGTGTGGTAGCGCCCCAGTGAGATCAGGCGTTCTGTGTCTAGCCTGAAGAACTTGTAGTCGGCCAACAAATCATAGAAATCGCGCAGGAACACCCGTGATGCAACATTCATTTCGTTGAATTCAAACATGATCGCGCCGATGCGCTTGTCACTGATTAATTTCTCAGCCCCTTGCAAGACTGAAAACTCGTTGCCTTCGGTGTCGATTTTCAAAAAGTCTATCGTCGTCCACTGCTGTTCCGCAGCCACTGCGTCCAACGTGCGCAGACTGATGGTCTCGGAGACAACTTTTTCGTAGCGGTGCATGGAACTCGCTACTTCGGGATAAAGGCTCGCCTGAGAGCTGAACCCCTCTTGCGCAGAACGATAAATGGGAACCGTTTCCTCCTGCCGTCCGAGTCCGAAGCCGAAACACCGCACGTTCAGACTACGCATATTTTCTTGCAACGTCGAAAACGTCGACGGAACAGGCTCGAAAGCGCAGATTTCAGCCGCAGGAAATTGTGCCCTAAGCAGACTGGAAAACTTGCCGACATTTGCCCCGACATCGAGCAGCAAGGGCTGCTGACGGGAAAGCAGGCGCGGAAGCTCTTTCTGAATGAAGTGTTCTTCGCCAGAAACTTTCAGGTTTTCATACTTCATGACGCCCATTTCCTGATGAACAAAATTGAGCATGTCAATCTCGGACAGCCGCGCCAATTGGCGAATGATTCGCCGGCAACGCTCCTTGCCCAGACGACGGACTCCCCAACGTTGGAGATTGTTTAAAACTCGCATGACTTGCTACTCCATTCACTACGGGTCAAGGTGGCGCAATTAGCGGGTAGCCCCTTCGATCCAGTTCCAAAATAATCCCCGCCGGCAACAACAATATCTGCGGCGCTGGACACCCAGTCGAAAACCTCCGTTTCATCCTGCGACAAAAACAAGTCGACTTTGTAAGCCCCCTCTGCCAAATTGAAGTCCCGCACCGTACAGACCAAAACCGTGTCGCCAGGACTAAGGTTCTGGTTTTGGTTGGTGAAGTTACTCCTCGCAAGCCAAACAGTTTTGCCACTCGGATCGCTCAACCCTATGCTGGAGATAACGTTCAATGGCGGGTCTTCTCCGTGGGCGGTTCGGCAGGTCAAGCAAAATTGGTACGATCCACCCGACTGAAGCTTTGATACCTTGTTCCCGTCCAAGTCGGTCACGTAAAAATTCACAGCCTTGACGCGTCCCGTCCCCTGCCGATCCTTACGGTCGCAGAGGGGAACCTGTTCCATTATGCTGCCCTTCGCGGAAAGATAGCTGTGAATGATTTCCGCACATGCGCCCATACTGACAACCCGGCCATCCTGAAACCAGACAGCCCGTGAGCACAAATTTTCGATAGCCGACATGTTATGGCTTACGAAAAGGATTGTCCTGCCACCATTTGAAATCTCCCCCATCTTGCCGAGGCACTTCTTCTGGAATGCGGCGTCACCCACGGCAAGCACCTCATCCACAAGCAGCACCTCCGACTCCAGATGCGCCGCCACGGCGAAAGCGAGCCGCACATACATGCCGGAGGAATAGCGCTTAACCGGAGTGTCTAGAAACATTTCCACACCAGAGAAGTCGACTATTTCATCAAATTTGGCGTCTATCTCGCGCCGCTTCATTCCCAATATAGCGCCGTTCATGTACACGTTCTCACGTCCCGTCAGCTCCGGATGGAAGCCCGTCCCCACCTCGAGCAGCGAGCCGACGCGCCCTCTGATAAGGGCCTTTCCGGAAGTGGGTTCTGTAACGCGCGTCAATATCTTCAGGAGAGTTGACTTCCCCGCCCCGTTGCTGCCTATGAGACCCAAAACCTCCCCCTGCTCCACTTCGAAGGAAACATCCTTTAGCGCCCAGAACTCAGAGCCGCTTTCAACGCTGCGGCTACCCACCTTGCCCATGAAGTCCGAAGGGTTACGCCCGCGAAACTGGTGCCACCTGTACGCCAATTCGTCGCCGAAAGTGCGCCGGTTGATTACGCCAAGCCTGTAGCGTTTGGAAATGCTGGACACCTGTATGATTGGATTGGACATTCTAAACCGTATCCACGAAATTGCACTGCACGCGGTTAAACAAGTACAACCCGCTGGCGAGAACCAGCGCGGTCGAGGCAACGCCTATCAGTATGGCCATGGGCTCGACATTGTTTACCCCGGTGAACATCCACCGGTTGAGCTCCACAGAAACCGACATGGGATTCAGCCACATGATAAAGCGGTAAGCCGGTTTCACCACGCCCGAAGCAGGATACACAATCGGCGTGGCATACATCCACATCTGCAGGATGAAAGGCAAGGCAAAGCGCAAATCGCGATACTTCGTTGTCGCCGCCGCCACCCAAAGCCCGAACCCCAGCCCGACGAGCGCGGTGTAAAACACAACAAGCGGCAGTGCGAGAAGCACGGGTGAAGGAGATATAGCACCGCCGGCAAAATAATAGTAGACGCAGAAAACGACCAGAATCAATGTGTTCAGACCAAGATGGGCAAGATTCGAAACCACAGAGGCAAACGGCACAATTAGGCGCGGAAAGTACACTTTCGACAGCAGATGCGTACTGCCGATAAGAGACGTCGCGCTGTTGTTTAGAACGCCGGCAAAATAATTCCACATCACAGTGCCGCTCATGTAAAAGACAAAGTACGGAATCCCGCCTGTTTTTATTTTAGCGACATGACCGAAAATAACAGTAAACACAACGGCGGTGACAATCGGCTGAATCAAAAACCACAACGGTCCCAGCACCGTTTGTTTGTAGACCACGGTGATATCACGCTTCGCAAGCATAAAAAGCAAATCGCGGTACTCGGCGATCTCCCGCCAATTAATCTTGATAAAAGATTTAGTGGGTTCTATAACGGTTATCATGCCCTGCCGCGATCTGCCTCTCCGCTTGTTTTCATGTTGCGGATGATAACAAACCGGCGACTGACGCGCAAGCAATACGGGAACCGAATGTTTTGAATCGAAAGCTTGACACCAACAAGATTGATGCACTAAATTAACATCCATGAAACTTATAAGTTCAAGTTTTTATGTTATTGTTGTAACAATGTGCTCATTGACTGCCATCGCTGGTTCTCCCCCAAAAAGGGGAAATAGTTTTTAAGACCGGATTCGAGTCGAAAGAGGAACGTGATGTTTGGCCACTTCAAGCTTGGTCGGAGTGGAGCACCGGACTTGAGAGCGATTACTCGCTACGCATTACTGTCCCGGAAAAGGACAGAGCCGGTACGCACATGATCTCAATGCCTGTTGACATCACACGCTACCGCGACTGCACCCTCTGGTTCCGATGCCGGGCAAAAGCTGAAGCAGTCACAAAACCGCCGGTGTCCTACAATGGAACGAAATTCATGTTCCACTATAAATCCGACTCGATGGGACCCGGCTGGATCAACGAAGGGAATGTTTACGGGACGTTTGATTGGAAGGAATTAGAATTTTCAGTGTCGATCCCAAATGACGCTCATGGCGCCCGTATTTCCCTCGGATTGCAGGAGAGCTCTGGCTCAGCATGGTTCGACAACTTGATAGTAACGGTAATGGAACCTGCTCCTATGCCGCGACCACCGCCAATGAAAAACCCTCCGCCTGTGTTCAAGGGGCATAATGAAAAAAGACTGCGCGGAGTCATGTCTCCACCACGATTCAATGAAGAAGATATAAGGTTTCTTGGGGAAGAATGGAAAGCCAACGTGATACGCTGGCAGTTGGGTCGCAACTGGGGAGTCCCGGGTACAGACCGCGATCTTGCAGAGTACGACAACTGGTTGACCGATAAGTGCGAAGAGCTCGATAAAGTCCTGGAGTCCTGCCAAAGGCATGGACTGAAAGTTGTAATCGATTTACACTCCCCTCCGGGGGGACGATACAAAAACAACGACATGGCCATGTTTTACGAAAAGGAGTTCCAGGATTTTTTCATAAAGTTTTGGCAGCGCATGGCGCGACGCTACAAGGGACATCCTGCCTTGTGGGGGTATGATCTTGTGAACGAACCCACTCAGACTAAGCCTTCTCCCGACGGTGTTTATAACTGGTTTGACACGCAAGTGCAGGCAGCGAAAGCCATACGCGAAATTGATCCAGTCACTCCAATCTTCATTACCTCGAACAAGTGGGGGTCACCAGAAGGTTTTCGCAATCTCAACCCTGCGCCAGCCTCCATATCGAACGTAATCTACCAAGTCCATTTCTATGCTCCCCATGTCTATACTCACCAGGGAGTCAACACCATTTGGAACCGTGTGGAGTATCCGGGTGTTATTTTAGGCATCGAGTGGAACAAAGAACGAATCCGCACAATGCTAGAACCCGTAAGGGAGTTTCAACTTGCGTACAATGTCCACATATACGTAGGGGAGTTCAGCGCAGTGCGGTGGGCTCCGGGCGCAGAAAATTATCTTAGGGACTGCATAGAATTATTCGAAGAATATGACTGGGATTGGACATACCACGCCTTTCGGGAATGGACAGGATGGAGCCTTGAGCATGAGGGCACACCCGATTCGGGCTCTTTGGCTGACGCCCCCACAGACCGTTTGAAGGTCATGCTTGATGCGTTCTCACGAAACGGTTCACCGCTTAAGCCAACTGTTGACGCCCCTTCGATTAAAACAACGGACCGCAAGTTAGAAAGATCTGGAGACTAACCGGTAGAGTCTAAACAACTCTAGAGCTTCATCCCAGCATCTCTGCCAAAAACTTCGCAGTGTGTGATTTTGGGGAATGTTTTTTTGCGAGGTCTGCGGGTGAACCAGCGGCGACAACCGAGCCACCGCCATCTCCACCCTCGGGACCGAGATCGATTATCCAGTCGGCTTCAGCTATCACGTCCGGGTTGTGTTCTATCATCACGACAGTGTGCCCCCCATCGACAAGCCGATGAACGACTTTCAACAGGTTGGCAACATCTGCCATGTGCAGCCCTACAGTCGGTTCGTCAAGAACGTAAAGCGTGGCGGGCGCTTTGAATCCGGGACGCGGCGTGCAGCGCGCCAGCTCGGTCACCAATTTGATTCGTTGCGCCTCTCCGCCGCTCAATGTGGCGCTCTGTTGCCCCAGCGAGATGTACCCCATGCCAACATCTGAAAGCAGCTGAAGAGGATAATGGATTGACGGGAACGGCTCGAAGAACCCAAGAGCCTCCGAGACGCTCATTGACAAGACGTCGGCAATTGTTTTGCCGTTGTACTTGACGTACAGAGTGTCGGGATTAAAACGAGCTCCACCGCATGTTTCGCAGGGCGTGACCACCTCCGGCAGAAACGCCATCTCTATGCGCACTGCTCCCTGCCCAAGACATTCGTGGCAGCGTCCTCCCTCGATATTGAAGGAGAAACGAGACGCATTGTACCCCCACAACTTTGCATCAGGAGTGGAAGCGAACAACTGGCGTATCTGAGTCCAAAATCCGACGTATGTGGCCGGACACGAACGCGGCGTACGGCCAATCGGAGTTTGATCTACTTCCAGTACGCGCTTTATCGACCCGGCGCCATCTATGCCGGCGCATCCGACTGGTTGGACTTTGCCACGCGGCTTGTTGATTGGGCGCATACTTTCATGAAGTACGTCGCGCACCAGGGTGGACTTCCCCGAGCCGCTCACGCCCGTCACGACAGTGAGGCGTTCCAGCGGAATTTCTACGTCTATCCCGCGCAAATTGTGCATACGCGCATCTTTTACGGTCAGAAAGGCTGTGTTTTTGCTGTCGCGATAGCTGCCGTTGAGCGGATGTTTCATTGGAGACTTCAGAAATTGTGACGTCTTAGACCGCTCGGATTTCAATATCTGTTTGATTGAGCCGGTTGCAACGACCTCTCCCCCCTCTACGCCGGCCCCTGGGCCGAGGTCTACAATGTAGTCGGCACGGCGCATGGTCATTTCGTCATGCTCGACAACGAGCACAGTGTTCCCTTTGTCCCGAAGCCCTTCTATAGTGTCCAACAACATCTGTGTATCGCGATGGTGCAGACCGATGGTGGGTTCATCAAGTATGTAGCAAACCCCGCACAGATTAGAGCCGAGCTGTGATGATAGACGTATGCGCTGGCTCTCGCCTCCGCTCAATGTGGGGACGGCGCGGTCAAGCGTTAGATAGCCAAGCCCAACTTTTTCGAGAAAAGTTAGGCGTGAGATAATGTCTTCAATGATGGGCGATGCAATGGCTCTCTCACGCGCTGTAAGTTTTATTTTTCTGAAATGCGCAAGAGCATAGGAAATCGTCATCGAGGTGAACTCCTGTATCCCTTTCCCTCGGAAACGGAAGGCTCGCGCTACAGGGTTTAACCTGCTGCCGCCACAGGCGGAACAAACGGCAGACCCCGCTCCATCGATATCATCCCCCACGACATCGGCAAAGCTACGGGTCCGCCCGCTCTGCCATTCGTCCTTCTCGCGCTTTTTCGCCGCCTTGCCACGTCCTGCAACAACGCCGTACCCATCGCATTCATGGCAATAACCGCGATGCGAGTTAAAAGAGAACAGGCGCGGATCCGGTTCTTCGAAACTCGTTCCGCAAGTTGTGCAAACGCGAGCCGTGGATACCACGTATTCTTGTTCCTTCTTCTTACCTCCTAGATGGAGCACTCGCAGGAGTCCGTTTCCGTGATCCAGAGCCGTTTTAATTTTCGCCAACAATTCCTTTGCTCCGACTTCAGTGGGTCTTATCGTCGCCACGGGATAGTCTATGTTGTGTTCTTTGTAACGGTCTAACGCTTCCCAAGGTTTTGTGTCGCGCCACTCGCCATCGACTCGGAGCGATTTGCAACCGCGTTTTGCCGCCCATTCAGCCAGGTCTTTGTAGACACCCTTGCGCCCCGAAACCAGCCGAGCGAGAAGCATTATATCCTTGCCTGCGTGACGCCCAAGCATTCGCTCCATGATCCGCTCCGGTGTTTGACGAGAAATCTCACCTCCGCAGTCCGGGCAGTGCTGTACGCCCAGAGTTAGGAACAACAGACGCAGAGCGTTATAAAGTTCGGTAACGGTTGCAACGGTGCTTTTCCAACCGCCTTGACTTAGGCGCTGCTCTATGGCTACTGTCGGGGGCAATGCGGAGAGCGACAGCACGTCTGGTTTTGCCTGCGGTTGCACAAACTGCCGAGCATAGGCATTTAAACATTCGAGATAGCGACGCTGCCCGGAAGCAAACAATATATCAAATGCAAGAGTTGATTTCCCCGAGCCGCTTACACCGGTTATAACTGAAAATTTATCTAGCGGGATGTCCACGTCTATATTTCGCAGATTATGTTCATGAGCCTTGCGCACCGAAATCATCTGTGGACGTTTTCGCGCAGAGTACGCAGAGGCGGTCTCGGCAGCGAGCAATGTCGGCTCTGCATTCGAGGCGCGTCTTGCGTGCGAATCTCGTGTGTCTGCCCGTAATGCGGCGCCGGTGGCACTCGCGGGATGCATCTCAATTTCAGACGGAGTCCCCACTGCAACCACTTCCCCACCCGCCTCGCCCCCCTCGGGGCCGAGGTCGATTATATGGTCGGCGGCGCGCATGACCATGATATTGTGTTCGATAACCACAACAGAGTTGCCAGCCTCAACCAAGCGGCGCAAAACTCCATTCAGCAACTCCGTGTCAGTGAAATGAAGCCCGGTCGTCGGCTCGTCGAAAATAAACAGAGTGTTGCGGCGGCTGCGTGTTTTCTTCTTGGGGTCTTCCGCCAAGTGTCCCGCAAGTTTCAGCCGCTGCGCCTCTCCCCCGCTAAGTGTGGGAACCGGTTGCCCCAAACGCAGATACCCGAGGCCTACATCCTGTAACGGGCGAAGGCAGGCGACAACGTTTTTATCTGCCGCAAAAATATCGGCGGCTTCATCAACAGTCAATTCTAGCGCATCGGCTATCGATATGGCTCTGCCGCGTCCCGGCAAATTCATTTTAACTTCGAGAATTTCCTTCCGGTAGCGACGCCCGCCGCATTCCTCGCACTTTAGATAGACGTCACTCAGAAACTGCATCTCGACCATCTCAAATCCTGACCCCTCGCAATGTGGACAACGCCCAACACCGGAGTTGAAACTGAAGTCGCCATACGAATATCCACGTTCGATAGCGGCAGGCAGTTTGGCGAAGAGTTTTCGGATGGCGTCGAAAGCCTTGACATAGCTGCCTGGAGTTGAGCGCGTGGTCTTGCCGATTGGCGACTGGTCAACCATGACGGCCTCGGATATGTACTCGGTGCCGTCGACGCCGTCGCATTCGCCTGACGATTCCACGACCTTGCCAAGAGAGCGCATCACATTCGAGTACAACACGTCGTTCACTAGCGTGGATTTCCCCGAACCGCTTACGCCCGTAACCACGACATATTGGTTCAGTGGAAATTCGACCGAAATGTTTTTTAGGTTGTGTTCGCGCGCGCCGCGCACGCGCAATTTCAGCGTTGCGAGCGGTTCCTCAGGCTCTGACGCAGACTCCGGATCACGATCCCCGCGCAAGTACGGTGCCGACACACTGGAGGCGCTCTGAAGCAGCGCTGGCACCGACCCGTTGAAAATGATCGAGCCGCCACGCTCCCCGGGACCTGGCCCCATTTCGATTACACGGTCCGCAGCCTTGATAACCTCTGGATCATGTTCTACCACCAGTACCGTATTGCCAGCGTCGCGCAGCCGGCGCAGAACAGCGATCAGGCGTTCAATATCACGCGGATGAAGCCCAATGCTGGGCTCGTCCAAGACGAATAGTGTGTTAACCAACGAACTGCCAAGTGCCTGAGTGAGGTTTATGCGTTGCACCTCCCCGCCGCTGAGAGTGCGCGACTGTCTGTCTAGCGTAAGATACCCGAGCCCCACCTCGCATAGATATGTTAAGGTCGGGATAATCTCGTCGAACAGAGTCTGCGCATCTCGAGAATCGAGAGTTTTGCGGAATTCACAAAAAAACGCCAGCACATCACTGATGGGCATCAGCATTATATCCTGGATGTTATACGACTTTTGACCTAGCACTAGCTTCCAATTCATGGCGGCTGCTTTGAGACGCGAGCCGTGGCACATGTGGCACTCGACGTACTCACGGTAGTGCGCCAGCATAATGCGAGCATGCATCTTATATGAACGCGCTTCAATGTCGGCGAAAAAACGGTCGACTCCCCACCAGAGACCAGAATCAAAATCCCCCTCTCCTTCGAAAACCCAGCGGCGGTCTTCTTCGGAAAGTTGATTCCATGGCGTATTGACTGGGAACTTGCGTTTCTTCGCGTGTCGCATCAGTTCGCGTTGGCAAACAAGCATCATGTTTGTCTGAAACGGGCGTATGCAACCTTCTGCGACACTCTTCGAAGGATCAGGAACGATTAGCTTTTTAGAAATTGATATAGTTCTGCCGAAGCCTCGGCAAGTTTCGCAAGCCCCAACCGGCGAGTTGAAAGAAAACATGTTCGGAGTCGGCATCTGGAATTCTATTCCGCAATCCGGACAATCCATGCGGTTGCTGAACTTATACTCTGCAAGTTCCGTCATGTCGTCTCCGAGAGGGCAAACAGATATCTCGCCCTTCCCTTTTGCGAAAGCCGTTTCGATAGCCTCGCCTATGCGCGCACGCTTGCCCGCTTCGAATACAACCATATCCTGCGCGACTTTTAAAAGACCATCGCCCTCCTCTTTAATACGTCGGTACCCCTGCTGACCAAGCAACTCCACAGTTTCCTCTAGTGTGAAACTGGGCGGAATATCGACTTTGAACGAGATTGATATCCGCTTGCCTTCGCAGCCTGAATCTTTCAGCTTATCCACCACCGTCTCTACAGAGTCCGCAATTACCTCTTTCCCGCACTTAGGGCAGAAAAGCCGGGCTCGCTTGGCAAAGAGCAGCTTCAGGCGATCGTTGATCTCCGTCATGGTTCCAACTGTGGAGCGCGATGTGCGTACTGGATTGATCTGTCTGATGGCAATGGCTGGAGGGATGCCATCCACTGAATCCACCTCAGGCGGATCCATTCTCTCCAGAAACATGCGAGCATACGAGGAAAACGTCTCGATGTACCGTCTCTGTCCCTCTGCATATACCGTGTCGAAAGCAAGCGATGACTTGCCCGAACCGCTGACGCCTGTCACTACGATAAACTCGCCGATTGGAAAATCTACATCAAGGTTTTTCAGATTGTTCTGGCGCGCACCGCGCACGCGTATAGCATCGATCAGCTTCACTGTATTCTTTGTTTTATGCATGCGCCTTATTATAGCATAGAACGCGTCGAAATCGAATTTAATCGGTTATCACGATTGACTTTGGCTTGGTTTTGATTCAATATATTGCCCATGCGTTTCAGTAAAAAACATTTCTTGTTGATTGCGCTCTGCAGCATCGTCGTGCAGGGGTGCATAACCACGACTACCACTCGTTCTAAAGCCTCTGGAGGAGGAAGGCCGGGGGTGGAGGTCGGCGTTTACAAAGACGGCTCCATCACGCTTTATGGCAACCCGGTTGACAGGCACACGCTCGCCAAACGTCTGATCAAAGAGGAGCATGCCGACAAAGGGAGAGCAATCGTGCTGAAGTCCAAAGACGGGGCCACGCGCTCACAGCTAGTGGATCTGCGAGGATTCCTGGTTTTGAACAAAATCCCCAATGTGACGATCGTCACAACGCTCAACGCCGGTGCTGATGAAGGCGAATCAGAGGACAACTTAATAGCGCACCCTGTCTACTCGCGGTAGGCCGAAATATAGAAACACTGAACGAGAGTTTGTTCAGCTCTTGGCGCCCTGTCTGGCGGTTACGCGGCGGACGGCGTCGAGTATCTTCTGAGCAAGTGGTTCTCCGATTCCCGCCACTGATGCAACATCCTTAAGCCCTGCAGCGGCGATACGGCGCACCGAGCCGAATTTCTTCAAGAGGAGAATCTTGCGTGCTTCGCCAACACCGTCGATTTCATCAAGGATCGATTCCTTTATCTTCTTGTTTCTCAGGTTGCGGTTGTAAGTTATTGCGAAGCGGTGAGCCTCGTCGCGCAAACGCATCAGCACTTTAAGAGCTTCGCTATCGCGCGGTAGCAACACGGAGTCCCGGCCGTCTTTGTCGATCACAATCTCTTCAAGCCTCTCTGCCAACCCTACTGCCGGCATATCCGCCAGCCCTAGCTTTGCCAGTTCGGCACGCGCAGCGCGCAACTGCGTGATGCCTCCATCAACCATGACCAAATCAGGAAGCTGTATGCCCTCTTCGAGAGTTCTTGTATACCTTCTTCGGATCACTTCCGCGATGCTCATTGGGTCATCGATCCCCTGAACAGTTTTGATCCTGAACCGCCTGTAGCGTTGCGGAGCTGGAATACCGTCGACAGCTGCCACCATCGATGCAACGGAAAACGTACCGCTGATATGAGAGATATCGAAACCCTCTATGAGATACGGAGGGGCGGCTAGTTCCAGTATCTCGGCCAACTCGGCGCAACCTCCAGCCGCATTTTCGCGCTTTACGGTCGGGTTCGAGACGACCCGCGCTCTCTGCTTAGACATGTCACGGATTGCCAGTATTGTGTCTCGGATCTGTGCGGCTCGCTCAAAATCCATTGCGGATGCCGCCGCCGCCATCTCGGTCTTAAGGTTCTCCATTTCCGAAACGCTGCCGTTTCGAATAAAGTCGCACGCCTGTTGGAACCTTGTCCTGTACCCATCAGCTGAAATCAAGCCTATGCACGGCGCAGAGCATTGCGCGATGCGGTCGTTGTGGCAGTGTTTATGCTCTTCCACGCCGGGATTGTTATGCGGACACTTGCGTATGCCGTAACGACGCTCCGCGAAGTCTTTCACTATGCGAACGACGTTCGACGACGGGAACGGGCCAAAATACTCGTTGCCATCGTCGCGGACGATACGGCACTCAGCAAATCGTGGAAGGGGCAGATGGTTTTCGGCGCGGATAGCGAGATATCGCTTGTCGTCACGGAATACCACATTGAATCGCGGCTTGTAGTCCTTTATAAGCCGCCCTTCCGTAAGCAGAGCTTCAGCTTCGTTACGGACCACCATGATGTCAAGGTCTGCAACGCTGTTTATCAGCCCGCGAAGCTTTGGCGACGCCTTGGTGAATGTAGAAGGCCTAAAATAGCTCTGCACACGGCGCCTTAGCGAAACGGCTTTGCCAACATAGATGATCCGGCCGTTGCGGTCGCGCATGATGTAGCAACCTGGCTTGTCGGGCAGGTTGCGAAGCTTCTGCTTCAAAACGTCATTTACGGCATTCAGACCTTATCACCACCTTCTAAGTGCGTTGCATCCAGTCTTCTAGCACACCCTCTAAAGTTTCACGAAGCGTATACTTGCGCTCCCACCCGAGAGCGGTCAGACGCGAATTGTTGCCGAGCAGGAGCAACTCATCGGAAGGACGCAACAAGCTCTTGCTCTGGCGCACCTCGACCTCGATCCCGGCCAGCTCGATAAGCATGTCGAGGACTTCCTGAATTTTAGGCGCCTCCCCTGTGCAAATGTTTACGGGAACCCCGGGGGCGCCTTTCTCCAGTAAAGTCATCATGCCGTCTACGCCATCACGGACATCGATAAAATCGCGTGCTGTGTCTAGTCTGCCGGTCTGCATCACAGACTTCATTTTGCCCTTCTTGATGAGAGCGATCTGGCGAGCGAAATTCTGTATCGCTGTTGCTGGCGGATGCCCTGTGCCAACATGGATGAACATGCGAGGCAGATAAACCGGCATACCATAGTTCTTATAAAACTGGTAGCCCATAGCCTCGGTGGTCACTTTGGTTACACCGTATGGAGTCATCGGTCTAAGAGGCCTGTCTTCGCTGAGAGGACAATCCTCCGGCTGAATATCCCCATATTCCGCACTGCTGCACGCTAGCAGGAGCTTCGCTTCGGGGCAGCTGTCGTGAGCCGCCGCGAGCACGTTGTGCGTGCCCTCGATGTTCACCAGGTAAGTGTAGTATTCGGCGTCCCAGGATGTGCCGTTGAACGCCTGCGCGGCCATATTAACGATCAGCTCCGGCTTCTCCGTCGAAAAAAGATTTTCGAGACTCTGCCTGTCAAGAATGTCGCAACCTGCAAAACGATACGGCCTGTCAACAACCTGACGCCCCATCGCGGTATGGCGGGACACTCCCAGAACATCCCACCCAGACTCCTGAAGCCTTGAAAGGAAACATCCACCTACCATCCCCGTAGCACCTAGCACTATAGCTTTTTTCATCTCACCCCACCTTGCTCTTGTCCACGCCCGAATCTTGCGTCGTTTTTTTCAGCAATAAAAGCTTCCACGGTGTGAACCGAACGCGAAACGCGGTTTTGAAATAATTGAAATTCGCGAAAAATGAGTTCTGAGATTCCGCTTCAACACGTTGATTCCAGTGAGCGGGCAACTCAATAAATCTGACTCCAAGCCGCAGTGGGACCAATGCCGTCTCCAAAAAAAATGGGTGGCGCAGCTCCTTCCATCCAATTTTTCTCATCAAATCAGTTGGAAAATTTCGGAACGCATACGTCAAATCTGAAAGGCGTGTCAGAAAGAGAAGAGAGAAACAACGTTGAAAAATGATATTGCAGATTTTTTTTATCTTGCTGTAACCAGTAAACCCTCCGCCGCGAATCCATCTGGACATCGTGACTACCGCATCGGGATTCTCACGTGACGCTTTTAACATACCGCACACAAGCGACGGGTCAGTTTCAAGATCAGCTGACATCATAAGCACATGGCTTCCGCGCGCAGCCGCAATTCCATCTCTGTAAGCTCCCCCGGCAAAAGGCAGATTCTGCCACACGATTGAAATAGGATACGGACTCTTCTCGGCGACCAATTTCTCTGCAATCGCAACACACTCCGGGGTACTCTTCTTCTTGCTGAGCAGAAGCAACACCTCCGCAACATCGTTGGAGGCGCAGGTTTTGCAAATTATGCGCACGGTTTCCTCCAGCGAAAACGTCTCGTTAATCGCCGCGATCATAATGCTTGTGCCCGTGTAATCAGAGCAGTATTCGACCCTCGCCATAAATATCAGCGCCTCCCGTCGAGGATCGAATCCGCGAGCGCCAACGCACGCTCGACGACCACATCTGAATTGTAATGCTGCCACTCACCCCAGCGTCCTAGTCCGTGAACACTGTTTGTCTTCAACTCGGCAAGCAGCTCAGTCATGGCTTCGTTTTTGCCGATTGTATTAAGTGGGTATGCATATTTACTAGTGTGCCGAAAAGCCCCTTCCGCAAGCGGTTTTGCACGACTGGAATTTGTCTCCGTCCAGTATCCACGCGCCCCAGGGCAGAAATTATGACGAACCAAAATCCTGTGATACGACAGTTCCGGATCAGGATAGTATATCCACTGAGCTTCAGTATCCAGATTGTCGGGAACATAATCGACATCTACCGAGGAATACATCAGGCTGCGCACGATGTCTGCCGCCCTGTCTGTGATCCCTGACAATTCGCCGAACGACGTCCATGGAGCCGTGTTTACAATGCAGTTCGCCACATATTTGCCGTTTACAATACGCCTAGCGCAGTCAACACTCTCGGCTTTCTCACCTAATATCAGCCTGTCGCCAAGCGATGCTCCCATCCTTCGCCAGACCTCGCCATATCCGTGTTTTTTCGGATAGAAGAATTGCGCATGAGCAGGCTGCTTCCCGAAGAATCGTTTCTCGCGGCAGCTCCGCATTGTCTCCTCATACGAAACGCTTGGCAACTTTTCCAGCCAGTACGTCCCGAGCAAATCCAGATTCTCCCCGAAAAGCTTCCGGTTGTAAGGCAGCATGTAATCCTCTGCGATGCTTTTCCCAAGCTTCCAATAAATCCAATCGACAAACTTTTCAGGCATTGGAGCGCCGTTGTTGCTTCCAGCTTCGGCGATATCGCGCAAATAGCGCTCTTGGACCTCTTCGGGCATCTGCCATATGAAAGACTCTACCGGACTCCCTATTTCCCTTCCGTGTATAAAAATACGAGTTATTCGCTCGTAGCGATCCCACTCGTTGAGAGGCATAAAACACGAAACCAAATCCAGAACGTTTCTGCGCTTTACGTCAAGGAAATGCCCTCCGCTTATTTCCAGAGGAGATCCATCCACATCCTCAGACCTACAGAGCCCGCCAGCTGAATCTTCGCTCTCTAGAAGTAGAAAGTCATTTTCCCCACGCTGCATAAGCCGCACAGCGAAAGCCAATCCGCTCGGACCTGCGCCGATAATAATATATTTTCTTTTTTCCATCCCAAGAACTTTTTCCACTACCATCCCACAAGGCTCGCATTCGGAATCCTCGCGGATAAATAAACACCACCTCTAAAATTAGTGTCCATTTTATGAAAATCCCCTAATTTATGCAATCATTTAGACCTCAAGCGCAGCTGAGAAGGCTCCGTCCATCTCCCGGTCAGGGGGAACAAGGGAAACAGAATCAACAATACGGAACTGCGGATTTCGTTTGATAAACGCCTCGACGATCACCTCATTCTCCTCCTCTTCGAGACTGCAGGTGCTATATACGATCCTGCCGCCGTCGGCCAACAATTTCGATGCGTTCTGAATAATACGGAACTGCGTCTCGTTGAGAGTGGCCAGCCGTTCCGAAGAAAAACGCCATCTGGAATCTGCACGCCTTCTTTGCACTCCAGTGTTGCTGCAGGGCACGTCCAGCAATATCCTGTCGAAAGCAGAACCCCCTATATTATCCAGATAAATCTCACGTGCATCCCCTAAAAACACCTTCGCGACACCCCCGAGAAGACCGTAACGCTCCAAATTGTCCTCGAGCGCCGGCAACCTGTCACGCCAGCAATCCATGGAGATCAACTCACCGCGCCCGTCAAGTCGCAGACCTATCTGAACAGATTTGCCTCCGGGAGCCGCGCAGGCATCCAGCACCCTCATGCCGGGCTTTACGTCCAGCAGCTTCACCGCCTCGAGAGTCGCAGGATCCTGAATCGAAAACGCGCCTCTGTCAAAACCTGGCAGTTCCTCAACACCCGAACCGTGCGGCACTATAATCGCGTCATCCGGCGCACCTGGATGCGGAACGGCTTTTACACCTGCCACTTCGAATGAGCGTAAGAGCTCTTGTACAGAAGGGCCGCGTGGCACAGTCAGAACTGTGACACTGGCAGGGAGGTTGTCCCATTCGCATATCGCAGCCGCCCTCTCCTTACCGTATCGTGCCTCCCAACGCTCAACCTGTTCATCAAGATGTGATTCACGTATTGCCAATGGCGCGTCCGCCAGACGAAGTTTGACACGATCCAGATCACGCTGCATGCTGCGCAACACGGCGTTGGCAAAGCCGGTCTGGTGCTCTCCTGCCACCTCGCGCAATGCCTCGACGGTGGCATGGATGGCAGCGTGGTCAGCTACATCTGGCATCTTAAGCAGTTGGCAAGCTCCGAGAAGCAACGCGGCCATGGAGGAAGCTTGGGGAGTTTGGCGCAAAAACGGCTCAAGCGCGAAATCAAGCGCACGCGCGTTGCGCAAAGTCGTATAGACGAGATCCATTACGAAACCACGCCGGAAAGGCGGAACCCCGACCATCATTCGGTCGGGAAATTCCTGTGTTTCCATCCATCTCCAGAGGAAGTTAATGGCGTCAATTCGCGCCAGAACACCATCGTCCATTCGCACCCACTTTCTTTGTATTCTATATCGGCTCTAATCATACAGGCACATGCCTTGATACGCAAGCGCAATCGCATGTTTTATAATGGCTTTTGTGAAAATGGAAACGGCTTGGGAACAGGTCATTCTGCTGCTTGCCGCAACAATTATTGGTGCGTCCGCGCAACTCCTGTGCTACTATAAGCGCAGTTTAATAACAAAGGATATTTCTCGGAACCACCAAAAGCCATGAAAAAAACTTCCGCAGCCATGTTTATACTGACGCTCTGCGCCGCCACTGTCACAGCTATATTTTTCGCAGGATGCGAATCAACAGAGGCAGGCGGGGTTGAAGTCACGCCGACGTACGTCGAACTCCGAAAAGGTCAATCGGCCACTTTCCACGCCACGGGCGCACAGTTTTTTACTTGGACGCTTTCCAACACGCAGATAGGCTACCTGTCAGCGGCACGCGGAGAAACGGTCGTCTATACAGCGCGCGGCGGGGAAACAGGAGTGTTTCAGGAAATCAGAGTGTCGTCTTCTGCGAACCCGACAACCGGTTCCAACAACGTCGTAACCGCTTCTTCAGCCATCGCAACCGTAAAGCATCTGTAATATGAAACCCGGCGTATACCCTTTTTGGTTTTGGAACGGCGCCCAAGAAGAAAACCACATAACGGAACAGCTTGAGGCAATGAAGGCAGGCGGGTGCCGCGGCGTAGTTCTACACTCGCGCACCGGGAATAAAACTCCATACCTTTCGGCCCGATGGTTCGAACTCTTCGCTCACGCATGCGAATGCGCCAAACGCCTCGGGTTGACCGTTTGGCTATATGACGAGGATGGCTACCCAAGCGGTAATGCCGGCGGGCGTGTGCAAAAAGAACGCCCGGATCTGCGCCAGAAAAATCTGACATTCGCCTACGAACCCACGAATCCCGACGCCCCTTGCTTTGCCGCGTTTGATGCCACCACCTACAATCAAATCGATGAAAAGGCAGTGCCGCGTGGAACTCCCGCGCTCCGCTTTACCCAACGTTTCTTTGACAGACATGTTGACATGTTTTCGCGCGAAGCGGCTGATTTATTCATCTCCATCACGCACGAGAAATACGCGGAACATATCGGGCAATACTTTCGAGATCCCATTGAGCTAGTCTACACTGACGACGAAAGTTTTCAGGTCTGCACAACATGGGGCATCCCCTGGTCTGAAGTTCTGGACTCCGAGTACGCTCGCCGATTCGGCCATCAACTAGCCACAATCCTGCCCCGGCTCGTCGAAGATCTGCCCGGCTCATCTGAAGCGCGTCTGCGTTTTTACTCTCTGGCAAGAGAGCTTTTTCTGGAAAATTTCATACGTCCTCAGGTCGAATGGTGCAATCGCCATGGCCTCGCGTACGCCGGACATCTCTGCGGTGATGAAGGACCCTCCTCAACCGCAATCAGCAGATTCGGCACCGCAATCCCTTACCTGATGGCTGAGGACATTCCTTCAATAGACGACTACCTCTGCGAGATCAAGGATCACGCGTACCTGCGTGTTCCGCTAAACACGGCGGATCACCGCTTCGTTTGCAAGGATAAACGGGTCTTCTGCCCACTCCAGTTATACAAGGGCGCGTCTTCCGTCGCGAACCAGTTCAAAGACGGATTTGTTTCCGCCGAGAACATAACGTTCTTGGGATGGGAAATACAGCCCGCTTTCCTTGAAACACAGATGATGTTTGAACTCGCAATGGGAGTCAACCTCATCACGCCGCACGCATACTACTACACGATTGGCGACGGGACAAAATACGATTGCCCCCCCAGCTATTTCACACATCAACCTTTCTACGAAATCTTTGGCAAGCGCTGCGATTCTTGGACTCGCATCGCAGAGCTGCTCATGCGCGGATCGTACCACGCGGATTGCCTAGTCATTTTCCCGGACAGGATCGTGGAATCACAAACTGGCAACGATATCAATCGTAATTTTGAACTCCGCAGTCAGCGCGAACGCATGCACGTTGACGAGTTCGACCTCCATTTCAACATGCTGCTGATGGAGTTGGCACGGCGCCATGTCGGCCACGAGATGGGCGAAGACTCGATAGTCGCCGAAAATGCCAAGCTTCATGACGAAGCCATATCGCTCGGCAAACGCAAATACAAAACGGTCGTCTGCCTATCCGGCGTGGCAATAACAAGCGGAACCGCGCGCCTGCTTGAAAAATTCAAAGCCTCCGGTGGCAGGGTCCTGACTCTGCCACCAGGGGAGTACGATGCGCTCGACACACTCGAAGCCGATATCCCGCTCTCCGGTGAAGGGTGTGAGGAGATACTCGTGCACGCCCGGAACAACAACGGGAGCCGAGAAGCGTTTCTGCTCAACCTTTCCGGACGCACCCTCTCGCCCAAGCTCGCAATGGAAGGCGATTTCCTGGTTTACAACCCGATTGAGGAGGTTGCCTTCAAAGCCTCTGGCAGCCTGCCATCTGACTTTGTTTTGGAACGTGGCGCATACTGCATGATAATGCCGGCAAATTTTGAATGCAGAATCGTTCCATACGAAACGACAGCGTATAAAGCCAAGCGCGAATGGAGTGCTTTGTCGCCGAGTTCCATCAAACCATTGCGTCCCAATATCGCCGCATTTCCCAAAACAAAAGGCTTCGCGTTCGAAGTCGAAGAAGGTGCGCACATTGCCGCAATCTACACGGAACATGTCGGGAAATCAGGGCTGACAGTAAACGGAACAACACCTGACAAGTCACTACCGCATCATCCTTGCGACTTCTGCTTCGAAGGCGTGGATGTGTCCGCACTCTGCCACACAGGATCGAACACCGTGGCACTTGACGCCGTGCGTGACATGGTTTACCTCGAAGGAGATTTCATGCTGGACGGCGCAATCCTGCGCGCACCACGCGAACTCGGCTTAGGCGACCTCGCGCAGGCGAGGATGCCGCACTATTGGGGTGGAGTCGAATACGTTTTTGAATTCGATGGAGTCCACGATCTGCTTAGAGTTGACCTGACAGGTGGAGCCGCCGAGATTTTCATTAACGCCTCGTCTGCCGGCGTAATTTTCGGCGAACCGGCGACACTCAGAATCCGTGACTTCTGCTCGGATGGCCACAACAAACTGTCTGTGCGTGTCTACAGCACCGCTGCCAACTTTGTAACCGGCCACCCTGCCCCATTCGGCCTTCTAGCCGCAGAGATTTCGTAACCCGACAAGCCGGCGCTCTGGCTTGAACAGGCTGGAATGTCGGGCATCAGGCAATAACAGGAAATGTCTAACTCGCAAACAGGCACAGGGCGTACTCCAGGGGTGCTCGCGATAGTGCTGAACTGGAACGGCCTCGAATTCACGAAAGAGTGCTGCGCTTCGCTTGCCAGACAGACTTACCCCAACCTTCGCGTTGTTGTGGTTGACAACGGTTCGACTGAAAATACAGTAGAGGATCTACGCAAAGCATGTCCAAATGCCGATGTCGTTTTTTCCACAGGACGTAACTTGGGGTTTGCAGGTGGCGTCAATGCCGGGTTTAGCAGAGCGGCGGAGTCTGGCGGCACAAATGACTACGTGTGGCTGCTGAACAACGACACTGTTTGCGATCCAGATGCGCTGGAAAGGCTCGTTCTCAAGGCCGAAACCGACCCAATGATATGCGCCGTCGGATGCCAAATGGAAGAAGGCGGCGAAGATTCTTCTGCCTACAGCCGCCTCGCGCAAGCAGGCAAACAGCTCCGGCCACCACTATGGACGCCCAGAGAACCTAAAACTCCGAATGATATTGACTACATCTGCGGCGCCAGCATGCTTATTCGCGTTGAATCTGCAATGAAACAAAACGACCTCCTAGATGCCGGATACTTTTTCTTTTTTGAGGATGCCGACTGGTGCTTCACCGCGCGCGAGAGAGGCTGGAAGCTCGGAGTTGCTGAAGGCGTTTTCATAAAACACAAAGGCTCTGCAACAATAAAACGAACTTCGTACAATCTCGCTTCGTACTACAGAGCCGGACACGTGCGGTTCTTGCGCAAACATGCGCCCCACCCGTTTTTCCCGTCGCTTCTCGCCTTCTTATACCGAATCATCGTCGACGCTCTGCGTTTAAATTTCGCCGGGGTCCGCGGCAACATCGCCGGATTCATAAGAGGCTGGCGGGCAGAAGTTTAATACATGTTCTTCGATGGCTTGCATCACGTCGCTAATCGTATAGTATTTATCCATGTTGCGGCGTAGCACCAGAGATCCTGGACGCCCTTTGAAGTAGTTGAACATGTAATGGCGAAAGTCGTGAACCGCCGAGAGCTCTGGATCTTTGCAGGTGCTGAGTTCCGGCGGATATTTGGAATTGATAAGTTTTTTTAATTCAAGCGAAAGCGTGATATGCCGCTTGAGCATTGCGATGATTTCCGAATCGCTGCGTTTTCGCGACGGCACTGCCTCGGCGCCGTCAAGCGCATCTTCTATTTCCTTGAAGAGCCAGGGATTTCCAAGTGTTCCGCGTCCGATCATAACCCCTGCGGCACCAGTTGCCGAGAGCAGCTCAAGGGCATCGGCCGCTGATTTTACACCGCCGTTCACGATAACGGGAATGCCCGCTGATTCGACAGTTTGTCGCAACAATTCCGTATCGACCGACCCGTTGTGCATCCGGCTGGCGAAGCGACCATGAACTGCCACGCCCGCGCCTCCGGAATCCTCTACCGCTTTGACGATATCAAACACCGTCACTGCACCGGGGCGTACTCCAATTCGAGTCTTGAGGGTAACTGGCAGGTGAGTATGCGACACGATCGCCGCAACGATTCGGCCGACGAGTGCCGGATTTTGCATGAGGGCTGCGCCGCCACCGCAATTCATAACCTTACGCACGGGACATCCGGCATTTATGTCTATGCCGGCATATCCCCCGCGTTCAGTAATTATCCGTGCGGCTTCACCCATCGATACGGGGTCGCCTCCGTATATGTGAGCGACAGGCTCGGACTCTCCGGGCAGCCTCTCCAGGAGCTGACTTGTACGCATAGAGTCGTGGATAAGCCCCTCTGAACTGACCATCTCCGTAAAGCAATGGGTTGCCCCCATTTCACCTGAGATCACACGCATAGCGGCATCGGTGATGCCGGCCATAGGCGCAAGCATCACCGCCGGGCGTTTGTCTTTGCCGGGAGCGGCTTTCCCCGATTGCGCGTCAAGCGCGTCAGCCGCGCTTGGAGATAGGCACGTATTCCTCAATTGGGTGGATGCTCTTGTACGCCGGGCGTATTATGCGGCTGGACACGGTGAGCTCCTCGAGCCGGTGCGCGCACCATCCCGGTATGCGCCCTACGGCGAAGAGCGGCGTGAACAGATCCTGAGGGATATTGAGCATCTTATACACAAACCCCGAAAAGAAATCGACATTCACGCAAATAGAAGTTTTGTTCTTCGAGCGAACCCTGAACAACTCTATGCCTAATTCCGACACCGCCTCGTAGAGTTTGAATTCAGCCTCGAAATCCTTGTTCTCTGCCACTAGCTCCTTGGCTTTGGCGTGCAGCATCTCGGCGCGTGGATCAGACACCTTGTAGACGGCGTGGCCAAGCCCATAGATCAACCCGGAACGATCGAACGCTTCCTTGTTGAGGATTTTGGTCAGGTAATCGGCAATCTCGCCGCGATCCTCCCAGTTTTTCACGTTAGCCTTGATGTTCTCCATCATCTTGCAGACTTGGAGGTTGGCGCCACCGTGGCGAGGCCCCTTGAGCGAAAGTATGGCGGCGGCTATCGCTGAATACGTGTCAGTAAAAGTAGAAGACACGACATGCGTCGTGAAAGTGGAGTTGTTGCCGCCGCCATGGTCGGCATGCAGAACCAAGCAAAGATCAAGGATCTCGGCCTCCAGACGAGTGTAAGCGCTATATGGACGCAGGAGACATAAAATGTGCTCGGCAGTGCTGAGTCCGGGGGCGGGAATGCGCATGTGCAGACTTTGACCCAAATAGTAGTGCGCTTTTGCCTGATAGCCGTATACAGCGTATGTCGGCAAATGCGATATCAGGGCAAGACTCTGGCGAACCACGTTCTCGACAGACACATCGTCCGGATTGTCGTCGAAAGAATACGAGGCCAGAACACAGCGCGCGAGCTTGTTCATTACGTCCGGGCTCGGCATGCGGAGGATGGCCTCCTCTTTGAATCCATTCGGAAGCGGACGCAATCCATCGAGTGTGGAGAAGAATGTGTCAAGCTCGCTTTGAGTCGGCAACCGCCCGAGCATCAACAGAAAAACCGTTTCCTCAAACCCGAAGCGTTTTTCCGACTGAAATCCAGTGACAATGTCGCGAATGTCCAGTCCTCGGTACTGCAGAATACCGGGTATTGGAACAAGCTCCTGATCGAGCATGGAGTAGCCTATCACAGCGCCGACCGAGGTGAGCCCCACCAACACGCCTGAACCATCAGCGTTTCTAAGACCGCGCTTCACATTGTACTGCGTGTACAATGCGGGTTCGAAGTTGGTCACTTCGCGCACCATAGCGGAATACTTGTTTATAAGCTGGTCTTTGTTCTTTGTTGAACTGCTGTCTTTTTGTTTTTTTTCTTCCATGTTGGAATTTCTCGGGGTGCCATGTGCAGGCTTTTTTCCTGCTTGTAACGGGCGGAATGATACCATGTGGCATAGACAATAACAACTGCAATTTGAGCTTGCGCGATGGCGCGGACGCGACTTTTTGGGGAGCGATGGCGACGGGATAACCTGGCATTCCTG
>CAYOPG010000028.1:0-25530 GCA_964405775.1 uncultured Lentisphaerales bacterium
CGGACGCCTCTTGGACTGACGCGACAGACCCGCTCGCAACAGCCGCCAGCGTTAGCGCGAACGACGTCATCACGCTGAAAGCCCCAACGGGCGGCGCGTCTAAGATGTTCTTCCGCGTCAAGGCTGTTGTCACACCTTAAAGGTGGAACGCTAAGCGGAATATCCGCTGAATCGTAACCAAACGATTACATGGAAGGCTCCCCTCGCGGGGGGCCTTCTTTTTTGTGGTAATCCGAGACCTGTCCACACATCCGGGCAGCCGCGCGTTCTTATCCAACCGGACAACGAAGATTATCTACGACCTCATGCCAGAGACTTGAATGCCCACTATGGCGGATTGTCGTCCTCATTGCACCAGTCCTTCATTACTTGCCGGTAACAATCAATATCAGAACACCAGCCCTTGGCATCCAACCCCTAACACGGTATAAAAAACACTCGCTCCGTTCCTAAGAGCCAGCCTTCCAGATACGGTATGATCGACTCGGGGAGGAGTCCCGACTCTGCCACCTCAGATAGGGGATGCCAGAAGAATTCGATATGGCCTTCCATACTGCGCGGAGAGACGTCGGTCTCAACGTCCGGCTCAAGCTCAAGCTCAAAAAGCAGACTCAGCTCGAAGACATCCGTGCCTCTCTGCTCGAAACGGTTTTGAATGGCCGCGAGAAACCGCGTTGCACGCGAAGCCAGTCCAGTCTCTTCAATCATTTCGCGCTCGAGAGCTTTGTCTGCGGCTTCTCCGAATTCAACGTGCCCCCCCGGCAAGTAGACGTTTCCGTGTTTGATATTGCGGCACAGGAGGATCTTGCCGTCGCGCACACAAGCGCCACGGGCAATGAATTCAGAAGATTTCTTCTTTATTTTGTCTTTCATGTTTTATATATCTTGTGAGAGTCAAATTATTACGGAGGCCACGCAGTTTCGCAGAAAGCGTTCCACAGCCATGAGAAAGAGTCCTTTGCAAGGTAGATTGCCAGACCGCTCATCTCGCCGAAGGTGACTTGTGTCAGCGCGATGTGAACAAGGCACAGCACTGCCAGGTTCAAAAAAAGAATCAAGGAGAGCGAGAAGAAAAATCCGTATACCTCAAGATCGCTTTGCGGCTGGAGCAGGCTGTTGACTGTGAAGCAGAAATGGAAGCCCCATGCAAGTCCGGCTAGTCCCGCAAAGACATCGCCCAGGAACGTTCCCACCAGACCAAACCCTATGCACAATATGCCGAACGCAAGCATAACGATGGCCATATAAAAAGGGAAGAAGTACGGTGCCAGGAGCACAATTGCGCCTCCGCGCGAGACTTTGACACTCCCCTTGACATCATCCACCCTCAGACGGCTGATTTTTGCGCCGTGAAGTAGCCCGAAAAGAGCGTGAGTCAATTCGTGGGCGAACAGATACGGCTTCATGGGCATGCGAAGCACAACGAAAAGTATGCAGAACAGCAGGAAGCCAAGTATGAACATCCCGGCTTGCGAGGAGAGTCCCAAATCTCCTGTGATTCCCAGCAGCCTCTCTATTTTGATCAGGGTTCGGATTAGTGACAAAGACAATGGCAGCACGACTATTCCTATGACAAACAGGACGACTCGGGCAAGGAGGGAAGGTTCGCGAACGCCCTCCTTTGGTTTTCCGCGTGCCTTGTCCGCGGGTTTGGAAGCTCTTTTCCGGGTTTGTGTTGTTTTTTTTGCGGTTGTTCCGCCTTTTTTTGTTGACCCGGACGTCATATTTAGTCTATTCTGTCTTTTTTTCCAGAAAAAATTGTTTTCAAACAGGATTATCTTATCATGCCCAACATCAAAAGCGCAATCAAACGCGTAAAGACATCAGAAGAAAAGCGGAAGCGCAATATGGCCAACAAAAGCCGTGTGAACACGGCGCGCCGTACGTACGTTAAGGCGTTGGAGGCCGGAGAAGGCGCTGCGCGCGAAGAGGCCTTCAAAAAATTCTGCTCGGAAGTCGACAGAGCTGCCAAGAATGGCACCATCAGCAAGAACGCGGCGGCGCGGCGCAAGTCGCGCGCCTTCGCTAAACTTGCCGCAATCCCCGCGACCCAGGCGTAGAGCATCCGCACATAGGCGTTTTGACGTCGGTGGACAACGAGCCACAAAAGAGTCCGGCGAGAGCCGGGCTCTTTTGTTTTGCATTCCCTTCAAACTAGAACCCCCAGGCGCTTACGCAGTCGTCGACAATCGCCTCCGCCATCTCCTCGGCCGCTATGGGAAGGCAGCGCTGGCGCGCGGTTATTGTGTCGGTGCCACGCAGAAAAGTTTCGTCGCCCTGCGCTACACGCTGCATTATAACTGCCTTGTCTGGATCCGTGGCTCTGAGATCGGTGAACGTGGTATTCGCCGTGAGCACCATGCGGTATTCCGCGGCAAGGCCTGTTTCGCGCGTGCTGTAGCGTATGGATTCCTGTTTGTAGTCAACCACGACCACCTCGAGTTTGGTCGAGGCCCGTTCCTCCGGCACGATGCGCAAAGTGCCTTCGCGCTGAATCTCTTTGATGAGGGCGCGCATGACCTCTATCTCCACGCCGGGTTGTCCTGATTCGTTACGCACGTTTGGCACGTAAACATCCCTAAGGGCAGGGTCAAGAGTTGTACCGAGCCTGTAGTTGGCACATCCCGGAACCGCTGCCACAATGACGGCGGCGGCGGAGACGGCGAGCAAAATCGATTTTATTGATATGGCAGATTTTTTCATTTTGGTTTCCTGTTTTAGAATATATTGATGCTGCCTTTTATTTCGAGGGCGCTGCGTATTTTTCGGACTTCAGCTGAGCTAGCCGCTCCTTTGCCTTTTCGGTCGATTTCGACGCGGGGAACTTCTCGATGAAGTCCGTATAGGCAATTATGGCGGCTTCTGGGTTTTTCCGTATTTCATCGTAGAATCTTGCCTTCTCGAAATTCATCTCGGCAAGCTGCTGTGATATTTCGGCGATTTTCCCGGACGCCTCGCTGGCCGATTCGTGTTCTGGGGCGGCGGCAACGGCTTTTGTCAGAGCGACCAGAGCATTGTTCATCGTACGTTCATCGCGAACATGTTTCTTAGAAATGTTGTAGCGGCAGAAAGCCGCCCGGTAGAGAGCGTCATTTCCATAGCCGCTCTGCGGATATCGCACAGACAGCACCTCGTATGCGGAGATTGCCTCATCATACTCCTTCTCTTTTTCGAAACAAGCGGCGGCATACATCATGCATTCCGGGGCGCGTTCCCATTCCGGCGCGTTCTCCACGATCTTGCGATACATTGCAGTGACGAGCTCGTAGCTTGGAGTTGAGAATAGGCCGCCATTTTCGTACTTCGCACGCGTGGCATTTGCCACGGCGAACTGGGCGTCTATTACGTCGCTGTACGTCGCGCCCTCCAGAACGTTACCTACAGAATAATTTTCTATGAAGTACTGATATTCGCGGAACGCCGGCTGCAGCTTGCCCGCCTTCTCAAGCAGCCTCGCGACTCCGAATTGCGCCTCGGCCGCCTCTGGGGCGGATCCCCACTGGTGTACAAGCGCGTTGTATGCCTTACGCGCGGCAGAGGTCCTCCCCTCCTTCTCCAGAGCGCGGGCGTGAGCCATTTGAGCCCGAGCGTTTTTTTTCGCCGGCTTGCCGAACAGGAATCGCTGCTCCTTGTACGGGGGCGCGTCAGCTTCGTCAGTCACCTTGCCGCTCCACCGAGCGGCGGAATCGGGACCGCGCGGCACTGGCGCCACATTTGCGGCGAACGCTTCCGTTGCAAAACCAGCGGCCAACATCGCCAGTGCGATGCCCAGTGCATGGGTAAGCTTCCGTTCAATTTTTCTTGATTTGACCAATACTTTTTTCATATACTCTGGCGACTTAAGAACCACTTGTGCGTTGCCGCAGGCGCGTCGCGGTCAAAACCTTACGCTTGCGTCTGCCGTGTAGAATATCAAAAATTTGTAAGAGTTTAAACATGAAAAAAGTGCTCATCCCCACGAAACTAGATTCGATAGCAGCAGAAACCCTTGAGGCCAACGGGAATTACAAGGTAGTCCAGGACCATTCTACACCTATGGCCGACCTCGCGGCGGCGCATCCCGACTCTTACGCCATGATCGTCCGTAGCGAAAAAGTTACTCCGGAGATTATGGATGCGATCCCCTCGCTTAAGGTCGTAGTGCGCGCTGGGGCTGGATTTGACAACATCGACACCAAGGCCGCCCGTAAGCGCGGAATCGATGTGATGAACACGCCCGGAGCCAACGCCAACGCCGTCGCAGAAGAAGTGATTGCGCTGATTCTTGCAAACGCGCGCCACATAATAGCCGCAGACATATCCACGCGCGCCGGCAAGTGGGAGAAAAACAAGTTCATGGGCACGGAGCTGACGGGGAAAACGGTAGGCATAGTGGGGCTGGGCAACATCGGACGCCTAGTGGCGAAACGACTGACCGGGTTCGAATGCAACATACTCGGCTACGACCCTCTTGTGCCTGCGGAGCGCGCAGCACAGTTCGGGATAAAGAGCACCACCTTGGAGACCATATTTAGAGAGTGCGACTACATAACACTGCACATACCCGAGAACAACGAGACTCGCGGCTGCGTCAACGCGAATATGCTCGCGCTTATGAAGCCCGGAGCGACGCTGGTCAACTGCGCGCGCGCGGGCATTGTTGTTGAGGACGACATCCGCGCCGCCAAGACCGAAAAGGGAATCCACTACCTTAACGACGTCTATCCTAAAGATGCGGAAGGCGACAAGACTGTGGTGGACATAGCAGACATAATGATGCCACACCTCGGCGCAAGCACCCGCGAGGCGAACGAAACCGCAGCGCGCCGGGCGGCGGAACAGATTATCGATTTCGACGAGAAGGGCGTCACCAGCTTCATCGTGAACCGCGACATCCCGCAGGGCCTCGACCCGTCATACTGCGACCTAGCATGCACTCTTGCCGCGCTTGCTCGCGGGCTGCTCGGCAAATCGATTGCGATCAATCGCATAGAGACCAGCTTCTACGGACACCTCGCTCCGTACGGGCGGTGGCTGATGCTTTCACTCCTAAGCGGTATTTGGGACGACATCGACCGCTCAACTGACTACGATCTGGCGATGAAGTGGCTTGCCGATAACGGAGTAGTGTATGTCAACCGCGAAATAGACCCCGACAAACAGTACGACAACTCGATGACTATCGACATGTTCGGCGTAAACCACAAGAACGAGGTCGTGAAGTCCAGCGTCCGGGGAACAGTCGGCGAGCATCACAAGATGATAGCCCGTATCAATGAATTCGACCGTCTGTACTGGGTGCCCACACCGGAGGCTCTATTTCTGGAATACAAGGACCGTCCCGGCGTGATAGGCATCATCGGCAACAGGCTCGCCGAGGCCGGCATCAACATAGAGGATATGAGAAATCCGCACAACCCGACAACCGGACGATCCCTCGCGATACTTAGCGTCAACAAGCCAATCAATCAGGCTTTGCTTAAATCGATTTCGGAAGAGATTGACGCAAATATCGCACACAGCGTGACACTCCCGTAGAGGAAACGAACGAAAAGATGGATTACAAACTGATTTTAAAAGAATTTTGGGATGTCGTAAAGAGCACTGCCCCGCTTGTGGTAGTGCTTTTCACGATGAAGTTGTTATTGAGATCCCCGGTGGATTCCGCAAAGCAGTTTGTAGTCGGCTTCATTTTCGTGCTATTGGGACTTTTCGTGTTCCAAAAGGGAATCGACATGTGCCTAGTTCCTCTTGGCAACGACGTGGGGCGAGCCTTCCCCAACTTACCCTCGCGAGGACTGATCATAGTTGTATGCCTGATAATCGGGTTTGCATCTACGCTCGTCGAACCCGCGCTAAGGGTAATCGCGGCGCAGGCGGAGGAGGTGTCGGCGGGCGCTCTTAGATCCAATACTCTCCTTTATTCAACAGCCTTGGGCTGCGCTGTAGGGATGGGACTGGGCATCGCCAAAGTGCTATACAATCTGCCCTCGGCATATTTCTACATCCCCCTTCTTCTAATCCTGCTCGTCCTCTCGTTGTTTGCAGAAGATTTGATAATAGGTTTGGCGTGGGATTGCGCCTCGGCAACAACCGGACCTGTCAACATACCAATTAACTCGGCAATTGCAATCGGACTCGCGTCCGTGCTGCCGGGAGTCGACCCCATGCGAGTGGGATTTGGACTGGTGGGATTGACCTGCCTTGGTGCCGCAACGTCGGTGATGCTTGCCAGCATGATAAGAATCTAACAATAGGAGGCTACAGAAAATGAGTTCAGAAGCTTTGTTTTGCGTTGTAGAGAGAGGCAAGGCAGACCGCATAGTGAAAAAGGCCGTAGAGGCCGGTGCTCGCGGCGCCACGATTTTCTATGGAAGAGGAGCTGGAGCCGACACATTCTCGTTTTTCCACAACCTCAACGTCGAATCATCTAAGGAAATAATAGTGATCGTAGTCCCTGAGGAAAAAAAGGAGAATATCTTGGGTGCGATACTTGCGGAATCCCACGTCGATGAAGAAGGGCGCGGAATCCTCTTCACCGTACCTGTTGGTGAAATGCATGGCATGAATCACTTGTGAGGAAACCGAGACTCAAAAGCTCTATTTAAGCAAGTGTTTTGAACTTGTTTAAAATTTCTGGTGTTTTTTTTGAATTCCTTTTGCTAACATAGCCCACCAAAAACAACACGGGACAAACGAATCCCGTATTTTTAAAAACAAAAGGATAAACACCTAATGAAACAAAAAACAGTTGCACGTGCTGCTGCGGGAGTAGCTATGCTGTGCCTTTTTTTTAACGCGATTGCTTCAGGCGCCGGATTTGGATTATATGAAGGATCCGCCGCAGGAAACGCTGACACTGCCGGGGTGACCGCCAAAGGCGGAGAGCCGGGCGCGATGTTCTTCAACCCGGCGGGCATCACTACCGTGCCAGGCACGCAAGTGCAAATGGGCATATCGGTGGTGGCGCCACATGCCACTGTCGAAGCCGTCAATCCATACACAGGCGAGGAATACAGCGAAGACGGGCGCAACCGAGTATGGCCGCTCCCACACGCGTATGTAACGCACCAGCTAAACGACGATTTCTGGCTCGGATTCGGCATGTATACGCGCTTTGGACTTGGCTCGGAGTTTGACGATGTCTGGTTCGGCCGCTACAACAACATCTACGCGAAAATCGTTACTTACAACCTGAATCCCGTTTTGGCATGGAAAGCGACTGACAAACTATCCCTCTCGGCAGGGCTTTCGATCCAGTACTTCGACATCACGCTGAAACAGTTCGTCGACGCCGCCGGAATATCCGGCCTCCGCAACCACAACGACCCCTCTCCTTCACCGTATGATGTCTTTCAGGAAATGAGTGCTGACGATGTGGGCTTCGGTTTCGACCTCGGCATCATGTATCAGGCCACCGAGAAACTCAGCTTCGGCGCCGGATACCACAGCCGCATCAAGCAGGAATGCGAAGGCGATGTGACATACTCCAAGCCACCAGCCGTCGCGGCAATGGCCCCCGCCTTATTCAACAACACTGGAATCAGTGGCGACGTAACGCTTCCTGACATGGTTATGACGGCCGTCTCCTACGACATAACCGACAAGCTCACCGCCAGCTTCGGCGTCACATACACGCACTGGAGCACATACGATGAGCTGCGCATACACTTCGATGATCCGATCCTTCCGGGCGTGTCTGAGACTGCCGCCCCAAAGGACTGGGACAACTGCTTCCGCTACACCGGCGGCCTCTCGTACGAACTCAACGATGCCGTCACACTACGCGCCTCGTACACATACGACGAATCGCCTCTGCAGGCAGATACGGCTGACTACCTAGTCCCCGCACACGACCGTCATATATTTGCTATAGGTGGAGGCTACAAGACCGGCGACTGGGTCTTCGATGGCAGCTATTTCTTCGAAATAATCGAAGACATGGACGTACCCTGCCGTGTATCCAGCGGTGTCATGAGATCCGAGTTCACCGACGGATACGCCCACTGCTTCGGTCTCTCAGTTACCAGAAAGTTCTAAAACAACCGTGTCGGCGGCGCGCCCGCGCGTGTTAAGCGCCGATTCCATGAACTCCATGTAATCGGCGACGCCAAACATAGCGCGCTCCAGCACTGACTCCCGCAAGACGGACACCCGTAGCCGTCCGTCATCTCCGCGAGATTCAGTGCATTTGGTTTTCAAGACCGTGCCAATATCGGCACGGTCGAATTCATTTTCACGCGGAAGAAGCGACACAGATTGCACTTCCTCAGGAAGCAGCAGATTCCACTCGTCACGGAAGCGGTTTACATTCTCCCTGTAGAACGAATGCGCGCGCTCTCCGTAACGCGGCCCCACCGCGGTGCGCTCGGAACCGATAAGCCGCACGCTCATGGTGCCGCCCTCCTCAACCGCCCAGTGAGGAACCCGGATTCGGAATTTCTCTACAACAGGATAAGATTCCACGTAGGTCTCGTACCCGCCCTCAAGAACTGCGCCGCGACAATACGATGAAACGGTTTCAAGCACATGGCGACGACGGTCCTCCGGCGTGATCTCTGAATAAAGCCTCCGAACCCCCTCAACCATGGTGCCACGGTACTCACGTGTAACTTCAACTTCGGCACTGCAATCAGGGTGGATCTCAACATCATATCGAGTCGACACAGAATCGGCGAGCTCCTCCGGCAGATCTAGACTATACCAATTCTCGCCATCCAGATCGGCACAAATAACTCCATCCTCCCGCGTCGTGCGGAGGTCGGAATACTCGCTGCCGTCGTTTACGTAGTAAGTCTCGCCGCCATCGTCAACGGCTACAAGTATGACATCGAAAAAACCATTGCCATCGACTGTGGCGTCATCCCCATCCGCCGGCAACCTGCTGCTGTCTCCCAATATAATTCGCGGCTTTAACCCAACGCTGTCCAGCATTGCGTAGGTGAGAACCGCAACGTCCATTCCATGCCCATACCTGAACTCAAGTGTGGTATTGGGGTCCGAAATGGCACTAAGCGGAAAGTCATAGAACGATACGCCTACAACCCTGATCTCCTTTGCCACAAAGTCGCGGATAGCACGCACTTTCTCCCGTTTCGTTTCCATCCCCGATGTGAGTTCGG
This sequence comes from uncultured Lentisphaerales bacterium, assembly GCA_964405775.1. Lineage (GTDB taxonomy): Bacteria > Verrucomicrobiota > Kiritimatiellia > RFP12 > UBA3636 > JAAZFF01. Next base: position 9,102 of record CAYOPG010000028.1, read on the forward strand.
CGGCCTTTGCAACAACACTACGCTGATCCTGCGATTTCGCGACCATGTTGCTCTCGATTAAACGCCCGTACTCCCATGCGTTGAACCCGGCTTCCACACCGTAATGCTTTTCAAAGAGGTGGCGAGGCGGAGGCAGGTTCCTTTCGCGCAGCATTCCTGGCAAGTTCGTGTGGACGACGACTATCTCATCCCCCGCATCCATGCCCGCAAACGCCATGCCGTCATCGCCGGACCGCAACCTCAGCACTTGCTTTTCGACATCAGAAAAGCCGCCAAAATAAACTCGGAAAGCACGCGCCGGTTTACCGTACACCTCTCGGCGTATCGTGTAGTCCACCACGCTCCCTATCTCCATTCCCGGAAGACTTGCAACGAGCGTTTTGCCCGCTGGGTAGCGCGGTGCCGAAGCCACCCACGGCTGATCCATCTGGTTCATCTCAAGCTGAGTGACCTTGTGCACCCGGCCGTCCGGAGAGGTGACCTCAGCTGAAATCATCTCAACCCTCTCCGTGGCTGGGTTGTAGGAAAACCTCAAATCACCGGAGTTTACCTTGCCCGCGTAAGTAAGCACCTCAAAGCGCTCGTGCAGCACCTCGACCCAGCCGTTTGATTCCGCTACCGGATACGCCTCCATTTCGCGCAGCATCACCCGCGTGTCGGCGGGTGGTATGCGTGCGACCACAGCAGGGGCATCGCCTCTCTCCCCGCCGCCTCGCGCACCTGACCAGACACCTACAGCGCGCCCCGCCGCCTCTTTCTCCGTAAAGACGGCGCGCAACCCGGGATACTCCTCAGGAGAATACAGGCTCTTTGACATTACGAAGCTTGATTCGAACACAAGCGAGCTGTTGGAAACCGTGGCAGACTGCGCGAATGAAACGCCCGGAGCATCCACGGCGACATCCCCACCCCACTCAAACCCTGCGGCGTCGAACTCTGGATGAAGCTCAACACGTTCCTCAACACCGCATGGGATGCTGGTATCCATCGGGAAACGACGCTTATCCAGCCCTGTGCGCCCCTCAAGAAAGTTGACGTATCCGAACGCCTCGGCGACTCGTGGCAGAGTCACCACCGTGACACCACCGGTGAGCACGCTTCCGGGGACGGCGTAGCCGAGCGAAAGTTCAAGCGGCGTGGCAGTGTCCTGCATGTCGTCGGGCACGATGTTGAGGCGCGTAAGACTGGCGCCTGGAAGCGCCGACTGCAGCATCCCCTCTACGGCGTTGCGCCTGTCGTCGGCACTCATGTCGGCAAAGGCTCCGCGGTACATCGTGTCGTTGACGCCCTTGAAAACAATATGCGTGTCCGCAAGCTGCCAATCGCCTTCCACTCGGCTTTCCGTTTTTATGGAAACCATGTTTTCCTCAGCCGGCAGAGCGGCCGATTCCATAAGCCCTTCGCCATCTGGAGTCGCCACTATGAAGCTCTTTTCACAAAGGTACTCCGGCAGTAGCCGTGAAGAGCTTTCATTGGTGGGATCCATCAAGATGTATTTTCCGGCGCCTGCTGCGTCCGGAGCTTCAGATCTCGCCGCAACAATCGCGTGGTTGAAGGCGAGCTGCGGCACCTCGGGATCTTTGCGTTCGCCGGCATGGATGATCACAGGATACGCCTCTATACCCGCCATACGAAGCATAACTGCGAGCAGCGCGGCTTTGTCTCTGCAGACGCCGTACTTGTTCTGATACGTGAGCGAGACATCGTGCGGCTCGTAGCCCGGCGCCTCGTCCTCCGGCGTAACTCCCATGTAGCGGATCTTCTGCGAAACATACGTAAAAATACGCCAGATCTTCTCGTTGCGGGATTTCGCTCCGGCAACCAGCGCGTCAACTTCCGCCTGCATCTCCGGAACCGTTGCGTCCATGCGGGGCTTGCTTATCTTCCAATACCAGCGCGAGAGCTCCTCCCAGTCCGCCATGGTGGAGACGAGCACGCGCTGCACGCAAGTGTACCAGTCCGGCATGTTGGGTTCAGGAAAAATCTGCGCTACGTTCTCCACCGACCAGACATGGCGCACATCGCCGTTACCCAGCACGTGTTTTTCGTACTTCACGCCGTCGCCGATTTCGTCGCGCACCCTGATCTTCGCAAGCGGCAATTCAGCAGGAGCAACAATCTCCTGCGTCATTGAGATTATCGGAGACGTCATTTCAAACACCATGTAATTGTTGAACTGGTTTGGCACGCGCGACTTAGTTGTCACGCGCTCGACAGCGATATGCAGCACATCGCCGACCTCCATTCCGGGGAACGCGACAGTGAGTATCTTGTTGTTCGGGTCGTAGATGTTAGAGCCCATCTGGCTAGGTTCGATCATGACACGACTGTTGGCATCGATGTCGATAGGCACAACTGAGCCGTCCGGCTTTATGAGCTCAGCGAACACCACTGCCGCGGTGCCGTAAGAAACGTTCATCCAAAGCGATGCGGTGCGCGACTCGCGACGCCCTTTTTCGGTGAGAATTTTCTCGTACCATTCGTTATAACTCGATCCGGTGCCGTCGGGATTGTAACGTTCGACAGTGTGGTCATCCAGAAGCACATTGTCGGCGTCCGGGAACCTCTCCAGCGTCGTTTCCGCCGCGACCGCCATCACCTTGGCACGGTCAATGAGCGGCGCGCGCCTCAGAGTCTCCTCAACAGTTTTCTCAGACTGTTGCGCGTGGCAGAGTGTGCACCCCGCCACCATGAAAATCGACACCGCAGAGCAGATCGAAAAAAACCTGTTCTTTTTCATAATCATTTGAATCCTTTCTATTTGCGCTTGCGGCCCGCCGCCCTGCGCACCGCTTCGGGGCAGAGTCTATACACTGCCACGCCGTATACGACGGCACCCAACAAGACAGCCGCACCAACCGCGACAATGTCGCGTTTACCACCCGCGGATACAAGAGGCTGCGCAAGCCGCATGAAAAACAGAACTGCTGCGCACATCAGCAATGACGCCACCAAGTATTTAACAGCCGGACCGGCAAGCGAACCGAAACTTACGCGCTCGCCCTCGTTGTCGCGGGTCTTGCACGCGAGCACTATGCACGAAATGGCGGAGCAGATCACCGTCGAACCCGCTATGCCGGCGTGCTTCCACTCGTATGGAAGCGTGAGCACAAGCACAATGTTCAGAAACGCATTTGCCCCGACCATCCACAACCCCACGCGCAAGGGCGTCGTGACGTCCTTTTTGGCATAGAACCACGGTGTGAGTATCTTATTTACGCTGAATACAAGCAGCCCCGGAGCGTAACACATCAGAGCACGGGACACATTCACCGAGTCTTCAGGCAAGAAATTACCACCCTCGTAAATCACGCGGGTGATATCGGGCGCCAGCACCATGAGCCCCAGCGCCGCGGGCATCATGAAAAGAAGCACATCCTCGGCGGATTCAACAAGCGTCGCCGCGGCTCCACGGTGATCATTCTTCGCAAAGTGCGCCGTAAACGATGGCAGCAGAACCGTCGCAAAAGCCGTAGCTACAACACCAAGAGGCAAGTACACAATGCGCTCCGCGTAAGAAATCGCGGCGGGAGCCCATGGCGCTGCCCACATGGCGAGGAAGTTGTCCAGCATCAGGTTAATCTGTCCTGCCCCCATGCCTACCGCCCCTATGAAAGTATTGCGCCACACGAGCCGCACGTTTTCCTCGCGCCATCCTGAAAAGGTCGGACGCAAACTAATACCACAGCCGTGCACCGCACGAACTAGGTATACAAGCTGCATGACGCCGGATATCAGAACGGACCAAGCCACAATACGAACACGCTCGTACTTGCTGAGTTCCGGGAAGAAATACAAACCGCAAAGCGTGGCTATCCAAACCAGATTCAGCAGTGCCGGCGCGAACGCAGCCTTCCCGAACTTGCCAAACGAATTAAGAATGCCGCCGGCAAACGCCGCCACGCATATAAGCACCGCGTAGGGCAGCATTATACGAGTTAGACGCAGCACCGAGTTTGCCTTCCCGCCTGTCTCCGTGTACGGCAGAGCGCAGCAAATCCCAAGCAATCCCAGAACGCATATCACCGAAAGAAGCAAAGTCACCATGCTGGAAACGGCTCTTGCCATCGCCTCTGCACGCGACTTGCCGTCGATCTCCTGTTCATTTTTGAACACAGGTATGAAAGCGGAGGAGAGCGCCCCCTCGCCGAACAGCTTGCGGAAAAGATTTGGGATGGTGAACGCGAAGACGAAGGCAGACTGCTCAACACCCGAGCCTATCAAACGCGAAGTCAGCATCTCGCGCACAAGCCCAAAGACGCGGCTTAGCCCCGTAAGCACCCCTACGAGATTAGCATTCTTGTTTATGCTTCCGCTTGCAGCCGCCATGACCTTCCCGACTATTTAACTTCCTTGGGCGCAGGGCGGCAAAGCGCGTCAACAGTCGCCTTTATCGTAGCGATTGGATCATCTCCCAGCGGCGAAACCTCAACGATCTCCAGGCGTTGTCTTTGAGCGAACGCCTTTATGCGGGCGCCCTCCATTGAGTTCTGGACGAATATTTTTTTCACCGAATGCTTCGTGACATCCTTGCCGATGGCTTCCAGATGGCGCGGCCCGGGAGACTTCCCATGAGACTCTACGGCAATCTGCTCAAGTCCGAATTCCTCCGCGAAGTGTCCCCAGGCGGGATGATATACGGCAATCGCAGTGATACCTGCGACCTTAATACGCTTCGTCAAATTCGTCCTCACGGAATCAACCTCCGCCGCAAACGCCTTCGCTCGTTTACCGTACTCTGCCTCGTTAGCGGGATCGAGAGTCGACAACTCCTCTGCGGTTACATAGGCGTACTTTGTGAGTTCCGTCAAAGACATCCAGCCGTGAGGATCCTCGGCATGTTCATGGCTCTCCTCTGTTTCTGTATTTTCCGCGTGTTCAACGTGCGGCTCGCCATCCCCTGCCATATCCACCACTTTTAATTCTGGATTTGTTTTGGCAAGTTTTCGTATAACGACATTTTCAAACGGCATTCCGACCTTGAAAAATATTTCGGATTCTCGCAGCTCTTCCATAAGCTTGGGTGTGGGTTCAAACAGGTGTGGATCTTTCCCTTTATCTGCAAGCACAACGCACTTCCATAGCTCTCCGCCCACTCGATTCACTATGAATTTCTGGGGCGGCACTGAAACTGCAGAGATGTGAATCTTTGGCACTTCTTCGGCAGCGGAGCGGTTGCACACCAATGCAAACGCCATTGAAAAGGTCATGATAATTTTAGACATCGTTTTCATATACCGCATTCTATCACATTCCACCGCAAAAAACACTATGCCACACGGTGCACCACCATTGTAATCTTGCATAGAGTTGCCAGATTACATTAACCCGCACCCGTGGCAGAGTCATGACAGAGCCACGATGGGGCTATGAAGTGCGTCACCCTGATGCGTCGTGGGCGCATCAGGGTGACTTAGGAATGGGCGCTCGTATTGAGCCTTATTCGATTTCGATCAGGAAAAGGTTCGCCACGGGCAGGAGCTTGAAGTCATCCACCGGAACCTCGGCGTTGTTGATGAGGTCGGTGATGCGCTTGATCTTGCCCTGTGTTTCCAGGCGGACAGGGGTGATTATGTTCCCGTCTCCATATGTCTCGCCGATCGCAGCCAGAACATAGCCGTTGCCAACTTTCGCGCAACGTACATCCACGCCTTTCAGAGGGGTGGGCGCAACAATGTCTTTATGGACAAGACGGACGGGGTCGTGCAGATCCAGATCGGTCATAGCCTGGTCAAACACGCGCGTATAGAGATTGCGCAGTGCGCCGCCATCTATTTCGCCCTTGTCGTTTAGCGGCGGCATAATCGCAATCACGCGCCCTTTCCCCACAGCCTTTGAGACGGCGCCCGTGACTGCATATTCCTCCCAACCCCAAGCGGACATCAGTTCGCTAGTATCGCGTGGGTCGTTGTACTTTGTACGCGCAAAGCTGTTTGTCAGCATGATGGCAGTGCCGCCGTTGTTGACGTAGTCGAGTACCCCCTGGTATGTGGAGTCGCTGACGTATGTTGTTTCACACGCGATTACCAGTTTAAACTTAGAAAGTTCCCTGCGAGCGACTGCCTTTTCGGTGGCATAGTGCGGCTGAACGCCTAGTTCGTATTGAGGTGGCGCGATCTGGTAGCGGAATTTGTCGACAATGCCCCAGCTGCGATCCGCGACGATGTCCGGATATATAGTGGCGATTTTGCGTTCTTTCTGATTGAGTGCGAAAATGTACGGATCAAAAAGACGCTGCACGTCCATTCCGGAGAATGAGAGCGCGTGCATCGATTGTGCGCTGCCGGTTGTGTTGGAGAACCTATGGTTCGGGTGCCAGCACCACCAGTTGCCGTCTGCAAGGCCGTGGATTGCGAGCTTCCAAGGTACAACAGCGACGGACGCCCAGTCGCGGTACCATATATGTATTTCAGTGTTCACTAGAGGCTTGTCGGGGTAGACCGAGCGGCAGAGGTCCAGAAAAACCAGATCTCGTTCACCGCAGTTGCCGTCGTGGCCGGAGATGTCGTAGAACGACTGCAGCCTCTCGATGTCGAAGGATGCAGCGGTTATGGACATAAACTTAGTATGTGTCGGGCGTTTAGGGTCGAATGTCTTTGCAGCCTTATTCAGGAAGTTGAAGAAGTCTGCGTGCAGATCCTGCATGAACATCTGGAAATCCACCCATGGGGCGTGGTTGCCGGTTTCGCGGTCTAGGCCGCGCGGGAGCTGTATGTCCTCGAAGCTCTTGAATTTGCTGCCCCAGCGTTTGTTCAGCTCCTCTATGGAGACATACTTCTTTTTGGCGTACTGGTCGATGAAATCGCGGCGCGTCATCTCGGAGAAGTTGCGGTAATCGGGCTCGTTCCAAAGCCAGAAGCTCCGTACAACCGGGAATGACTTGAAGAACTCTATTCTTTGCTTGATTCGGTTCACTATTTCCGCACGCGCTATCGGGTGCTGTATTAGGAACGCAAGGAAGTTATTGGGATCTACGTTTGCGATTTCGGGGTAAACTTTTTTGAGTTCTTCCATGCTGGAATCATCGATTGCGATATTAACCAGCATGCCATTTGTGTAGCAATCGTTCAGGTAATTGGTGGCTGCCGACGCGTTTCTTTTGTAGTCTATCTCCGGGCTGATGGAGTTCGCCCCTAGTCTCCAGGCATACGGTAGATCGTTGCGCATGAACCAGAAAGTGCATGGCCCCCAGAGCCATACAGGTTTGCCTTTGTGGCTATAGAAGCCGTCCTTGAACGTCAGCTCGTTTGCCTTGAATTGTGCGGGCATTCTTAGCTGTTTTGAGGGATCCTTGAGAATCGTCTCCATGTATTCCTTGTGCTTGGGGAACAGCTCGTTGAGATATTCTGTGTTGGCAATCACCAGACGCGGGAAGCTGCGCAGGTCTCCACGGCAACGTCCGATGAATAACTCGTGCAGTGCAACCATGGCCTCTGGATAGCGGGTATCGAGTCCCTTTGCTTTGACCTGCTCGCAAAGGTTAGATAGTGCAAGAGTTTGATCGACGAGGCGTGAGATCAATGCCTCCAGCTCCGCTACCGGCTGGATCTTCAGCAAGTCACCATAAGCGGGCGCTGACACCTGAACTGTCTTTGGCTCACGACCATCCACCAGCAGGCGGCCTGCCAGCGCGACGCTACGTTTGCCGAGTTTTTCGGAATGAACGGCGATGTTGGAACCCGTCTTTCCGGGAGGCAGCACCACTTCGTTTGTAGAAAGCGCGATCTCTGGAGCCGCGGCATCGAAAAGCTCTAACAACCCTTTTACTTCTGCATTGGAGTTGTTATGGAACGTGAAAGTCGGGTTTATGTTCTCGTTCACGAATTCGAAAGAAGGTAGCATGGCGTACGCCGCTATGTCTTTGCGATCCGCTCGCGGTGAAAAAGTCAACACCGGGAAATGGTAGCCGCTGTAGGCTCCGTAAAGTCCGGGAGCCCAGCCTATCGCGCCGCCGCCGGCTTCGCCGTCGTTGTCGTGGATGATCAAGTTGAACTTAAGAGGCGAATACGTTGTGGGCACGTATGGGGTCAGCATCCTCCAAGGGAATGCGGCCTCGAAATAAGTAACCGATCCCTCGCCAGATTTTTCGCGCTTTGCTGCGGAGAAGATTTTGCCAGTCTGCGCATCCGCCGGGCCGTTCTCAACGAATCTCCTGCGCTCGTCCTCTGTTCCGAACGCGTTGTTGATCATAGACTCGTCAAGACGTTCCTGCCTGTGCAGGAAGCGAGTCCCTATTTTGCCGTCTTCCGCGACATTGAACACCAGATGCACATCATCGGCGCCGTATGCCTTGCCGACGTCCACCCAGCCGACGATAACCTTGCGTTCGGCATCGGCGAACGCCACTTCTATGCGGTTTGGCGCCGGAGCCTTATCATCCTTAACTTCTAAGCCGATGTAGAAGCTCTCGTCATCGGCTCCAAGATACATCTGCGCGGATAGATTCGCCTCGCTCTTATACTCGCCATTCCAAGTTACGTAACCCGGGCCACCAATCTTGATCGGCTTTACGCCGTTGGAACGCCAGTCGGCGAGATCCCCGTCGATTTTGATCCTGCTTTTGACGGATGTGACCGCGGACGTCGTCCCATTGAATGGGATGAAGTGCACTGCGTTCTGCGACTTCAGCCTTATGTCTCCATCGATCGCCTCGGCGCGCTTTTCATCTTCGTTTTGTTCCGCTGCGCGTACTGCTGGAACAGACAGGGTGATTAACGTTGCTGCCATGGCGCAAATGGCGGTACTGTTGCGCTTTAGTAGTCGTTTGATGGTTGTTTTCATTTGTATTCTCCAGAACTTGATCCCTCTTTTTTACTGAACAAGTATATGATCATTGTACGTTGTCGCATGATAGCAGATATTGGGGCGATTTAGTACAGGAGACTTTTCTGTACAGAAGTACGGAAGTACGCGAGTAGCGGGATTCTTACGAAATCTCGGCTCCAATCGCGGCTTTTGCAAAAACAGCTTGCATTTTTCGCATGTCTGAAGCAGAATAGCATACCGTTATCGATCCTCAATATCTTTAAAAGAATGGACGGAATATAATGACTGTAGACATGTGGCTGTATGTTGCAATGGCGTTAGGGTTCGTTTCACTGGGATATGCGCTGTATTTGTTCCATTGGGTAAGCAAGCAGGACGTGGGTGGCTCTCGTGAACAGCAGATAGCCCGTTTCGTTCAGGAAGGCGCCCGGGCATATCTCAAGAAGCTCTACACAACGCTGGCAAAGCTGGTGGGCGTGTTGGCGGTTATTCTTGCGATGATATTCAGCGTCAACATGATTGAAACAGTGAAAGCGGGGAGTTTGGTCGGTGCTGCAAATCCCCTTGAAGGTGTGTGGACCGCCGTAGCTTTCATATGCGGCTCCCTCTGCTCCGCAATAGCCGGCTATCTAGGTATGAGCATAGCCGTCAAGGCAAACCTGCGTTCCGCAGTCGCCGCCAAGACGGGCCTAAACCCTGCATTCAATGTCGCCTTCTACGCGGGCGCTGTGCTTGGGATGGCGATGGTCGGTACGGCTGTCATAGGCATATGCGCAATTTTCCTATTGACTGAAGACGCCAACATCCTTCTCGGATTCTCGCTTGGGGCTTCAGCTATGGCGCTGCTCGCCAAGGCTGGTGGGGGCATATTCACAAAGACGGCGGATATCGCCGCGGATCTGGTTGGCAAGGTCGAGGCGGGCATTCCCGAGGACGATCCGCGCAATCCCGCGGTGATTGCGGATAACGTTGGCGACAACGTTGGCGACGTCGCCGGGATGGGCGCGGATATTTTCGACTCATACGTTGCGTCGGCCGTCGCGGCGATGGTGCTGGGCGTTGGTCTTGGTGGTACAGCCGTCGCCGAAGGCATGGACAAGCGCTTCTATGAAGTGTTTCCAGTCATCTTGTGCGGGGTCGGCATGGTCGCCAGCTTTATAGGCATCCAGTTCGTTCGCGTCGGCAAAAACGGCAAGCCTGGCGATGCACTTAACCGCGGAACCGTTCTCACTTGTATAATTTTCGCAATTTTAGCTTCGTTGTTGGTTTTTGCAAACGGTTACAGCCGCGCAGATGTCGGCATCCTGATCGCAACCGTTTCGGGGCTTGTCATCGCGGTGCTCATAGGATTCATAACCGACTACTTCACGAATGATGAAAAGAGGCCTGTCCGCAAGGTCGCCGAGATGTCCAAATCCGGCTCCGCCATTACGATCATAACCGGCCTCAGCTACGGTTTTATCTCCGTTCTTCCGAGCATTGTAGGCATAGTGCTCGCGATGCTTTGTGCTTACTTTGGCGCAGCCGCATTCGGTGTCAGCGGTATTTACGGCATCGGCGTATCGGCGGTGGGCATGCTCTCGATTACGGGCGTTATCGTGTCGGCCGATGCTTATGGCCCGATAGTTGACAACGCCAAGGGGATCGCCGAGATGTCCGGCATGGGGCACGAAGTGGTGGATCGTTGTGATACGCTCGACTCCGCCGGCAACACGGCCAAGGCTATCACCAAGGGATTTGCGATTAGCGCAGCCGCTCTCACAGTGCTGGCGCTCTTCTCGGCTTATGGTGAAGTGCTGGGGAACCTCGGTGAACAATATGCTCTGAACATCGATCTCCAGAATCCCGTGGTTCTTGTCGGAGTGTTCCTTGGAGCCATAGCGCCGCCGGTTTTTGCGGCTCTGCTGATGCTTGCCGTCACAAAGAACGCATTTATCATGATCGAGGAGATTCGCGCTCAGTTCCGCGCCAAGCCTGGCATAATGAAGGGCACCGAACTTCCCGACTATAACCGCTGCGTTTCAATAGCGTCACAGGGTGCGCTTTCGTCGCTCGTCATACCGGCCTTGATAGCCGTGGTGCTTCCCCTCGCAGTGGGGCTGTTGCTGGGTACAGACGCGCTTGGCGGATTCCTCGGTGGCGCGATTTTCACGGGCGTGATTTTCGCAATGTTCATGTCGAACTCCGGCGGCCTGTGGGACAACGCCAAAAAGTATGTCGAGTCCGGCCATCATGGCGGTCCGGGGTCTGACGCTCATAAGGCGGCAGTTGTGGGGGATACTGTCGGCGATCCGTTCAAGGATACCGCAGGTCCTTCAATCAACACGCTTATAACCGTGATGTCGCTCGTCTGTTCGCTATTTGCCCCTGTCATCGCGGCACTTCAGCTAAAGAACTTCATTTAGTTTAGTAATTCTGCGCAATTAAACCCGCCAACTAAAGAACAGGAGGAAACATATGGAAAAGCATCTGTATTTGTCGCTAGTACCCGAAGCATTGATCGCTTCACAGCTCACCCCTGAGGAGTTCGGCGCGTATTATGCCTGCGGGACGCAGCGCAAGGCGCGCGGTCAGGCGATGTTCATAGAGATCGATCCGGGATTCCGTAGCAGAGATTTCCGAATCAACGAGGCTCTGGAGCGCTGCGTACCACATGAAAGGGGCGAGCCCAAGAGCTCGGTCTACATTTCCGTCTACAGGATCGCAGAGCGCATTCCGGTATCTGCACTGGGGGCGCTTTACCTTGTAACGAACGACGGTCGCACGGCGGAACTGCCAAAGAGAACAGTCCCTAGCGACACTCTCGCCAGAGGCTTGCACTTGTATCAGGAGCTGAGCCCGACACGCCCGCTTGTCGCCAGCACCTTGGCTCCCCTTGAGTTCTATAAGTACATGACGGCGCTTCCGGATAATCTCTTCTCAATCCCCGCCCTTTACTTTGTCGATCTGCGCCTCGGCGAACTCGCTCAGGATCCCGAGTTTGGTGGATGCGAAGACCTCCCGTACGAGAATATCGACCATCTCCGCCAGTGCCTGCTTGAAATACGCGCCACAAAGGCACAAACTAAGATAGTCGACCGCAACCACTCGATAGTTTTCCCGTACAGGCTTGTTGACACAGGTTTCTATTTCGGCAGTGGCAAGGAAATGGCGTTCTATCAAATGCCCACAAAGGCTGAAATGCTCAACAAGTACTACAACTGGTGGCGTTCGTCTCAGGTATAGTTTGCCAGAGCCGTGCGCTGGGTTTCAAATCCGGCACACGGCTTCGCGGCATGGGAGTATCGCAAAATGACTCTAGAGACCACATGTCTGGTGCGGCTGATTTTCGCCGGGATACTCGGCGGGCTGATAGGTATAGAGCGCGAATTACGGTCAAAGGAGGCTGGCTTGCGTACGCATTTTCTCGTGGCGCTCGGCTCGGCTCTGTATATGCTTGTATCGCAGTACGGTTTCTCAGACGCTCTGAAAACGCTCCCCTTGCTGTACGGTGATGAGATCAGCTTAAGGTTCGATATAAGCCGGGTCGCCGCGCAAGTGGTGACCGGCATCGGTTTCATCGGCGCCGGCATGATTGTGCTGCACAGACGCTACGTAGTTGGTCTTACAACCGCAGCAGGTATATGGGCGACCGCCGCAATTGGGCTCGCTGTAGGCGGGGGCATGTTCATGACCTCAATTACCGCCACGGTGCTAGTACTGATCGGGTTGGAGCTTTTCATGTTTCTGTCGAATTTATTAGGTCATCAGAAGCGCGAAATGCGAGTGTTTTTTCTGGCAGACAGTTTGGCTGTAAGTGACGCCGTGCTGGAAGCTTTTACACAACAGGGGAAGAGTATCAGCGCGTACTCCTCCGAGAACATTGATGGCAAAGTGAGAGTCAGTGTCGAACTCGAAGTTCCGGAAAAGGACGCGAATGCGGGGAAAATTCTGGCGTATCTCAAAACGATAAATGGGATCGAAACCGAGTCGATAAAGTGAGAGCATCGGCGGGGTATTGGTGGATGGCAGGCCATCGGTATAAGGTATCACTAGCTCTGTGTAACTAATCAAACTAGGGGTCAGGACATGGTCTTTTTCAAACAAAATGAATCGCGCTGGATAGGCATGGATAATAGCGAGGCGGCGCCGTTTTTCTTCACCAAGTTCAATTGTCCGGATACTCAGGGGGTCAAGCTCGCTGTGTGTGGATTGGGCTATTATGAGTTTTACGTGAACGGACGCAAAGTAGGAGATCGCGAACTGGCACCCATAGTGACTGAGTACGACAGACGCGTGCGTTACAATGTGTACGACATATCGGAATACTTGGTGCGGGGCGAAAACGCGGTCGGTGCCATTTTGGGGCCAGGCTGGTACTATCAGCTAGCTGTAGATGCATGGGGTTTCGAACACGCCCAGTGGAAGCACTTGCCCAAGCTGATCGCCGAAATTCGCGATGCCGCTGGCAAGCTGCTGCTAGGCACCGACCGCAACTGGATGGGTTCCGTCGATGGCCCGATTACGACCTCGCAGCTCCGCAACGGCGAAACTTACGACGCTCGCAAGGAGTTTCCCGCGTGGCCTACAGTCGATTTCGCGCCCGATTCGCGCTGGCGCAACGTCGGCATTTACGCGTCTCCTGGCGGCGTGATGGAGGAGGAAAAGGCTACACCATGCCGCGTAACCGACACATTTGAGGTGACAGGCCCACGCAATCTCTTCGATGTCTATGACATCGGAACGAACATCTCTGGGCGTTGCCGCATCACGGTTGCAGGTTCCAAGCCGGGAGCGAAGGTGTTGCTCGATTACGCCGAGCGCGTCACGGACGACGGTCTGTTGTCCAAATACAATCAAGACTCGCACGTGAAGACCGGCGGGTTCCAGCATGAGGAGTATACGCTAAAAGGCGATGGCTCGGATGAAGTCTGGGAGTCACGCTTCACTTACCATGGCTTCCAGTACGTCAGCGTGAAAATCGTTGGCGAGGGTGTATGTCTCAAAAAGCTCGAAGTGCGCCAAATACATTCCGACTTCAATACAGTGGGCTCGTTCGAATGTTCTTCAGACGTAATAAACAGGCTGCAGAAAATCACGCGAGTCTCGTATCTTGCCAACTTTGTCGGCATACCAACAGACTGCCCGCATCGCGAGAAAAACGGGTGGACGGGAGATGCCCAGATCGCCTGCGAAACGGGCTTATACAACTTCGATCCCGGATATTCATACGCGGATTGGATTGACACTCTGCGCGATACTCAACGCCCCAACGGCGCACTCCCTGGCATCGCCCCCTCTGGAGGATGGGGCTACAACTGGGGCAACGGTCCCAATTGGGACGGGGCGCTTTTTGTGATCCCATACAACGTCTACCTCTACACTGGCGACGACATCGCCTTGCGCCGCAACTACGACGCCATGCGCAGGTATCTGGAGTTCTGCCCGACAGTGTGCGACCCGGGCGACGACATAATAATGTACGGACTCGGGGATTGGTGCCCTCCGCACGGAACGAAGGCGGTCGACACTTTCTTCTCGACTACCGCAACTTACTACGGCCTTGTCGTACTGTGCTCTAAAATAGCGCGTATTTTAGGCAGACCGGATGATTCCGCGAAATACGAAGCGGACGCGCAGCGTATCAAGGACAGCTTCAACAGCAAGTTCTACAACGGCAACGGTGTTTACGCCGATGGCGGTTTGACGGCGCAAGGCACTGCACTCTATTACGGACTCTGCCACGACGGCGAGGAGAAGGCGGTTCTCGACGTGCTTGTCGCCGCCTCCGAGGCATGTGACTGCACTGCGCAGTTCGGCATACTAGGCGCCAAATACGTCCCTCGCGTATTGGCTGATAACGGCTATGCTGACTTGGCTTTGCGCTTCTTCACGCAGGACGAATACCCCGGCTGGGCTTATTACCTGCAAAAGCGCGGAGCGACGTCGCTGTGGGAGACATGGGATGGCGCAAATTCCCGCAACCACATAATGTTCGGCGACCTCAGCGCATGGTTCTTCCGCTACGCGGCGGGCTTCGCGCATCAGGAAGACAACCCCGGCTGGAAGCGCATCACAATCCGGCCGGAAAACTTGAAGGAGCTGGATTATGTAAAAGCCGAATACCGTGGCTATGTCTCAAACTGGAGGCGCGAGGGTGGTGACTTCGTCCTTAATGTGACAGTACCCCGAGGCTGCACCGCCGACGTCGTTCTGCCAGATGGCACCAAGGCCACCTGCGCACCCGGCGCCGCCGAGTTCAGGTGCTAGTTTTCAATCCGGAACCCAGCCTCTTCTATGTCCTACGACGCCATTGCTTCCAGCACGGACGCCTGTTCCACTTCCTCAAAATCGCATACTAGCGGCAAGTGGTCAGAAAGCGTCACCTGTGGCACAGTGCAGGATTTCAGTTTGAGCGAGGGGGAGTAGCAGACGAAGTCGAGTACCCTGTACGGGTTCCAGCTCGGGTAGGTGGGAGAGTCCGTTGTGTTGGCCTTTTTCAGGCCTGTGGCGGATAGAAACTCGTCTAGCTCTTTCGGCCCTTTTATCGCGTTGAAGTCGCCTGCCACAATGCAGGGTTTAGAGGATGATGCGACGAGTTGCTGCAGATGTGCCATCTGACGTTTCCTGACGCCGCGCCTGAGCGAAAGGTGAACCAGAAAAAGCGTCGCGTTTTCAAGCTCGAGCTCGATGACAAGCCTCTTAAGGCCGTGTTTGAAATAGTGGAACTTCTCCTTTATGATTTGCTTGCATGTGAGGAGAGCGTTGCCTTGCGTGGAGAAAACGGGGAGTCTTTTTGCGATTCCGTTATTCCTGTACTTCACGCCAAAAGTGTGGTGTGTATGTCCTATTGCTTGCGCCATGTTGCACGCCTGATGCTGACGACGCATGCGGAACGAGCCCCCATCCGCTTCAACCAGACCAACAACATCGGGCTTCAGATCGTGAATGAACTTAGTGATGGTTTCAAAGTGGGAGTTTGTATGGCGCAGTATGTCCATCCAGGCGCGACGGGTGCGCCTGCCAGTTCCGTAGCGAATGTTGTAAAGGATAAAGCGCATTATAAATATGAGTCTTCGGTTGTTGTTAAGCGTTCTGCCGATAACGGTTTGACCGCAAAAAAATAATCCTGAATTATAGCACAAACGTGCAAAAAACACAAGTTTTGAAATTTTGGGACTTTCACCCAATGTTTTTACATCCAAATAGCGTTGTATTTGCCCGCCCTTTATAAAGCCAGACACCCGCTTCCTTAGACGGTTTTGTACATAAATAATTTTTCTGGTATACAAAACGTTTGTTCTTGCTCCATGGTTCTGTTTGTGGTTAAATAGACGCTGAATCCTATGGGTTCGTTTACCCGGAAATAATAACGCAGGGATCCAAAATGAAAAAAGCAATTACATTTCTCATGGTGGTGTTTATGTTGGCCATTGATGCGCAAGCCGGCATACGGGCGACTGGTGGCACGGTAAACACGGTTGGTGATATACGTACCCATACTTACACACAAGTGGGTACTAGCAATTTAACCGTAACTTCCGGCGGTTTCATTGATGTGCTGGTGGTGGCCGGTGGCGGTGGCGGCGGCAGCCTAGGTGGCGGCGGCGGTGCGGGCGGTCTGATATACACTAGTCGACCATGCAAAAGCCGCATTTTGCGCAAAGTGATTCCATCCGACTTC
>CAYOPG010000029.1:0-25314 GCA_964405775.1 uncultured Lentisphaerales bacterium
GGTTTTTCACTCACAGACTTGGAGGCGAAAGCAATATCTGGCAGGTAAGACGCGACGACGTCGAGATTGGAGTGAGCAGGAAGGGTCGTGAGGTCGTTTTCGAGTGTTCTCCTTCGGAGGAACGCTTTATAGCTACGGCCGTGCTTGATGTCACCACCGAGCTCACTAAGCTCGCACAAGATCTGGCAAAACCAGTCAAGGCATTTGGAGTGGCAAGCCTTGTGAAGTCAGCGGACAACGGCGTGAATGGCCCCTTGAGGGTTGACTCTTACATTGAGCGCTACCTCCGCCGTTTTATAATGGTGCCTAACCTCAAAGCAGCAGATAAAAACGAGACCCTTGAGGAGATGATGAACATACTGTTCGTCAAAGGGCTGGTTAAAGACCCCCGCAACGCATTAAAGTTGGTTCAAGACCGAGAAACCGCCATGTCGACCGGTTTGGAATCAGGTCTAGCCATCCCGCATGTGAAAACCGATCTTGTAGATTCTCTAGTTGGAGTTGTTGCCGTGTTGGAGAAAGAGATAGATGATTACGAAACAGTTGACGGCTCCAAGGTGAGAATAATTGTGCTCACACTTTCCCCCGTGATGGTTCAGGCGCCTCATCTGAGAATAATCGCCCACATTGGCAAAGTTCTTGATGATGGCGGGCGCAAACGTCTCATTGCGGCTGAAACAGAAAAAGAAATGTACGACGTGTTTATTTAAGACAATCCAGGAATGTCAAAGTTCGACTTAACCGAAAAGCAAATTAAATCCTGGGGCGGAGAGTCGCTATATAATGACGCCCTTAAGAATTACTACCAAAAAGGCGAGGTAGCCAACGCCTCGTTCGACGAATCGTATGGAGAAGCGGACATCACTCACGCCGGAGCCAAAATCCATACGCGGTTCAAGGTCAGTAGCTCCGGCCTTGTTGAAAACCTCTGCCCCTGCGCAGTTAGCCAGCGCGACGGCAGGGTGTGTGTTCACATTGTCGCCGCCGCAGTTGCAATTTTAAAGCGCGCTGTGGCTGCGCAGCGCATACCCGAAAAGAAGCAGGAGCGCTCGCACGCCGAAATGATAGCTCAGGCGAGCATGCAGGGTAAACTCATAAAACGCGACTACTCTAAAGGTCAGCCTGCCGAAATCCGCTTGCGCCTTCCGCAAAACTGGCATGAAGCTTTCTTAGCAGGCGAAATACCTGTATCGTGCCTTGCTGTCTTGGAAGGCGGCGGGAATCCCGTGCCTCTTGAATATATCGCGCAGCGCGGCATCGCCCTCAGGCCTGGCCGTGTCGACGACATGATCCTTTTTGTCTTGGAAGACATCCAAGGCGATATGACAAAGCCGCTCGTGCTCACCAAGGCTGATTTCGTCGGCATCATAGACATGCTGGGCACTCATGGACGTCCTGTATACCGCTCCGGTGGCAATCCTTTGAGGATTGAAACGACGGAGTTGGAGTCGAAGCTCGTCGTGGATCTCGATCGAGATACTGGCGAAATTCTCTTGATGCTCACTACGGATATCCCCGGGGCGCCAGAGGGCAACGTCCCGGAGTACGCTGTCTTCGGCAACAAAGGTTTTTCGCACTTTGACGGAGTGCTGTGGCCGCTGACAAGCGTGCTTCCGGGGCCTTATCAGAAGGTCTATCAGGAGACCATAGCGATCCCGCGTAAAGGGACGTTGTCGTTTATCAAAAATGAGTTAGGTCTGTTAGAAAAGCTCATGCCCCTGCAGCGCGAGATCGACTTTGATCTGTTTGCAATGCAGCCAGCAGAACCGCGTTTTTCTCTCCGCGTAAAGGGCAATGGCGCATCCATCTCTATGACGCTTTTCGCCAACTACAACGACGCTATTTCCGTTGCCGCGGCTGCTCCGGATCCGCGCAGCGACTTTTCAATTCCAGACGAAGAGGATTTCTACCTATACTACGTCCGCAACATGGACGCTGAAAAACTGGCAATTAAAAAACTGCGCGATATGCATATCGCCGCCGACTCTGGAACATCCATTTCGCCGATCTCCGGCGAACGCTCCGTGCTCAACTTCCTTGGCACAAAAATGCCCGTTTTTGAGCGCGATGGCTGGAGCGTACAGATGGATACGGAAATCTCGTCTTACTATTTTAGCCTTAACCGAACAATTCCGGTTGTCGAAATAGAGCAAGCAAAAGGAGCAGGCAGCTTCGAAATTGGGTACACATTCCGCGTCGTCAATGGCAAGGCTAATGTAAGCCCGACCGATATACATCGAGCAATCCAAATGCACGAGTCTTTCGTCAAGAAAGGGGACGATCTGGTTCTCTTTGACACGGCTGCGATCGAGGATCTACGCGATTCACTCCGCGACTGCGACTCGGAGCCCGGCACACGGCCAGGCTTTGTACGTATCAGCAATGTACATGCCCCCTACATAAAGGCATCTCTAGACGCCCTTGACAAGACTTCCATCAGAATCCAAACAGCGCCACAGGAATGGAAGACTTTTGCCGACAAGCAGAACAGACTCACTAAGATCATGCCAGTGATTCTGGATGAGCCGCTTAAAAGCATACTTCGTCCATACCAGAATGACGGCGTAGCATGGTTGCGCTTCCTTGAGTCGAACCGTCTTGGCGGAATCCTGGCCGACGAAATGGGACTAGGCAAAACCCTCCAGACACTTACCTGGCTTGCCCTTGAACGCTTTCACCCTGAGCATCGCGACAAACCGGCGCTCGTAATATGCCCCACAAGTCTTGTCGACAACTGGGTTCACGAAGCGCGTCACTTCACTCCGGAACTCAGGGTGATCGCAATGTCCGGAGCACAGCGTCACGAGAATTTCGAGCACATCTCTAACTATGATCTTGTCGTGACCTCATACGCGCTTATGCGTCGCGATGTCGAGGAGTACCGCAAGACTTACTTTTCTGCCATCATACTTGACGAGGCTCAGAACATTAAAAACCGCGCCACGCAAAACGCGACCTCCGTCAAAATACTAAACGGCGGAAGCCGTTTTGTCCTAACCGGCACGCCGATGGAGAACAGCGTGGCCGACCTCTGGTCGATTATGGATTTCCTCATGCCGGGTTACCTCGGACATTACGATGAGTTCCGAGCCGGCTATGAGATACCTCTGTCTGTGCCCGGCGACGCGCTCTACGAAAGCACGCAGGTCAAGTTGCGCCGTAAACTGCATCCGTTCCTTTTACGTCGAAAAAAGATGGATGTGGCAAAGGATCTGCCGCCCAAAATCGTCAAAGTATCATGGTGCAGTATTTCCAGCGAACAGCAAATCGTATACGACAAGGTCATGGAGGCATCGCGTCAGGAGATTCGCGGCAGAGTGGAGCAGGATGGCTACGAAAAATCACGGATGGTCATCCTCACGGCTCTTCTCCGTCTGCGCCAGATTTGCTGCCACCTTGAACTGCTGGGCGATAAAAACCCTATACTTGATGCAGAGACGCCTTCAGCCAAACTCGAGCAGTTCTTCGAAGTCTTTGACGAAGCCACGAACTCCGGCCACAGGCTCCTGGTGTTTAGCCAGTTCGTATCGATGCTCAAGATACTCCGCAGAGAGCTCGACAAGCGAAACATCCGCTATTGCTATCTTGACGGTGCTTCGAAGGACCGCCTGGAGAGCGTACACAAGTTCAACACCGATACGGGCATACCAATATTCCTCATCAGCTTGAAGGCCGGCGGAACAGGGCTAAACCTGACTGGCGCAGACATGGTTGTGCACTTCGACCCTTGGTGGAATCCGGCAGTCGAGGATCAGGCTACGGATCGCGCTCATCGCATAGGTCAAAAGAGATCGGTCATGAGCCTAAAGATGATCACGGAAAATACAATCGAGGAAAAAGTGCTCAACATGCAACGTCGCAAACGCGCCATAATCGGTGCGACTGTGGAGTCGGACGAACAGACGATGGCAAAGCTCACCTGGGACGACGTCAAGGAACTCTTCGACCTCTAATAGGCCGTTATATAATTCCCTTGCTGGAAGGAACACCCGTTTCGCGGGGATCGATCTCGACTGCTGCTCGTAGAGCCCGTGCGAACCCTTTGAACACGGATTCGGCTGCGTGATGCGCTTCGTCAGCGCGTACATCTATGTGCAGGTTCATACGGGCGTTCACGCTCATTGCTCGGAAAAATTCAACCAGCAGGTTGGTGTCGAAGTCTCGGACAAAAGTCGATTTGACATTGTTAGAGTATACGAGGAAGGGACGCCCCCCAAGATCGAGGGCAATCTGAGCCTGGGCTTCGTCCATCGGAAGGATGAAAAAGCCGTATCGGCGTATGCCCTTGCGCTCGCCAAGTGCTTTGTCCAGAGCAGAGCCAAGAGCAAGACCGATATCCTCGACAGTGTGATGGTAATCGACGTTGGTGTCGCCAATGCATTTGATCTTGAGGTCGACAAGCGAATGGCGCGAGAGAAGCGTGAGCATGTGGTCGAAGAACCCTATGCCAGTCTCGATCTCGCACTTGCCGGTTCCGTCTAGATCAAGCTCCAGGTTTATCGAGGTTTCGGCCGTTTCCCTGCTTACAGAACCTTTGCGTTTTGCGCTCATTGTTTATCTCCTTTTTTGAGTACCTCTAGAAGCACGTCTATCTGCTTGTCAGTCCCAATTGTTATTCGCAGGTGGTCGCCTGTCGCGGGTCCCGGGAAGTGGCGTACAACTATGCCGTGTCTGCGTAGCTTTGCCTTTGCGGTCTCCGCAGTTTCCGGCTCCGGAGGAACGCACCACACGAAGTTCGTGGCAGAGTCTTCACACTTCCACCCAAGCTCGCGAAGACCGGCGGTGAGGCGCGTCCGCGTGGCGATGATTTTGTTGCGGTTCGCCGTCATCCAGTCTGGGTCTGAAAGGGCGGCTGCGGCGACCTCCTGTGACAATTGATTTACGTTGTACGAATCTTTGATTTTGTAAAGGGCTTCGATCAAGTTTGCCGGGCCAAACATATACCCGAGGCGGATGCCTGCGAGCGACCATGCCTTTGACATGGTGCGGCAGACAACAACATTGGGCATGGTCAACGCAAGCTCCGCGCAGTTGTCTTCCGCGAAAGCGGCGTAAGCTTCGTCTATAAGAACGACACCGGGGTTCTTTTCGCAGAAACGGCGCATCTGCGCCCGTGGGTAGAATGTGGATGTGGGAGCGTTCGGGTTTGCCACGAAAAACAGCTCCGGAGTTTTATCCAGATCGGCGCCCTCGAGTGCGTATGGCAGTTCGGCCGAAGAGGGGAGCGGGAGAGCAACCCCCTTTACATCGCGGATTGCTGTCAATACCGGATATAAAGAGTACGATGGTGAGAAATATCCTATGGAGCCGCCATCTTCGACAAACGCATAAGTCGCGAGTCTGAGAACCTCGTCGGAGCCATTGCCTACGAAAATATTTTCGATCGGACACCCTATGCGCGCCGCAAGGAGTTCACGAACCCGCGTGCATAGAGGATCGGGATAAAGATTCAAACGATCAGAGTCGAAGTCACGCATAACCTCCGCGATCTTAGGTGATGGCGGATATGCGTTTTCATTTGTGTTCAGTTTGATTATATTGGCGACCTTTGGCTGCTCACCTGGAGTGTAAGGCTCAAGGTTCTGTACTGACTTCCGGATCATATATTATGCGTTGGTTGGTTAATCGTCCCTGATTCTAGCAAACGCGCACTTCATCAGCAATTCTAAATTGGATTGGGCTTTCCCCATTTTTGTGACATTGCTCAAAAAACTGAAGTGTCACAAGCAGGTGTCGGTCTTTGTTGGGGTGTTGTGTGCCGCAGGCCCACGAGCGCTCATAACGCGTGCGCTCGAACACCGCGCCATAGGCACACAACACCGCCACCAAGACAATGTCTACTCCTGTGCGCTGAGCGCGGCGGCAGCGACGGACTGGCCAAGGCGCTTGGCTTTCTCATCCGGCATGAATATGTTCAGATCTCCGTGCTCCGGATATTGTTCAGCGACGACTTTCTTGGCTGTTTCCAGTATGATCTCGCCACCTTGACCTGATGTGACACGACCGAGGATCATCAGGTTGTCGCAGTCGTAGAATTCGCGGTACCAGATGGCGGAGTGACCCAGATTTTCGCCAAGCGTTGTATAAAGACGTTCGGCTCTCGAATCGTTGGATGCTATGAGATTCTGCACTTCCACGAGACGCTCTGGGAGCTTCATCTCTGCGGGGAAAGCTATGCCGAGAAGACCAGCGAGGTAGTTGGTGGCCTGCTGCGAAAAGTACATGGCGCCGACTCCGATATCGCCCGACCATTCGTCGCTCGGGGCGGTAGCAGAGTAGTCCACTGGGCAGAACGCGAGCTCGTTCAGGCGGCCAGTGATGTGGCCGTTGCGATCGAGGTATCCACCTGCTTCGCTGGAGCCCATTGCCACGCCAAGAACAGCCTTCACGCCATTCGTGACAAAGGCGGCCAGAGCGGTGACGTCACCGTCGTTCTCAATCTTGAGGGGAACATTCCACTTTTTCTGGATGGTGTAGAACATGTTCTGCGCTTCCTCGTATTTCTCCGGCTTGATGGCGCGGAGCAGTGAGGCGACGCGGATTCGATTGTCCACTACAATGCCAGCCGTGCTGCCGCCGATGGCGTCAACGCGTGGTAGATGTTTTGCTGCAATCTCCAGACCTCCGTTGAGCTTTTCGAGGTGGTATGAAGGGTCGGTGGCGTTGCGCGGATCCCAAGGGAACTCATCGCTGAAGCGGACTTCGCCGTTTTCGACAGCGGAAATCTTGAAATCGCTGGCGCCAAGGTCGAACCCAATGCGGCAACCTTCCCACGATATGCCAGCTCCGCTTTTTGAATCTTTTGTTTCCGGTACTTGCTCCGGCTTGCACTTGACAACTTCCATTTCGCGGCCGTATGACTTTAGCATCATGTCGCGGTCGAATTCGCGAGCGCCACCCTTAGAGTAGTCTTTTTTTATTGCGTCGCAAATGGCGTCAGGACCAGCGAGATGCAGCTTCCAACCACCGGCTGCCCAGAGCACGAATTTGACCGTGCGTTCGGCGAAGCGTATTGTCGAGGCGTCGTTCTCCATGCCATCGGGGATGGGTAGAGAGTATTTGTAGGCGCAGCCGTTTTCGCGCTCCCATGCGAAAGTGAATTTGGAGTGTTTACGATTTGCTGAAGCGTCTTTTAGTTTCTTGAGTTCAGACGTTAGTGGTACGAGTGTGTTTTTCATATCAATCTGGTTCTTAAGAGGTAGTGTTCTTATAGTGTGAAGAGAAACTATCAGGAATTGGCAGGTCCGCCCGCACTGGCGAGGGTCTCCCGGATTTCGGCGACGAAACGATCCACGAATCCGAGAATGAACTTTCCGGGGCAGAGTGTGTCGTCCTCGATCAGCGGGGTCATATCAATGGCAAAGCAGACTTGCTCAAGAGTGTCCACGGCGTGCGAGTCGCCATAAGTGGCGTTCGCGCGGCGGCGCCCGAACGTGGCGGTGTCGTAGCGCTTGCCACCTGCGATCTGTGAATCGAACACTCCCATCAGCGCGGCTGCGAGTGCATCGTTCCCGCCGGCGTCAAGGCGGAGTTTCTCCTTGTCGCAGACCCAGTCCAGACTACGCCATATTTCAGCTCCGAGAAATTTTTTAGGACGCTCGTTTTTGGGGAGGAGGCGGATTGCCCGCAACACATTGAGAGCCGTGCCAACGTGGGTGTTGTGCTTGTCAGCGAAATTGTGCGTCATTACTGTCTCCGGCTTCATTGCGCGCAAAACCGCTGAGAGCTCTTGTGCCGGGGCTTTGTTTTCGGCGTCGCGTATTGCCTTGCTGGTGAAGCGTAGCTGCACCATGCTGGCGTAATGTCCGATCTGTGAGGCCAGACGCTGCTCCTTCCGGCGGATTTCCTGCATGTCCTCGTCTGAGCGACTTGCGTAAACTCCGCTACGGGGCGAGCCGGCACCATTCGTCATAACGACCGCAGAGAAAGTCGGGGTGCCAGTTCCAAAGGCCTCTTCAATGAGCGGGAAGCCCATGAACTCGACATCGTCTTGATGTGCAGCAACGACAACGGACTTCGTCCGGGCAAGCGCCTCTGACTCTGGTGTTCCATCTGGCACAAAAATCTCGGCTCCTGGCTGTGAAAAAGAAAAACTCATTCCGCAAATCTCCTGTGCGCTTTATTGTTACGCTGTATCTTGTGTTTAAGGGTTGTTAAAAGAAGGAAATGGGATTGTCTCATAATCTTTTGTCTGGGGCAAGTCCAATACTTTCCCCAATACTTTCCTCCCCAATACTTTCCCGGGCGCATCTCTGTTTTGCGACGTTTTTTCGAGGGCTAAGCACCCCGTGCTTGTTCGAAGCAGTAGCGGAGCTCTCCGTTGATATACCAAACATACGCCTCCAGGCCTACGGCGGACCAGAACTGGCCGCATCGCTTGAAGCGGTTCTGGATATGAGAGCATAGCGACTCGACCGAGCCGCTTCCTATTGGCCGCCCCAGCTTGCGCTGCCGGAGATAGTCCATGTGTTCCGCGTGCTCCATGAAGTATTGGGTCTCGCGCCTAGCGACCTCGTCGTCCCAGCATCCGCCTGTTCCCGCCCACCTCAGCCACATGCGAGAGCTTGAAGAGCACGGCGGACTTCATCTCCCGCCACTCGACACGCTCTCCGCCCGCCCGACCGCATCCCCATCCCGATCCGCAATGACGGGCGAACCAGCCATCCATCATCACCACAAGCGTGTCCTCACGCCCTGCCGCGTCATCGCAGAGCGCAGGCAGCTTCTCCTCCGAGCAGTGCTCGGAGACTCTGCGCACGACATCCATGACCTTGTCGTCGCTGACGGCACACCCCCATTCCCTGCAGAGCCTGGAGGCCTTCTCGAACGAGCCAGTCTCCATTGCCGTGGCCGCCAGCTTAAGCTCGAACACCGGGGAGACGCATCCGCGTCCACCTCCGAAGCAGTGCTCCCTGAACGGCGTCTCGTAGCGCCCGGGAAAACTCAGCCTGCAATACCACAAGCCCAAAGAGAAAGCGCAGGCGTTCTATCAGATTAGCTACACCCTCCAGAAGAGGAGCCACTCGGACTATGTACGGGAGGAGGACCTCGAACGCGTGAAGGCCGAGCTGGAAAACTACCAGACCTTCAAGTACCTATGCGAGGAACTCGTCGTGGCATCGCTGGCACTCGCCAAGTCGCGAAGCCGATAGGCGAAAAATCCAGCTGGCTACACGCACCAGAAGAATCCGGTAGCAAAACAGAGTTGCGCCCTTTGTCTCGCCGTCCGACCACTAAAACCGCTAGCCTACAAATGGAGACAACGCACGAAGTTTGTCTATGATTCCTGGAACGACCGACAGCACGTAGTCAACTTCTTCTTCAGTGTTATAGCGGCTGAAGCTGAAACGTATTGATCCGTGCACAGCAGTAAAAGGAACCCCCATTGCGCGAATAACGTGCGATGGCTCAAGCGACCCGGACGTGCAGGCTGAGCCTGACGAAGCACAGATACCGGCATCGCTCATGTGGTAGAGGATCCCCTCTCCTTCGATGTACTGGAAGCTGATGTTGAGAGTGTTTGGCAGGCGTTCCTTGAGCGAGCCGTTGATCATCGTATCGGGACACTTCAAAAGACCGGCCTGAAGCTTGTCGCGCAAAGCGGCAACACGCTTGTTCTCGCCACGAGCCAGTTCTTCCATAGCCATCTCTGCGGCCTTGCCCAGACCTACGATGTATGGCACGTTCTCGGTACCAGCCCTGCGTCCACCTTCCTGATGTCCTCCATGAATCAAGGGAGAAATGCGCGTTCCCTTGCGAATGTAAAGGACGCCGATGCCTTTGGGAGCATGGATCTTGTGGCCGGAAAACGTCAACATGTTGACAGGGACTTTCGACACGTCAACTTCACCGAGTTTGCCGACAGCCTGCACAGCATCGGTGTGGAAAACGGCTCCAGCGGCGGCGGCTTTCTCTGCAATCTTCTTTATAGGGAAAACAACGCCCGTCTCGTTGTTTGCCCACATTATCGAAACGAACTTTTTCCCGGGTGTAGCAAGCGCCGCGCTATACTCGTCAATGTTGAGGGTGCCGTCTGACATTACACCGACTTCGATAACGTTGTAGCCCTGATCGCGCAGATAACGGCACGACTGAAGGACTGCAGGATGCTCGACACGTGTGGTTATTACGGTTGTGTCGCGGCCCATAGCCTCAACTCCACCGCGGATCGCGTGGTTGTCCGACTCGCTTCCGCTAGCAGTAAAAATGACCTCTGATGGGTCTGCGTGGATAATGGCGGCGACTTTGGCGCGAGCCTCTTCGACGTACTTGTGGACTCCGCCACCGAAGACATGCATACTCGAAGGATTGCCATAACTCTCTGAAAAGAACGGTGCCATTGCCTCCACGACTGCGGGGTCAACGCGAGTGGTGGCGTTGTTGTCTAGGTAGATTGTCTTGCTCATTTAGCCTCCTACTCCGCAAGAACGCGGATTTCCGGCGAAACAAACTCGTGCAGTTTGGCCTCGACAAGCAGCGATCTGGTTATGCTTGATGACGAGCATCCTGCGCACGCACCACGGAATGCGATAATGACGTCGTCGCCGCGGACGTCTATAAGTTCCAGATCGCCGCCGTCGCGCTGCAGCATGGGGCGGATCTCGCTATCGACGATCTCCTCGATCTTTTTGATCTTCTGGAGTTGTGTCATCGGCCGCGGGGTGGAAGGTTCCACCGGCTTTGATTCCGCAAGAACCTTGTCGATGATAGCCTTGATATCGTCCCTGCACATGCCGCAGGCACCGCCGGCTTTGCAGAAGTTTGTGACCTGCTCGACGGTGGTAAGTTTGTTCTCCTTGACTACCCTGACAATTTCCGACTCGTGCACATCGAAACAATGGCAGATAACCGGATCGTCGCTGATCGAATGCGTAGTGGTCTCTCCGGTCTTATAATTGTGGATCGCGGCCTCAAGCGCCTCGCGGCCCATGACGGAGCAGTGCATTTTTTCCTCTGGTAGGCCGCCGAGGTAGTTGGCGATGTCCTGATTCGTGACCTTGCCGGCCTCCTCAAGGGTCATGCCCTTGACCATTTCGGTGAGGGCGGATGACGAAGCAATAGCCGAAGCGCAGCCAAACGTCTGGAACTTCACGTCGGCGATTCGCTCATTCTCGTCGAGCTTGAACATAAGAGTCAGCGCGTCGCCACATGCTAGAGCGCCAACCTGCCCCACCCCGTCTGGATTATCAATTTTACCAACGTTGCGCGGGTTGTGAAAATGATCTAAAACCTTGTCTGTATAATCCCACATGCTGCACCTCTCTTTCGTTGAAGCGGCGTTAACCGTTTTAATGAAATCGTGAGTATACAACAAACGGCGAAATAAGAGAAACAAATTACTCGTGCATTTTTGCCAATACAACCAGGAATAGATTTTGGATTTGCCCCGACCGTTGTTTTTGGAGTACTATAAACGATGTTTACAGCGGTGTGTATAGTCTGTCAATTTATGCAGTTACATCTGCAAAGGAGAAGATTTTAATGAAGCAGAAAGAACTTTCAGGACAGGAGGTAATCGATCTAGCCAGTGCTTACTACGGTTCGGCGACACTCTTCGCAGCGCTAGAGTACGACATCTTCACACAGGTTGATGCGCTAGGCGACAATGCCAGAGTCGCCGCACTCGCCGAAGCAACAGGGACATCTGAACGCGGACTGCGCCTGCTTCTTGACGCGTGTGTGGCGATAGGTGTGCTTGCGAAACAGGGCGACCTCTATTCCAACACTAAGGCAGGAGCGCTTTCCCTCGTTGCTGGAGCAAAGATGGATCTTTCGAAAGCGATACTTTATAACCGAGATGTATATCCGGTCTGGGGCAAGCTTGCCAAGCTTGTCAAGACCGGCAAGCCGGTGGAAGCCCCTGAACTGCATCTGGGCGACGATCCGGAGCGGACACGCCGGTTCGTCCTGTCAATGCGTGGACGCGCGCTGGCAATTGGACAAACCGTCGTGCCAATGCTCGATCTTTCCGACTGCTCCACCCTGCTCGATCTGGCTGGGGGACCAGGCACCTACGCGGCACTCATCGCCAAAGCCAACCCTCAAATCAAGTGCGTGACAGTCGATCTCCCCGCAGTCTCGGCCATCGCAGCGGAATGCGTGAAGCAAGCGGGCGTTGCCGACCGCGTCGAATGCCGGCCTGGGGATTACCATACCGACATCTATCCCATGGCGTCTTTCGACGCAGTGACGATTTTCGGAGCTCTCCATCAGGAGTCTCCCGCACAGATCGTTGACATCCTCCGCCGGGCTCACAATGCGTTGAAGCCTGGAGGCAAGCTGTTCATACTTGACATGATGACCGATTCAACACACACAAAGCCTGAATTTTCCGCTCTTTTCGCCATCAACATGGCGCTGACTACGGAGCATGGCTGGGTGTTTTCCGACGAAGAGATCAAAGGCTGGATGAAGGAGGTCGGATTCACCCCGGGTGAAACCCAAACCGTCCCGCCCCCAATGCCCCATTGGCTGGTTTCAGCCACTAAACACTAACTGTTTTTCCAAGCCGATTCGCGTGCGTCGCGCTCAAGCGCGGCACGAGCCTCCGACTCTGCCACGCCGCATTCCCGGGTCAGCACCTCCAGCACCGAATCCGCTAGCCGTTTGGGAGAAACAGCGTGCATTCTGCCGACTTTGTCATAAACCGAAGTTGACACTTTTAAAACTCTTGAAAACGGGGAAGCTCCGTCTCGCCATAGCATGGGAGTGCTGGTGCGGAAACGGCCACGGTTGTAAAGCATGTCCCAGCAACGGCTAAAACGCTCCATTTCGCGCATCGCCTCAAACGAGAAGGTGCTGTTTTCCAGAATCTCGTAGGGAGGAACAGGGCTCCACTTTACGGAGAATTCTTTATCGTGACGCCCGATTGCCGTTCCCGGCAGTCGCTTAAGAATACCGACTTGTATTTCTGCTGGCGAGATAGCGACAAGCCTGTTGAAACCAGCAATGAAAGATTCCGGCGTCTCCCCTGGAAGTCCGGCAATCAGGTCGGCGTGCACGTCAGCCTCGGCGTCCTCGATCATGAAGCGCAACGCATTTTCAACCGCCTCTGGCTTCAATGGACGGCGTATTAGATCTGCAACGGCCTTGTTCCATGTCTGCACCCCCATCTCAATATGCAGCATTCCAGGTTCGAAACTTTTAAGTCTGGCCCGCCATTCCGTATCAAGCGCATCCGGAGTGAACTCAAAATGCAGCCGCAGTTCAGGAGTCTTGCGTTCAATGAAAAAATCCAGCACTGCCAACGAATGTTCGCCTCCGAAGTTGAATGACCGGTCCAGAAACTTGAAACGCCTCGCGCCGCGGCGCATAAGATCATCAAACGCAGAGAGAATTTTATCGAGCGGAAATTTTCGGATCCCCCCGCTGTCTGACGAAGTGCAGTACTCGCAGCGGAATGGACATCCGCGTGTAGTCTCCGCGTACACTATCCGTGTGGCCAGGTCGTCATCGCGGTAAAGCCTGTATGGCAACTGAACACGTCCCAAATCAGGAGCGCCTTTATCAACAATTTTCGCCACGGATTTACCAGACAGAATATCGCGGAAAACATCCGCCGCAACAAGCTCCCCTTCCCCGCACACTGCCACATCAACGAGCTGGAGAAGCATCGAGGGATCATCATCTGGCACTATCTGAGGTCCGCCGACAACGCGCACAATATCTGGTCTTGCCGCCTCAAGAACGCGCAGGGCATCGGCTATGACCACGGCGTTCCAGATGTATGTTGAAAACGCCACGATCCGCGGTGAGATTTCAACAACGCGTTCAGCGATCTGCATGGGCGACAAGCTGGTGTCTAATTCAAGAATGCGTGTCCGTTCCCCGAACTCTCCGAGGTTCGCCATGATGCAGCGCAAGCTAAGCGATGTATGGGCATAACCGGCATTGACCGCAACTAGTAGTATATCGCATTCCATGTTACACACAGTCGTTGAATGCGTCCGAGTCATCCGCGGCAACGCACGAGCAACCCTTTCAGGTACAGTCCTTCCGGGCACGGCAGAGCCACAGGGTGGTCGGGTGCCTGAGTATAGCGGTCGATCACGGAGGCGTCACGCTTGGCATCAAGAGCCGCGTCGGCAACAACTTTTTGGAACAACTCGGGGGATACGCCACCCGAACACGAAAACGTGGCGAGCACTCCATCTGGGCGCAGCAACTTGAAAGCGAGCAGGTTGATGTCTTTGTAAGCACGGCAAGCCTTCTCAACATGCCCCTTGGAATCGGCAAACTTCGGAGGATCGAGGATTATCATATCGAACGATTTGCCCCTGTCGCGGAATTCGCGAAGCACAGTAAACACGTCGCAACAACGCACGGCGCACCTATCAGACTCCACTTCGTTGAGACGCATGTTCTCGGCGAACACATCTAGCGCAGGCTGCGAAGAATCGACAGCTAAAACACTCTTGGCACCGCTCTTTAGACAAGACAATGCAAAGCCACCGCCGTAGCAGAAAGCATCCAGCACGTCTTTACCCTTTGCAAGCACTCCGACTTTGTTCCAGTTGTCGACTTGATCGAGATATCCGCCCGTCTTGTGTCCACTTTCCACGGAGACGAACCATTTCAAACCATTTGCAGCTACCGGTATTCTTCCATTTGGCTCCTTCCCCACAAGTAGCCCCTTACGCTCATCAAGGCCTTCATGCTTCCGCATCGCTACATCAGAACGTTCATAAACAGAGCATTCGGGGAAGATACCGGAGATTGCCTTGAGAATCGTGTCACGACGAATATCCATCCCTGATGTCAGGAGTTGCAGCGAGATTACGTCACTATACCGGTCGATCACAAGTCCCGGCAATCCATCGCCTTCCCCGTGCACCCAGCGGACAGCATTGTGAGACTGCCCATTCCAGCGCTCCGCGCGAGCGTTCCAAGCTGAGAGCAACCTGGTTTTGAAAAAATCGCCGTTGATTTCCTCTTCACGTTCGAACGTCAATATGCGTACCGCGATTGAAGAGTGCCGCGAAAAAAAACCGCGCCCCAGCCACTCGCCTTTCGAAGAGACAACTTCGACCAGATCGCCATCGGCGAGTTCTTCTGAGACCTTCGCGACAGCGCCGGAAAACACCCACGGGTGGCGCCGCACCAAGGAGCGGTCCTTGCCCGAACCCAAAACAATTCTGCCCATTTTATTACCTTTAAAACAATAGATATTTCTTACTGCTGCGCCTCGACAGGGATTGCGCCAAGAACCGACTTGAGGGCGGCAGGTGAAATCTTCACGAAGATCTCGCGTGAGCCGCCGTTAATAATGATCCAATCAAGATCGAATATGGTCTTCTGCGCATACAGCGGGATCTTCTTTCTGAAGCCAAATGGACTTGTCCCCCCTACAAGATAACCGCTGTGGCGTTGTGCTTCCTCGATTTCGCATGTTTCTATCGTCTTGACACCGACGATGCGCGCGAGCTTGTTCAACGAAATTTCGAAATCGCCGTGCATAAGCATTATGAGAGGCTTCCCTTCGTTAGTCTTTAGCACAATCGTCTTGACAACGCGATGTTCGTCGACTCCAAGCTCTTTTGCACAATGCGCTGTGCCGCCATGCGGTTCGTACGTATGCTTATAGGCGGTATACTCCACGCCGGCACTCGCCAGTAAACGAAGCGCCGCTGTCGCCGGGAATGATTCAGGCTTAGCCATTCTTGAACTCGCCCTTTCCCGTGCAGGCATTTTTATCGGGATCGCCGGAAACAAAATCAAAACCGTGAGGCAAAAGTTCACCGGCGGTGAACTCCAACACGTCGTCGCCTTCCAATGGGACGCAAATCACAGGCATATCCTCACTGCAGAACTCTGCAATCACCTGCCTGCACGCGCCACAAGGCGTGGCAGGTGCGCCAGCACATCCGCCCGCAACCGCTAACGCCAGAAAAGACCTCCTGCCCTCACTGACCGCTTTGAAAATCGCAGTGCGCTCGGCACAGTTGGTAAGACCAAATGACGCATTCTCCACGTTGCAGCCGGTAATCACGGTGCCATCGTCGGACAGCAACGCCGCACCCACAGCAAACTTGGAGTATGGGCTGTAGGAATTACGCGCCGCTTCACGCGCCGCCTCCAAAAGCTTCGCGGTTTGTTCAGATGTCACGCCTCGCTCCCGGTTCTTCCGCCAATCTTCTCCAGAATCAGCGGGTTGGCCTTCTTACGCCGGACGTCGGCAATTATCACAGCCTTACGCGCCTGCCCCATCACCGCCTCTGCTTCTTTTTTACTGCGGGCGTGTATCCTCATTAAAGGTTCGCCGCCGGTGACCTTTGCACCAGCCTTTACCAGACGGTCGATCCCAACCAGGTGATCAATGGAATCGGTGCTGAGTTTGCGTCCACCGCCGAGCAGGAGGACAATGCGGCCAATTGCGTCGGCATCGACATAGCATACACAACCGTTATCTTCCGCCAACACATCAGCACAAACCGGTGAACTCCCGAGCAGTCTGGGATCTGAAACCACTTTGGGATTCCCTCCATGCGCCTTGATCATCTTTGCAAATATCTCTAAGCCCGCGCCAGAATCAATATTCGAACGAATTTTCGCTGCGCCTTCCTCCGCGTCTCTGCATATTCCGGCTAGCACCAGCATCTCGGCTCCGAGCGCAACAGTGAGCTCTATGACATCAGACGGTCCAGCGCCTTTGAGCACCTCGATTGACTCGGCGATCTCAAGAGAGTTGCCGATCGCATCGCCCAGTGGCTGATTCATATCCGTTAGGAGAGCAGACATGTCTCTGCCCATATTGCGTCCGATCTGGATCATCGTCTCAGCCAGTTGCCGGGCTTTGTCTACATCCTTCATGAAAGCGCCTGCGCCAAACTTAACATCAAGCACGAGTCCCTGTGCGCCCTCTGCAAGCTTCTTTGACATTATGCTTGATGCAATCAGCGGTATGGACGGCACAGTCCCGGTGACATCTCGCAATGCGTATAGTTTTTTATCAGCGGGCGCGAGGCGGCTGGTCTGGCCTATTATCGAACAGCCGATCTTCTCAAGCACATGGCGGAATTTTCGTGTCGAGAGCTGAGTGTTGTAGCCTGGTATCGATTCAAGCTTGTCGAGTGTGCCTCCTGTGACGCCGAGCCCTCGTCCTGAGATCATAGGCACTGCAGCGCCTGAGGCTGCCACCAGCGGAGCGAGCGGGATGGAAATCTTATCGCCTATGCCACCAGTGGAATGTTTGTCAACGGTCGGACGTGAGAGTCCGCCCAGATCCAGCACATCCCCGGATCGCATCATAGCGTCGGTCATCACCGTGACCTCGTTGAACGTCATGCCCTTGAAAAACACAGCCATGGCGAAGGCAGCCATCTGGTAATCCGGCAACGTGCCGGCTGCATACGCGTCCACGAACTCTCGCAGCTCCGCATCAGGGATCTCTCCGCCATCCCTCTTCTTCTCAATGATCCACTGAGGAACCATTATTGTATGACCTCGTCTTGCGGGTTCCATTGGAAATCCCCGGCGTTGTCAGTCAAGGCCATGCCTTCGTGCCAGCCGATCTTCTGGGGGATGCTCGCAACGCGTCCGTCTGCGAAAAGAGCATTGGCAGAACCTCGGTGGCGGAATCCGGTGAATCCGCCTTCGCCGATCATGGTCGACGGGTGCACGCTTGCCGTGCGGCCGTCGGGAGATTCTGACATGACCACAAACACTGATGGATTATGTATTTGGGTCAGACGCAGACGCTTCGTGAAGCCCTTGCCCTTTTCGGCGTTAATCCAGTGGTTCAGCGCATACGAAGAGAAAAACGAGCTGCCGGAATATCCGGGATCATCCCTGGAGCTAGGACACAGGAAAAAACTTTTACCCTTACCAGGAATCGGAGCCTGATTTTTACTCACAAGCGCCGCCATAGTATCAACTCCATTAAGATACGGCGGTAGAACGTTATACCATGCATCTGGCTTCTGGGCCGAAGGTGTCCCGGCACCGCCATCAGTGCCATCCGTCGGGAAAACACCTTGCTTTTCATCAAGATACGCGGCCATGGCCAAGCCCCATTGGCGGAGGTTGTTGACACATTGTGTTGACTTTGCATGCTCGCGCACGAAACTGACGGTCGGGACCATAAGCGACATAAGAATCCCCAAAATGCCAATTACCGCTAGAAGCTCTACGAGTGTGAATGCATCACTTCCATGTGAAGTGCTAAGAGATTGCTTTTTCATTTGTTGTAATGACCTTTCTTTAAGATTCTTAGAGATAGCGAGTGCAAAATTAAGCTGGCGGCACGGGAGTCAGTTTATCAAACCCCGCCGTCCGGATAAAGGGATTTATCACAGGAGGTGCTGCCCGCTGTCGACATATACTACCTGCCCTGTAACCGCGACCGTCTTGGCTAGAAACAGCACGGCATCCACCACATCGGCCGGGAGGCAGCGCACCGCAAGCGGCATCGGCCCGGCTGGCTCAAGCAAATCAGGAGAATCCGGCGCTAACACCGGCCCCGGCGCCACGGAGTTCACGGTTATGCGCGGAGCTAATTCCAGCGCCCCGCCGAGCGTGAAAGCCTCAAGCCCCTTTTTGGTGAGCCAGTATGGAAGACATCCACGGTCAGGTTTGGATACGCGCCGGTCAAGAATGTTTATCACCTTGCCACAATAATCGTCTGGCAGTATTTCGCTAGTGCTCGCCAAATCTGCCAGAGTCTTGGTAAGAATTATCGGAGCAAGTGTGTTGATGCGCCATATTTCCTCGATCTCTTCGGACGTCATCTCCAACAAAGTCATCTGCGAGAACTCAGCGGCGTTGTTGACCAAGACATCCACCCAACCAGCCATCTCCCATGCTGTGCGCATTACGGCCTCGGGCTCGAAAATATTGTTGAAATCACCACATACGAGCCAGGCCTGCCTGTCCATGGCACGGATTTCCCCTGCGAGCTCCTTCGCTTCAGCAGCAGATTCTCGGTAGTGGATCACAATGTCGCACCCCTCGCGAGCAAGCGCTATCGCCAGCTCCCTGCCAAGACGCAACGCCCCTCCTGTAATCAGGGCGACTTTGTCATCAAGCGTTTTCATGATTCCCTCCGATTATTACCGACTTTAAAACTCCACCTGCAAACTCACTCTTCCCACGCCTCGCCGATTCGGCGCACCACTTCGAACAGGCGCCCCGTTTCATACGCCAAATCCAACACTGTATAGCGCGTGCGCAACATCTGCGCGGCTATTGCTGTCGCCGCGCATCTGCTCGCAGTAACGCCAATGTCCTGAGGACGCACGGGACACCCTGCCACACGCAGCATCTCCCGCATTCGCGGGAACGGCATCAACTGCGACTCCACCCTGCCACGCAGGATTTCAAAAGAATCGGCGATCATTCCAAGCCGAGCCTCAAGCGCCTCGCGCCCCAAATGTTTGGCACGGCTTTCACCAAGGATTTTTTCGCACAGCGCACCTTCTCCGAATAAACCACGGATCAAACGTTCACGCTCTTCCCACGAAGGATACCTCGACACAGCCTCCTCTATGTCGCCGCGAGTGAACGGCTCCGAAAAAAAAGCGTCCATGGCTGTCAGCGCCGCAAGCGACCCAATGCCCACTTTAAAACCATGAGATGGCTCCGTACCGTCTTTCAGCTTGACATTGGCCATTTCCCAAACGTGCGAAAACATATGTTCGCATCCAGAGGCAGGGCGCGATGAATCCGCCGCCTGCATTGCGAACCCAGATATTGTCAGCCCTTCAAAAAGCGCGGAAAAAGCGTTCGGATCTCCGCTCTTCAACTCGTGTGGGTGGTTTATCCAGCTTTCGAGCGGATCCTGCACCATGCGCCAAGGTATATCCTGAATCGGCTCGGCGTCACCGCATATCTCGTCAGCGATTATCCAGTCCGCACCAGCAGTGACTTTTGCAATTAAATCAGCGTAGCCCGCCGCCGTCATGTCATAAGGGGCGCGCTGGAGAACAAGCAGATCCGCGATGATCCCTGCGGGAGCCGGACACGGGACTGTTTTTTTGAACCCGTCGATAGTCATCGGCGCGCCGGAAGAGGCATAGCCGTCGACTGATGCCGCAGTGGCGATGCACATGTACTTTCTACCGGCGCGGAACGAGGCGAGCTTGCATATATCGTTGATTGAGCCGGATCCAACCGCCACTGCAATGGCATTATGGTCAGCCAGATAAGCGCGTATGGTTTCAGCCGCTTCTATGCTTGCATGCGGCGGCTCGTTGAATATGTATGGTTGAACCAGCTCCACCCCTGCAGAGTGCAAAGAGCTGTAAACCTCGCGCCCCGCGGCGGAGAGCGTGTTTCTGTCGGCAACCAAGCATGCCCTTTCCCCTGGAAAAAGAGTTTTGAACATCGCAGGGGCTTTAGACAGCATGTCATCCCCGATCCAGAACAGCTTGGTATCTACTGCATTGCGCAAAGCATCAGCTATGCGTTCTGGCATTTGAATTCCTCCGGCGTCATCCGGCATTGCTCCCCCTGTATTTATTCTTACCATAGAATTTGATTGCGAGTATACCACAACAATAAAAAGAACGGAAACCGAAAAAGAAGTAACCAATAAAACGGAAAACTTCCGCGGAAAACTTCCAAGTTACGATCTCATTGAAACAGTGCGTTTGTCCATGTTAAGGTATATGCATGAAATCACACAGAAAAGAACTTTGGTTCAACGTACCGGCAAGGCGTGGATACAATAACATCACGCGAGAGGTGGAGAAGGAGCTGGAAACCAGCGGGATCCGTGAAGGCCTATGCCTCGTCAACGCAATGCATATAACAGCAAGCGTATTTATAAACGACGACGAATCTGGCCTCCATTCTGACTTCGAAAATTGGCTCGAAAAGCTTGCGCCTGAAAAACCCTATACTCAATATGCTCACAATGGTTTCGAGGACAACGCCGACGCCCATCTCAAACGCCAGATCATGGGGCGTGAAGTGGTTGTGGCTGTAACTAAGGGCAAGCTCGACCTCGGCCCCTGGGAGCAGATATTCTACGGCGAATACGATGGACGCAGAGACAAACGAGTCCTTATCAAAATTATCGGGGAATAGCTCCAATAAGAGCGTAGGTTGATCGGACATAGGGATTCGTGTTCAGCACTGATATCGATGATGGGCGCACAAAGTGATGCCCATCCCGACAGCATTTTTTTTGCTTTTTGCTCTTTTACATGACTTGTAACAGCCATTGAATTTCAGCGACTGTTTTCAGCGACTCTTTGTGTTAAAATGTCTTGATTTGCCTCTGCCGAGAATGTACAATATACGTAGCTTTTAACAGAGATGGAATGATTTCAGCTCAACCTACGGGAAGCTGGTAATGTCTGGCATATAATGCGAAATGAATGGCATATGAAGGTAGATACGAAAAAAACAAACTTGTTTAAAGTAGTATTGTGCACAGCTATTGGCTTTTACGCTGCACAGTTAATGGCATTTACGCCAACCGAAATAGCTGGTCTTGAGCTTTGGCTGGATGCTGCCGACAGCTCAACCATAACGACGACTTCAGTTGGCCGCGTGTCGCAGTGGAGCGACAAGAGCGGCAAGGACAAACATGCCACACAGACTGCGGACGCAAGCAGGCCGATGTATGTGAGTTCTGTCACAAACGGATTGCCCGGAATTCATTTTGATTCCATGTTCCTGAATACGGCGTGCGTTCCGGCAACAGGGGCTAATCCGCGCACGCTAATCGCGGTGGTGGCAAACATAGGGCAGAATGGCATCAACTATGAGCATGTCCTTCACTATGGCGCGTCGCAGGGAAATCAAGCATTTGGCATTTGCAGTCGCGTCTCCGGTACGTATGTCTGGGGCAACCACTACTGGGGTTTGGGGGCGGGTTCAACACGGGGGTCAGTTCCATAAGTGGTGGAGGCTGGATTGTAATATCTGACTACAACGCCGGGGTGAACAGCTTCTACATCAACGGTCAACCTCCCAAAACAAACACAAAGACGCTAAATACTTCGTCCACGGTAGGCGTACGTATAGGCGCGCACGTCAGCAGCGGAGAAATGGCGGAATTCGACGCTCTTGAGATAATGGCCTTTTCAACAGCACTTCCCGTCGAGGATCGCCAGAAGGTCGAAGGGTACCTGGCGCACAAGTGGGGAATGGCCGGAGTCCTTCCGCTGGACCATCCGTACAAGGGCTATGCGCCAGGCGGAGCCCCTGAGATAGCAAACGAAGCCGCCTCCGGCATCTCTCTTACTGCGGCGACCATCAACGGGGGACTTGTTTCGACAGGAACTGCCGAGACGGCAGTAATCGCATATTGGGGCGAAACTGACGGTGGCACGGACGCAAGCGCATGGGCAAACACAAACCAGCTTGGAATCGCAACGCAGGCGCAGCAGAGCTTCAGCGTTCCGCTCACGGGGCTTGCAATGGGTACGACTTACTACTACCGTTTCGCTGCGACGAACGATGTCGGTCTTGCGTTCGCACCGTCATCGGCGAGCTTCACGACTCTGCCGAGCGAACCGCAAGTGGCGAATGGCGCAGCAACTGATGTGCTGAATACTTCCGCGATGATTTCCGGCACGGTGACATATGAAGGTGCGCCTCCGACCACCCTTTACGCCTTCTGGGCAACGAACGACTGCGGAGCTGACGCTTCTGCATGGCTCGAAAATGGCGATTCAGTCAACTTGGGCACGCCTCCGGAAGGCTCTGAAACGGCGGCGGCTCTTGCCGGGCTTCTGCCGAACACAGTCTACTATTACAATTTCATGGCGAGCAATGATTACGCCATGGCCTGGGGAACAACGAGCGCGGCGCCAAGCTTCAGGACGCCCGGTGCGCCTGGGCTCTCGGGCGTTGGAGCCGATCTGGTAATGGACACAACCGCGCGTCTGAACGCTACGCTCGACGATGGCAACGAGGCGCGTGTATACTTCACTTGGGGGACTGCTGCGGACGCACTTGTGACCACTAACGATCTCGGAGTTGTCCCAATGGGATACCATCCTGTGAATCTGACAGGACTTTCGCTTACGACCACTTACTACTTTCAGGCGCATGCAGAAAACTCATACGGTTCCGTATCTTCAGCAGTCACAAGCTTCTCCACGATTGGCACCATAGCAGAATGGACAAGTATTGCAGACGGCATGTGGACGAACCCCGCGACGTGGAACGTGCCGGGTGTGCCTCGCGCCGGGGCGCCGGTTACGGTCAACCACGCCGTGACACTGGATGTGGCAACTCCTGAACTTTCATCCGTTACAGTTAACGTTGGCAAGACGCTGACTTTTGATGGCTGGGATACGGTGCTCACGGCTGACACCGTGACAATCTCCGGCACGGTGACGCACGTTCAGAACACGGACACAAACGGCATTGACGGCTGGACGCCCGACGCGCGCGTCAACATCGTCTGCGAAGATTTGACGATTGGAGCCGACGGCGGCATTGACGTCCGCGGCAAAGGCTTCAAGGGCGGGGTTTACCCACAACACGGTAACGGGCCCGGGGGGGGGCGTACCACGCAGCACCGTGGTGGAGGGGCTGGTCATGGTGATCACGGCTCGGGCTTGCTGGGTGGAGGCTATCTGGCTTATGGAGGCGTAGCATACGGTTCCGCATCAATGCCGGAGCAACCGGGGAGCGGCGGTGGCGCATCGAGCCATACCACCAACGGAGGGGGCGCGGGCGGCGGCCTTGTGCAGATTTTCGCCTCCGGCAACGCTGAGATCGGGGGAGCCATCAATGCAAATGGCGCGAACGGACTCGGCGGTTTGTCTGGTGCTGGATCAGGTGGCGGAGTATACGTACAATGCGCAACAATGTCGGGTTCCGGAGCTATTACCGCAAATGGCGGTACGGCCTACGTCGGCGGCTCAGGCGGGCGCATCGCAATCGACATCACAGACCCAACAGCGCAAGCACTGCTTGAGCCGGAAGTGCAGTTCAGCTCCGAAAGCTCGTTCGCCAACGCTGATACTAAGTTTGGCCATGGCTCTCTTTATTTCACGCAAATGACATTCTTCCCATACGAAACGCTTTCATTTGGTTCTTACGTTTTGCATTTGGGAGATACTGAGCTTATTGAAATGCCGAGCTTGGCCGTGACAGCCGGCAAAATCTTCCTCGCAGGTGGATTGGCATTGTATTTGGAAGGGGATTTGACTGTCGCGAATTCCGGAACGAAGCTTGTGCTTACAAATGCCAACATCGACTGCCGCGGCAATCTTGCCGTCGGCAACGGCGCGGAGCTACAGTTGCACAGTTCACCAACAAACGGCGTTTCACCTAATTACGGCAATCGGGTGGACGTGTCGGGGACTCTCTCCATATACACTAACGGCCTTTTGAGTGTCTATTCGCACCCCACGAACGGCGGTTCGATGTTTTTAGATGTCGCCACATTGCGGATTTTCACGGACGGCACATTGAGCGCCAATGCTGGTGGCTTCCACGGCAGACTCCCCACTGGCGGGCGCGGGCCGGGAGGTGGGCTCACCAGTGGAGCCGACCGCGGCGGTGGCGGCAGCTACGGCGGCAAGGGGGCTACGAGCACACACGACCCAAGCAGACCTGCTAGAGGCGGCCCTACCTACGGGTCTGCAAACCTGCCGCTACTGTGCGGCAGCGCAGGCGGACGTAACGGTGGCCGAGGCGGTGGGCTTATCTGGCTGCACGTAAGGGGCACGACCCTAGTCGACGGAGCGATTTCGGCAAACGGGGGAATCGCACCGTCGAATATGGATGGCGACGGCTCCGGCGGTGGCGTGTTCATAGACTGCGCGCGGCTCCTGGGCGAAGGCTCGATATCTGCTGACGGCGGCCTTACCAGCGGCACCGTAGGCGCGAATGGCGGCGGAGGACGCGTTGCGATATGGGAAGGCGTGCCTGAAGTGTACCGGTCACGATACATGTCGGGCAACTTCGGTTCTGCCAGAATCTCCGAAGAGCCTTTCGGGAAATTCACCGGAACCGCTACGGCAACGGCGGGCGTGGTTGGCTTCGCAGGCGAACTGGCCGAACCCGGCTCTGTCGTCTTCCTTACGTCGCCTCCGTCTGCAACCACGCTGATGTTGCGGTAGGTTGTCTATAGTGGTGGCGGGGTGCGAACCCTGCCACCATGCAAGGCGTTTAGCTAGAGGAAGCTGATGTTTTCCTGTGGTTTTTCATAAAACCTGTATCCTAAAGCCGAAATAAGAATCAGAATTTGCTTGCGTCAGCGGCGGGCTGTTGGTATAGTCTCCGCTTTTAGTACGAAATCGGATTATCAATTATGGAATTAAACACGAGGAACTTCAAGCCCGGCAAGGAGCTGGCGACAGGCGACTGCGAAACAGCAGGCAAACCAGATAAGCCTGCCGCCGTTTCGCC